>CAZKEX010000084.1:0-14339 GCA_964551895.1 uncultured Caldilineaceae bacterium | reverse complement strand
GATCAAGAAAACCCATGCGCCGCATGGGTTTTCTTGATCAACTGAGCCCCCGCAAAAAGCATTTAACCGCCGAGAACGCAGAGAGCCGCAGAGGAAAAGCCCTGTTTTTCTTTGTGATCTTTGTGATCTTTGTGGTTGATTCGACTTCTTGCAGTGAAGTCATCGACCGGATCTGTTCGCTACATGGACATCTCAAACGTCTCGTACACAGAGACCTGGCCGCCATAGCTCAGATGCGGATGGCCCTGGACCTTGGCCAGCGCATCGTCCATGGAGTCTGCGGCGATAATGGTGTAGCCGGTGATGCCCGAATGGTCCGTAGGCCCGTCACTGACCCCGTCATTGGTGACCACCTTGGAGCCGCTGAAGGGGTTGCCGCCATCCACGACCGTGGCCCCCAACTTGCCATACCAGGCCCCCCACGCCGCCATCACTTGCGCGTTCGTGGCTTCGTCTTCTGGCATGGTCCCACCCAAATACAACAGAACATAGTTCGTCATCGATTCTTCTCCCTTTTGAATGTACCGCTCAATAGCAGACTTGCCGGACAAGCATAGCACGCTTGTTCTGAAACCGAAAGTAAGTCAGCTTACCCAGGCGCTTTCAACCCAAAGGCGATGAGCGCTTTTCGCACATGGGACAGACAGGGCCTTTGGGCATATCCGGCAAAATAGGGGAGTCGATGACCTCGGCATGGAGCTCTTGGGCCACATTGAAGGGCGGACGGCGAAGGCGGCCATCAGCTCGTGATCTCCATCCCGCTGAGGCTGTCCTCAAAGGAAATACAGGCAGTCAAGCCCGTTGAACGAGGTATTGCAAGGCTTTTGGAGTGGGTGGAATCAGACGTCTTCCCACTCGTCAATCGTGGGCGTGTCCGGGTCCTCGAGAAATTCCGTTTTCCCGCGCCAATCTGCAAAAGCCTCTTCGACGGTCAGTTTCTTGGCGGACGGCTGCTGATCGATGGGTATCACCCGCAATGTCGGGCGACCGTGATCGGTGATGATCAACGCCTCGCCGCTCTCCTCGATCTCGCGAAAAATCTGCATGATTTGGGTCTTTGATGTTTGCATTGAGATGGTGCGGGTCATGGTTGTTTTCTCCTTTATTCAAGCCGTTGTGTGAGAAAGCCTCTCTCGAATCATGTGCAGGACTTCGCCCTCCGAGACTTGTAGCCCAGACGCATGGATACGTTCCATCTTCCCACCGACAAGTTCAAGTATGACAAGGCTCCCCCCTCGATAACGCTCAATTCTTGCCGAATTGATGTCTTGCCACGGAATCTCATCGGGGCCGCGTGTCTTTGCCGTAATGCCAGTTGATGTCATTATAATGCGCAGCCGACTTCTCTTCAAGGCGAGAAGGCTTGTCAAGATGCCGAGGATCCCCATCGGCATAATAAACCAGCCGACAGGCCCGCCGCTTGCAATCATTATGTATCCAATCGCAACGCAAACAAGGCCAAATGCCATGTAGAGGTAGATTCCGAGGAGGGATTGATATATCTCGACTTTGCCCATGATGACCTTTTTTTCGACGTTCATTCGGGTTGACGGGCGTACCCTGATCAATGCAAAGTGGCAGCGTAGCCCAATCCGCGGAGTTCGCACCCCCTGGCGCAGACTCCGCGACTCAATGCAACCCCACCACCACCCACTCCCCTTGACGCACGCCCCCGCTGTCCAGGGGGATTTTGATCGCCCCGTCGGCGTGGACCAAGGTATAGATCAGGTTGGACTTGCCGAAGACGGGCACGGCCCACAGCTCCCCCTCCCGCTCTTCGACCTGGACTTGGACGTAGTCTTCCCGGCCCGTGGTGGAGGCGATGTTGCGGGCCAACCTCGCCTGGACTTGCTGCTGCGCCGGGGCGGATGCGCCCAACAGCAGGCGGATGGTCGGTGTGACAAAGAGGTCGAAGATCACCATGGCCGAGACCGGGTTGCCGGGCAGACCGAAGACCGGCACGCCGTCGCACACGGCCAGGATGGTGGGCTTGCCCGGCCGCACGCTGACCCCATGCACCAGCGCCCCAGGCCGCCCCAGGCCGTCGATCACCTCCGCGCTCATGTCCCGATAGCTGACCGAACTGCCGGCGGAGAGGACCACCACGTCCGCGTCCGCGGCGGCCTTGGCCACGGCAGCTTCCAAAGCCGCCCGGTTGTCGGGGATGATGCCGCCGAGAACCGGCTGCCCGCCGGCCCGCCGCACCAACGCGGCCAGGGTGTAGGAGTTGATGTCCCGCACCTGGCCGGGGCCGGGGGTGCGGTCGGGGGGCACCACCTCGTCCCCGGTGGAGAGGATGGCGACCCGGGGGGGCACGGCCACGCTCACCTGGGTGATGCCCAAGGCCAACAGCCCGCCCAAATCCTGGGGGCGCAGCAAATGCCCAATCCCCAAGACCAGATCCCCGATCCCAATATCCTCCCCCACCTGGATCACGTTTTCCCCTTCGGCCACGGGCTTCATTACCTCGATGCTGGCCGCATCCACCCGCTGGGTGTTTTCGACCATCACCACGGCGCTGGCCCCGGGCGGAATCATGCCGCCGGTGTGGACGAGGACGGCCTGGCCCACGCCCACGCTGACCGTGGCGGCCTGGCCCATTGGCACCTCCCCCACCACGTCCAAAAAGGCGGGCAGGCCCGGGGACGCGCCATAGGTGTCCGCCGCGGCCACGGCGTAGCCATCCATGGTGGAGCGGGCGAAGTTGGGCAGATCCTGGGCCGAATGCAGATCCTGGGCCAGGATGCGGTCCAGGGCGTCGATGGTGGGGATCGTCTCGGTGCGCACGGTGGGGGTGAAGTGTCCGCGGAAGACGCGCCAGGCGTCCGGCGGGGTGTGGACGGTGAAGAGTTCGGACATGGGTGGGCTCCGATCGGTTGATTGGTTGATTGGTTGATTTGTGACTCTGCTGAAAAAGCTGTTTAACCGCCGAGGGCACAGAGGTTTCGCAGAGAACGCAGAGGAAAAGCTTTGTTTTTCTTTGTGATTTTTGTGTTCTTTGTGGTGAATTAGATCTTTTTGCAGCAGAGTCATTGGATGGTAGCACAGGGAACGGGTGGGGTTCAAATGTGGTTGATGCAGGTGGGGGGTTTGCCCGCGCTGGGGTTGAGGGGTAGAATAGAGAATCGCTTTTTACTAAACCGCTTTTGTTGCCGGTGGAATAGAACGCGGATGACGCTGATCTGGCGGATTTTCGCTGATTTTTAAGAATCCGTTTTAATCCGTCCAATCAGCGTCATCCGCGTTCTGTTTCTTGTTGAACCCCAGGAGCACTTATCTATGAGTACGTCAATTGGCCATGACCAGGCCATCAAGAGCGCCACCGCCCAGGCGGAGACCAGCCTTTGGTCCCGGATGTTGCACCCCACCTTTCGGGTGGGATCGAAGAAGAAGGACAAGGGCGGCAAGGCCCCGGCCTGGTTCTATGCCTTCTTGCCCAACAAGATCGGCAGCGGCAGCACCATCAGCCTGCCCGCTATTTTCATCACCGAGATCTTGGGCGGCAGTGTGGCGGATGTGGGGCTGGCCAGCTCCATCACCAGCGCGGCCACGGTACCCGCGGTCGCCCTGTGGGGCTGGCTGAGCGACCGGTACGGAACCCGCAAGCTCTATCTGATCCTGGGCTTTCTGGGCTTTGGCATCCCCACTTTGCTGACGGGGCTGAGTACAACCGTGATGCAATACATTCTGCTTTCGGCCCTGGTGGGGGCGTTGAGCGTAGCCGGCACCCCGGTCAGCAGCACGTTGATCATGGACACCACGGCCAAGGAAGAGTGGGACGAGACCTTTGGCCGCTTCAACCAGATCAGCGGCTGGGGGGTGGTGCTGGGCCGGGTGGTGGGGCTGCTTTTCATCACCTATGGCATCGGCTTTTTTGGCAACGAGTTCACCCAGCGCAGCATGTGGTTTTTGAGCGGCGGCCTGAGCATTCTGGGGGTGATGTGGGCCTGGCGCGTGGTGCCGGAACCCCACATGGCCAAGCCTCGCCAGCCCCGGCAGCACGACGCCGGGGTCTCCCTGCGCTCTGGCTTTTCCATGGTCGAGCGTAGCCGTTTCTTGCCCAACTCCCTGCATCATCTGCCCAGCCTCAACCCCTTTCGGGCCGCGGCGCGGCTGGCCCTGGGGATGGTGCGCTTGCCGGGCAAGGTGGGGCGGCGCTCTGTGCGGGAGGTGCATCGGGGGATGGATGCCCTGCACAAGCCCCTGGTGGCCTACTATTTTGCCAGCTTCTTCCTCTTCACCATGTCGGTGATGGCCTACACGCCCTTTGCGGTTTGGCAGCGCCAGGAGCTGCTCAACAGCAGCGGCTCGGTCTTCTTTTTGGGCATGATCAACAGCATCGCCGCCGCCTTCAGCTATCGCTGGGTGGGCAACCTGATCAGCAGCCGGGGCAGTCTGCGGGTGCAGATGCTCACCATCAGCCTGCGGATTGGGGTCTTTGCCGGCTTTGCTTTGGTCTCCCTGCTCCAGGTGCGGGGGATGCAGAGCCTGGTCATCCTGGCTGTGTTGCAAGCGTTGAGCGGGTTGGGCTGGGCGGGGATTGCGGTGGCGGGCAACTCCACCGTGGCCCATCTGGCTCCCCTGGGCAGTGAGGGCGCCGCGGTGGGCACCTATACGTCCTTTATCAGCATCGGCTCTATCTTGGGCGCGCTGGTCAGCGGCTATCTGGTGTTGTGGGTGGGCTATGCGGCCGTCTTCGCCACAGGCGCGGTCGGCATCGCCATCACCGTGCTGCTCCTGGCCTACATCCGCCGCCACGCCCCGTCGGACGCGGCGTTGCATTTGTAGGGGAGTGGGGGATTTGGGATTTGGGATTGGGGATTGGGGATTGCAGAAGAATGGCTGATTTTGCCTTATGCTGATCTGGCCAAGGGAGAGCCAAACGGTAGGGGTCCAACTTCGTAGGGGCATGAGGTGTGGCGGGAACCATGATCATTCAACGGCTAAATTTGCATCCGCCACACCTCATGCCCGGCCTGGCGCTGACAACGTGAATGAATGAAAGGCCGGGCACGAGGCTTCGGCGTGAGCTCAGTCGAACGGTGGGATGGCGATGGAACCGGTCTTTCTTTGCGAAGATTCTTCCGCCATCCCACCTCGTGCCCCTACAAAGTTGGGCCCCTACCGCGTCGCTCCGTGAATTCTGTAAACCCAAATCCCAAATCCCAAATCCCCAATCCCTGCCCATGCCTTCCATAACACTCGAACTCATCATCATATTTCTCCTAATTCTGACCAACGGTGTCTTGGCCATGTCGGAGATCGCTGTGGTTTCGGCGCGCAAGGCGCGGTTGCAGCAGTTGGCCGAGGAGGGGGACAGCCGGGCCCAGGCTGCCCTGGACCTGGCCAACGACCCCAGCCGTTTCCTCTCTACGGTGCAGATCGGCATCACCCTGGTGGGCATCTTGGCCGGCGCCTTTGGCGGGGCTACCCTGGCCGGTGAACTGGCCCAGGTCATCGCCCGTATCCCGGCTCTGGCCGCGTATAGCAATGCCCTGGGCGTGGCCTTGGTCGTTGTGGGCATCACCTTCCTCTCCCTGGTGGTGGGCGAACTGGTCCCCAAGCAGATCGGCCTCTCCAACCCGGAACGTATCGCCTCCTTGGTGGCCCGACCCATCACCCTGCTCTCCCGGCTGGCCTCGCCCGTGGTCAGCCTGCTCGGCGCCTCCACCCAGGGCGTGGTGCGCATGATCGGCATCAAACAGGCCGCGGAGAGCCTGGTCAGCGAGGAAGAGATCCGGATCATGCTGGAAGAGGGGGCCGCGGCCGGCACCTTCGAGCCGGCCGAGAGCGAAATGGTGACCCGCATCTTCCGCCTGGGGGATCGCACCGCCGCCACCCTCATGACCCCCCGGCGGGATGTGGTCTATCTCAACATCGACGCCACGCCCGACCAACTCTTGCGCAAGCTGGCGGTCAGCGGCCACTCCCGTTTGCCTGTGGCCGAGGCCGAGGCGGACGGCGGTCTGGACAGCCTGCGGGGTGTGGTGGTAGCCAAAGATCTGCTGATCCAGCAGTTGACGGAGGGGGCCCTGGACCTTGGGGATCTCATGCATGCCCCGCTCTTCGTGCCCGAAACCATGCCGGCGTTGAAGGTGCTGGAGCGCTTTCGGCGCGCCCGGGCCAAGCTGGCCTTGGTGATCGACGAATTCGGCGTGGTGCAGGGGGTGGTCACCCCCACGGATATCCTGGAATCGATTGTGGGGGCCCTGCCGGAACGGGGGGAGACCGAAGCGCCCATGGTCGTCCATCGGGCCGATGGTTCGTGGCTGATCGATGGGGCTATGCCCGTGGACGAGTTCGCCGATCTGTTGGGGGGGAAACCGTTGCCCGGCGAGGAGGAGCGGCTCTTTCAGACGGTGGCTGGCTTTGCGGTCACCTTTCTGGGCCACATCCCCAAGACCGGGGAGCGCTTCGCTTGGGAGGATTGGCAGGCCGAAATCATGGACATGGACGGGCTGCGGGTGGACAAAGTGCTGGTTTCCCCGCTGGCTTCCCCTGGGCACCTTGGGGAGGGTGAATAGCCCATGGGCCGAATTCTGCGTGTCGGGGGCATCTTGGTCCTACTGGCTTTGGGGCTGATCGGCGGCGTGCTGCTCTATTTCCAATTTGGGTTGAGCGGCGGCTCCGGGCAGATGTGGCGGCTGCGGGCCTGGTTTGCGGATCCGGCGGCCCACGTGGATTGGCGGTTGACCGGGGGCGAACGCTGCCCCGGCGGGGTGATGCTGCTGCCCACGGACGGCTATGTGGGCTTTGGCCGGGGGGACAGCTTCCGCCCGGGCCACGCCCATTCGGGCTTCGACATCTTCAGCCCGGACGGGGAGGGCAACGTCACCCCCATCTTCGCCGCCTATGACGGCTATTTGATCCGGGAGGCGGATTGGCGCAGCACGGTGATCATCCGCCACAAGGAGTTCCCCGGCCTGGGGGATCTTGAAGCCACCCCGGACCTGGACGCCCCCCTGCCCGGCGCCCAGATCTGGACCTATTACACCCACATGGCCTCCGCGGACGGAGAGACTTCTTTTATCTCTGAAAAATTCCCGCCGGGCACGTTCAATCTCTTTGTGGCCGCGGGCACACTCCTGGGCTATCAGGGTACTTGGTCCGGCACGCCCAGCCGGCCCACGGGGCTGCATCTGCACTTCTCCGTGGTCAAATCTACCCAGTCCGGCGGCTATGCCAACGAGACCGACGCCGCCAACACCTACGACCCTGGCCCCTTTTTGGGCTTGGTGCAGGGGGAGGATGGGGTGTGGCGGTGCGGAGGATAGAAGGGGCAAAAATGGTCTATTTTGTGGTGCAAGTTCTGGTCAATACGCTGGCCTTGACCTTGACAATCCTGCTAGTGCCGGGAATTTCTCTGCACCCGTTGCAGATGGGATCCCTGGCTACGCTGCTCGAACTATTGTCGATGGGTGTTTTGTTTGGGTTGGTGAACACGTTTGTGCAGCCAATTATCCTTGTCTTCACCGGCAAGTTTTTGCTAAAAAGCATAGGGCTGCTTGCCATCCTCATCAACAGCCTGCTCTTCTATCTGCTTGCCACATCCGCCGCTGTGATATTTGTCGCCCATAATTTTGCCTCTATTCTGCTCGCCGGGCTGGTCTCTGGTTTGCTCGTCGCTGTGCTGGAAGCGGTTTTGGGGTTGGATACACCCATTCTTTACGACAGCCAAAACAAGACCCGCTTCTATTGGCGCTGGCTGGGGAAATTGCCGCGCGGATTGCGCGAGAACATCGTTGAAAACCTCCGATTACAGCAAACTTATGGCATCATCTGGCGCTACGGCGTGGCGATTGCCCTGGACCAGACCCCCTTGCGGGGCGTACGCCGCAGAATGCAGCGCATCATCTACGCCCATACCCAAATAATGATTGATGAAAGCCCACAGACTGCTGTACGTTTGATGTTGCAAGAGCTGGGCCCCACGTATGTCAAAATTGGGCAAATGGCCGCCGGTCGCTCTGATATATTGCCAGAATCGTGGATAACGGAACTGGAAAAGCTACAAGACGATGTTGCCCCCTTCCCCTATGCCCAGGTTGAAAAACGGATCCACCAAGAATTGGGCGCGTCACCGGAAAGCGTCTTTGCCACCTTTGACAAGGAGCCGTTAGCCGCCGCCTCAACCGCCCAGATCCATCGCGCCACGCTACCCGGTGGCGAGGTCGTTGTGGTGAAGGTGCAACGCCCGGACATCAATGTGACCGTGCGTGGCGATCTCAATATCATGCGCGATGTGGTCACCAAGCTGGAACGCCGTTCCCGTTGGGTGCGGGAAATGGGCTTTAGCGACCTGCTGGATGAATTTTCTGAGAGCGTCCTCGTGGAACTGGACTATCGCAACGAGGCCTTTAACGCTCAATTGCTGGCATACAATTTGCGCGCCACACCTGATATTCAAGTTCCCACGATCTATGAGCAGTATAGCAGTGGCAAGGTGTTGACAATGACCTACGTGGACGGGATAAAGATCACGGAGGTTGCCAAAGGGGACGGCGGGATGGCCGACCGGGAGCGATTGGCCCGTCTGTTTTTACGGGCCATGAACAAGCAGGTGATGATAAATGGCTTTTTTCACGCCGATCCCCACCCGGGCAATGTATTCATCGATCTACAGCAGGGCAGCCTTATCTTTTTGGATTTGGGCATGATGGGGTCCCTCAGCGCCAAACAGCGGGTTGTACTGGTCAACATGGTCTGGTCGCTCAAGGATGGGGATTCTAAAAGTGTCGCCCAGGCGGTCTTGAAAATGACCCGGCATGACCAGGATTTGGACCAACACGCTTTTGGGAGAGATGTGGATCGCATGGTCAAGCGCCATTTGGTCTTTTCTAAGCAGATCCCCCAGTTGTCGGCGGTCATGGAAGATGTGTTTGCTCTGCTTTCCCGGTATAAGCTGCGGCTGGATCGGGCCTTTGCACTGGCAATGAAATCACTGATGCAAACAGAGACGACAGTGACCTTGTTGGCGCCCCGACTTTCCTTTTTTGACATGGCGGTTGATGAAATTGAGGGAGTTTTTCTGGAACAATTCCAGGCAGACGTGTTGGTGGAGAAGACGAAAGAGCAGGTTAGGCGCACGACGAAGGAGGTGGTCATGCGCTTGCCCATCTGGCAAGAGGCAGCGGCGAAGTGGATGACGCAGTTGGAAAACGGCCGTTTTGTTCTGGAAATTGACGCCAGCGATCTAGACCAGCAGATGGACGAGCTGAAAAACAACCTGAATCAAAATGTGCGCCGTCTGGTAATCACGCTGATCCTGATAGGCATGTTGGCCAGTTTAGCCATTGCCAGCAACGCCCCCATCATGGCCAATATACCCCATGAAACCGCCATGTTAGCCCTCTCCCCTCTGGGGTTGATGGTGATCATCACTTTATTTTATCTGGGCATTGTTATGTGGGAGGCGTGGAAGAGTCGCAAGTAAGGAACTCTTTTGTGTCCATGGCGAGGACACAAAAGAGCATGTCAAAGTTAAGGAGCGGCTAAATCGTGTCCGCCGCTCAAGAGAACCTGCCAACACCTATGATCCCGGCCCGTTTTTGGGGCTGATGCAGGAGGGGGAATGGGGTGTGGCTCACAGAAATATTTCGGAGATGACCTCCGCCTTCCAGTGACACTTATACTTGACCCCATCCCTCTCAGATAACCCCTCTCAGATAATTGACAGCCAGCGATGCAACTGTTATAGTCAGCGTCAATCCCAAACGCAATCCAATAGAATAATAGCCTACACTCATGAATAGGAAAGAGTTAGTGCGCTTATGAACAAGAAAGAGTTAGTGCGCTCTGTTCTGTCCGGACAAGCCGTACCGCGTCCGCCGGCCAGTTTTTGGTATCACTTTCCCCGCCATCAGCACAGCGGTGCAGCGGCAATAGCCGCGCATCTGGATTTTTACCGGGAAACAAATGTCGACTTTCTGAAGGTCATGAATGAGCATCTTTACCGGGATGAAAGCCCGCCTGCCACAGCGTCAGATTGGCGGCATGTGCGTCCGGCCCCTCTTTCCGCGCCGTTCTATCAGGCGTTGCTGAACGAGCTAAAGCATATTAGCGACGCTGTGGGCGACGAGACCATGATCCTTGTGACCATTCATGGCGTTTTCGCTTCCGCTTTCCACGCAACTCAGTCACCGGAAGAGACCTTCTCCCATGCCAATCCAGTAACGGCGCACCTCCGTGAGAATCCTCAAGCTGTGATGAGCGGGCTGGATGCCATTTCGGATAGCTTGGCGGAACTTTCCCTAGCGTGCTTGGCGGCAGGAGCCGACGGCATCTACTACGCCGCGCTCGGTGGAGAGGACTATCGCTTTACCGAAGAAGAGTTTCTCCAGTATATCAAGCCCTTTGATCTTAAAATCCTTAACGCAATCCAACCGCATGGTGAGTTTAACATTCTCCATGTTTGCAAGGATCGCGTCCGAATGCCACTTTATGCAGATTATCCGTCCCATGTGGTGAACTGGTCGGTACACGAACAAAACCCTGATCTCTTGACAGGACGAACGCTCTTCAAGCGGCCGATTTTGGGCGGTATGGACTATCGAGGCGTGATCGTGGATGGACCGGTTGAGGCGATTCAAACCCAGGTACACGAGATCATGGATAAGTGGGACGGCAACGACCTGATGCTGGGCGCTGACTGCACGCTTCCTGGCGCCACACCAACTGCCCATATTCGTGCTGCGGTAGAAGCCACATATCCCGCTTAAATACTTTGGCGTTTTTTTTCACTCCCCTCTGTCGAGTTTGTGTACTTCAAGGCGCGTTCAACCCAACTATGAAAGGACAGAAATCTATGTACAAACGACTGTCTGTTGCCCTGGTAAATCTCGGCAGCAATAGAGGAACACTTTCTTCACGAGGCAACACAATCGGACTTTCGTCTTGGCATTCACGCCATTATGCCCTTGTATTGAGTCTTTTGTTCACCTTCGTACTGGTGTTGAGCGGCTGTGTAGCGCCGTCAGCGCCACCAGCCAATACCGCGAACGACGACACCGGCAGCGAAGTTGAAGCGCCTGCCTTCCCGCCGGGCAAAATGGTGGTCTATGGCTATGGTCAGCCCCAATACTGGCAGCAGTTTTTTGAGGACTATCTGGCCGCGCATCCCGATGTTGCACCCGGCGTAACGGTCGAGATGGTGCAGACGGAAGGCGAAGCCGACGCCCGCCAGAAAATTCAGCTTTCGTTTACAGCCGGTGCGTATAATGAGTTGCCCGACGCCACAGCATCGGCGCCCGTCAGCATGAAAGCGCTGGCCGACGGCGGTGTGCTGATGGACGTGACCGAGTATGTGGAACAATTCGAGGATCGTTTTGTAGCTGGCGCGCTTGATCAGCTTTACTACAAGGGGCGCATCTACTGCCTGCCCAAGGATCTGCGCCCGCAGGTTCTCTTCTACAACCAAGCGATCTTTGATCAGTACGGTATCGACCCTGCAGATATGACAACAATTGAGGGCTACATTGAAGCGGGACGCCAGCTCAAAGAAGCCAGCGACGGTGAGGTCTATTTGTCATATGTGGATCCAGGTTCTTTTACCTGGCGCTATTGGGGTCGCCGTGGCTTGATGCCTCAAGCAGGCGCCCAGATCTGGGATGAAGGGGGCAACGTCGTGATCGACACCGATCCGGGCGCAAAGCGAGCGTTTGGGACGTTGTCGACGCTCTACGAGGAGGATTTGCTCTATAAATCCGCCATCTTCCAGCCCCCGCTCTATGAGGCGACGCGGGAGGGCAAGATTGCCACATTCTACATCGGTGCATTTTGGGATGAATTCCTGCGCAAGAATCTGCCCGACATGGAAGGCAGTTGGCGTGTGATGCCTGTGCCCGTCTACGAAGATCTGCAACTGGGCGGCGCTCCGGTTGTCGGACTGGAATGTCTGGTCAACAAACCGGATCCGGTCTATGCGGACCTGTACAAAACGATCTGGGAGGCCTACCAGTTTGATTCTGAGGCGCGCAATCAGTGGACTGAGCAGATGGTGGAGCAGGAAGCGCCCTACTCCAATCCTATTGCCCTGGATCTGTTGACCGATCCTCTCTGGCAGGAGCCGACTGCTTACTATGGCGGTCAGTCCTTCCGTGCAGCCGAGGCCTCGGGTCTGGTGAACGTATCCAAGAACTTGGTGGTGACAGAAGCGGACGCCGAAGCCGATGCGATCATTTCTGCTGAGTTGGAGAACTACGTGGCTGGCAATCAGACCATGGCCGAAGCCATTGCGAACATGGGTGAGCAATTGCGCTCGAGAATTGGTACGGCGCCGGTTGAGTAATTAGCGAAAGCTGTCTGCAAAGACGCAGATGGGGTCATTTCGGTAATTCTGGACAGATCTTGTACCGGCCCGTTACGGGCCGGTGTAAGATCTGTCCTTCTATTACTATCCATTTTGTAAGCATTTGAGATGTACGATGGCACTCTTGAACCGTTAGGATATACGCAGATGCACTCGAAAAAGCTGCACGCCCGCATTTGGGAGAAACGTCAGATATATCTGTTTATCTCGCCCTTTTTCATCCTCTTCGCCATCTTTCAACTGACTCCCATGATCTGGTCTTTCTATTTGAGTTTTCATAAATGGAATGGGCTGGGTACACCGGAACTGATCGGATTGGGTAATTATCGTTTTTTGTTGCGAGATAGCGTCTTTCATACTGCGCTGAAGAACACCATCGTCTACTGGATCGCAAATGCGTTGGCTGTCATACCGTTAGCGCTGATTCTTGCCTCCTTGCTGAACCACACATGGTTGCGGGCAAAGCGAGTGATTCGGACGGTCATGTTTCTCCCCTACGTAACGGCCACGGTTGCGGTTGGTCTGATTTTCAACATGCTCTTTGACTTCAACAGCGGATTGGTTAATAGCCTGTTGGCCTTGGTGGGAATCACGCCCGTGCCATGGCTTACGAGTACCCAAATCTCAAAGCTGCCTGTCATTTTTTTGAATGTCTGGCGCATCACGCCCTGGTATGCGTTGATTCTGCTGTCGGGCCTCCAGTCTATTCCGCGGGATCTATATGAAGCCGCGACTGTAGACGGTGCCGGTACCCTACGGCGCTTCTTCAGTATTACGATTCCTTCCTTAATGCCGATTCTTTTCTTTTGCTTTATCACCCTGACGGTCGAGTCATTCCGTATCTTTACGGAACCCTACATTCTGACGCAGGGTGGACCGGCCAATTCATCCTTATCGGTGGTTCAGTATCTCTATATCAATGGGTTTAGTATCTTTAAGCTCGGTTTGGCTTCCGCAGTCGGCTATGCCTTGACCCTGATCTTGCTGGCGGTTTCCGCCGGTCAGATCGTTGCACTTCGCCGCCAGAGCGAGTTAGTGGAGGACAATTAGGCCTATGCGTGCAACAGTATCAACCCGCTTTATTGTCTATGGCCTGCTTGTGTTCTGGTGTGCAATTGCTGCATTCCCCCTCATCTGGATGGCCAGCACCTCATTGAAGCTTCCGTCCGAGAGCTTCGGTAGTTTGAGCACATTCTTTCCCCAGTCACCTACGTTACAGAACTATCACCAGGTGGCGCAACTGGTGCCAATGGGCCGCAATCTGCTCAATTCGATCATCGTCGCCGGCGCGGGAACGATCATCACAGTTTTTCTCTGTTCATTGGCCGGATTTGCCTTCGCAAAGTTTAGTTTTCCCGGCAAGGAGGCGCTTTTTCTCCTGCTGCTGGTAACGATGATGGTTCCACCGGAAGCCGGTGTGGTGCCGCTCTTTGCCATCATGCGCGCTTTGGGGTGGATCAACAATTTGCTCTCATTGATTGTGCCCACGGCTGCGACCGCAATCGGCATTTTTTATATGCGCCAATACATTTCGTCGTTTCCTACCGAGGTGATGGAGCAAGCGCGTATTGATGGCTGCGGCGACTTCCGTATCTACTGGCAGATTGTACTGCCCGTCATCACGCCGGCCCTCGGAGCATGGGCATCCCTGGCCTTTATTGCCCGGTGGAACGACTTCTTCTGGCCGCTGCTCTTCTTGCGCTCTAAGGAGATGTATACGCTGATGGTTGCAATCTCGGTCTTACCCGTCAGTGAAGGACTTTCGACTCCCTGGCCCACTATCATGGCCGGTACGACGATTGCGGTAACTCCTTTGATCATTGCCTACCTGCTGTTGCAAAGCTTGCAGAAAGAGGGACTTGCGATGGGCGCGGTCAAAGGTTGATCTCAGTTGAACAGTTGAACAGTTGACTGCACTGCAAAAAGCGTTTAACCGCCGAGATCGCAGAGATTGCGCGGAGAACGCCGAGGGGAAACCTTGCTTTTCTTTGCGTTCTTGGCGTCTTTGGGGTGAATTTTTAGTTTTCGCAGC
>CAZKEX010000083.1:4437-14425 GCA_964551895.1 uncultured Caldilineaceae bacterium | reverse complement strand
TAATTTCTCGCTCAATTTTAGGTCTAAAACCCTATAGGCAAGAAGATGCCCGACGGATTCTGGCCCAGTTGATCGCTCGACGCGCTCTTGACCCAACAACTCTTTCTAAAGACACCAAGCATCAAATTTTACACCTAAGTGGCGGACATCCCGGCTTGATGGTTGGCTTAATCGATGCCCTGGTCAAATCGCCCCCCTTGGGCGTTGGCTGGGAGGAGTGGGTGCAAGAACAGCCCAATATAGAAGAAGAGCTGCGCAAACTGTGGCTTGGGCTAAGTAAAGAAGAAAGACGCACCCTCAATCACTTGGCATTAAATGTTTCTACCGGTTTTCGAGAGCGTGAGGATTTGCAGTTGAAAGGGTTAATTCATTTAGATAGTGATCTGCTCGTCAAAGAGGACCCAACTTTTTTCACACCTCTTTTACGCAAATTTGCTACCACACAGTCGCCAGGCAGTAACGATGAACTACGGGTCGATCTTCAATCCGGCGCGGTTTATGTTGGCGGAATCACCTGTGACGCTTTAACATTCAAAGAGTTTGAATTGCTTGCACTACTCTATAAACATGAAAAAAAGTTGTGTAGCACGGAACAGATCATCGCCGCCCTCTATCCAGATGACGCGGGATTTGAGATTAGCAACAATAATATTGCCTCATTGGTTGGACGTGTGCGTAAAAAGATCGAGCTGAATCCTGGTCCACCGCAATACCTAATCACTGCCAAAGGTCGAGGATATAGACTGGTGACCAAACCCGAATAGCCACGAAGTGCATGACCTGCGCTTCGTAGCTCCTTTTTTCCACCTTCGCTCCACCTTCGCTCCACCTTCGCTCCACCTTCGCTCCACCTTCGCCCCCACCTTCCCCCCCCCATCAATCCGCCGCCACCACCTCTTCCGCCCGGGTTTTGCCCCGCTCTCCCCACCACACCCACACCGCGAACCCCGCCACGGCCACATACGACACCGTAGCGGCCGCAAACACCCCCCGTTGCCCAAACCAGACCGCCACGGCAGCCCCAACCATGGGCGCAACCGACCGCGCCGACGCATTGACGCTATTCTCCACCCCAAACGTAGCCCCTTGATTCCCTTGCGGCGCCCACAAATTCATCAGAGCGGCCAGGGCGGGGATGAGGCCGCCGGTGGCGAAGCCGCTGAGGGCCTGGAGGGCGACGAGCTGCCAGGCCGCGGTGACAAAGGGCTGGGGCAGGTAGAAGACGATGGCCAAGAGGGCCGCGGCGGCCATCACCGGGGGGTGGCCGATGCGGTCGCCCAGCTTGCCAAACCAGACCGCGCTGGTGGCCCCGCTGAAGGCCCGCAGCCCGATCATGAGGCCGGTGATGGTGGCGATGGCTCCGCTGTTGGGCAGCAGGGTGAGCATGAAGAGGGGGGCGATGGGCAGGATCACGGCGAAGCCCAGGCTGTTGAGAAAGGTGATGGCGTACAGGGTGGCCATGCCCGGGGCCTTGAGCAAGGCCGAAAAGCTGGCCCGCATGGTGGGCCGCTCCAACTTGGGTACGGGGACAAAGTCTTCGTGGACCCAGAAGAGGACGGCGAAACCGGCCAGGGCCAGCAGGATGCCGGTGATCCAAAAGCTCTCACGGAAGCCGAAGGCGTCGCCGATCACACCGCCGATCAGGGGACCCAGGGCAATGCCGGTCCAGCGGGCCATCTGCAAGAGGCCCAAGGATTCGCCGGACTTTTCCCGGGGCGCGGAGGCGGCGACCAGGGCGTTGGCCGCGGCCACCACGCCGGTGAGGGTGCCCTGGATGGCCCGCAGGGCGACCAGTTGCTCGGCGTTCTGCACAAAGCCCATTGCGGCCAAGATCACCGCGCCGGCCAGGGTGGCCCGCAGGAGCATGAGCTTGCGCCCGTAGCGGTCGGCCACGGCCCCCCAGATGGGCGCGGCGATCATCATGGTGGCGGCTTGGGACGAGAAGACCATGCCCGCCCAGAACTCCACGCTGCCCCCGGTGGCGATGCCCACCTCTTTGACATAGAGGGGCAGAAAGGGGAAGACCAGGCTAAAGCCGGCGGTGGAGATCAGTTGGACGAAAAAGAGGATATAGAGATTTCGACGCCATTGGGGCATAGGGTTGCTCGATTTTGGATTGGGGATTTTTGATTTTGGATTGGGTGCGCGGCCACTAAACCGCTAAAGTAAGCCAGGGAAAAGTATAGCATAGGATCGGGATCGGGGATAGCTGATTGATCCACGAATCTGCACGAATCTTCACGAATCAAAAGATTAAAAAGATTCGTGTAGATTCGTGAAGATTCGTGGATATTTATTGGATCAGTCGGGCAGCCAGATAGGCGAGGGCGCCCAGGCTCATGTTGTAGAGGGCGTGGACGATCATGGAGGTGGCGGTGTTGTAGTGGCGGCGCACCCAGCCCAGCAGCAGACCGAGGAGGAAGACGACCAACGTAGAAAAGGTGATGCCGTAGTTGCTGTGGAGCAGGGCGAAGAGGACCGCGGTAGCGACCAGGCCAAAGCGGGGTTGGAGCGCACCCCGGAGCAGGGTCTCTTCCCCCAGGGCCGCGGCCAGGCCCAGGGTGAGGATACCGGCCAAGGACTGGGTGAGGGGACCGATCAGCTGCTCGGAGAGTTCGGTCACCTCTGGGTCCGGGCCGAAGCCCAGGAGGGCGCCCATGCCTTGCAGGATGATCACGCCGAAGACCGCGGCCATGCTGAGGCCCACGGCCACCAGGATGCCTTGGGCGCTGGGCCGGGTCAGCCCCAGGCGATGCAGGGACGCGGCCAGGTCCCGCCGGGTCAGCCAGCCCACGCCGATCAGGGCGGCCAGCGCCCAGAGCAGTTGCTGTCCCCAGACGGCCACGAAGGTCTCTGCGCCCAAGCCCAGGTTGGCCCCATCCCCGTTGGCCAGCAGATCGCTCAGATTGCCCAGACCCACGCCCAGGGTGATCATCAGGTTGGCCAGGACCAGGGGGGTCAGGGCCAGGGCCACCCGATGCACCCAGCGGGATGGGTCCAGGGGCAGAAGGCGGGCGGCGCCTTGGGTCATCCGGGGCAGCAGGAGGAGCAGGCCAAGGAGACCGGGCAGCCAGAAGGCCGCGGCCACCATGCGGGTTGAGGCCACCTCCCCGGCGGTGATGGCTTGGACCATGCCCATGTCCGGGGGCAGCCAGCCCGGGGGGACGCCCTGACCCAAGCGGATGAAGGCGACCTGGAGGCCCCCGCCCACCAAGACCATGAGTACATAGATCCCGGCCAGCAGCCCCACGGCCCAACGCCCCAGGAATAGGTCTGTTTCTGACCAGTCCTCTGCGGTTCGGTCCGCCAAATTCGCCAACACCAAAACCAGCAACACAGGCAGGGCGGGCACAAGCAACGAGAACAGTTCGTTCATGGGTGGGTCGATTCGTGTGGAAACGTCTTCTTAACCGCAGAGGGCGCAGAGATTGCGCAGAGGAACGCAGAGTTTTTTCTCTTTTTCCTCCGCGCCCTCCGCGAATCCTCTGCGCTCTCTGCGGTTAAATGTTTATTGGGCAGCGTACTCATTCCTGGAACTTTGCCATGAACCGGCGTCGTTTGCAATTTAGCATAGAATTGTGTACCTTTTATGTACCCGCAACCGCCTTTCTTATCCGCCCCCCACCAGGAGCATCCCTATGACTGCCCGCACGGACCTTCGTTCCACCCAAGATCAGCCATCCAGCCAGGTGAACGGGCAGCCGACCGGGCCGACCGAGCCGACCGGGCCTTCCGGATCGCCTTTGCCGGTCCCGCCGGTGATCGTACCTTTGGTCCCCACCATGCAGTCAGATGTGGACCTGACCACCCTCTCTTTGGAGGAGCTGACCACGTCGGAGAATATCTACAATCGGGAGCTGAGTTGGCTGGATTTCAACTGGCGGGTGTTGCAGGAGGGGCTGGACCCCCGCACCCCCCTGCTGGAACGGCTGCGCTTTTTGGCCATTACGTCAAGCAATTTGGACGAGTTTTTCCGCAAGCGGGTGGGCGGGCTGAAGCGGCAACAGGCCGCCGGCATCGCCAATCTGCGCTTGCACGGGTGGACGCCAGACCGCCAGATCGAGCTGATCGCCCAGACCGTACACCCCATGATGTTGGCCCAGAGCGATTGTCTGCTGGGCCAACTCCTGCCCGCCCTGGCCGAAGAGGGCATGCACCTGCTCAACTACGCCGACCTCTCCCCGGCCCAGGTCCAGGACCTGCGCACCTTCTTTCTGCGGGAGATCTACCCCATCCTCACCCCCCTGGCCGTGGACCCTGGCCACCCCTTCCCCTTTATCAGCAATCTGAGCCTGAGCCTGGCCGTGATCCTGCGGGACCCTGGCAACGGCGAGACCCGCTTTGCCCGGCTCAAGGTGCCGGAGAACCGGCCGCGCTGGGTTTCCTTGGACAACACCCTCTCGTTTGTGCCCTTGGAACAGGTGGTGGAGCACAATCTGGACGCCCTCTTTGACGGCATGGAGATCGTGGCCTCCCACCCCTTCCGGGTCACTCGCAACGCGGACATTGTGCGCAACGAGGAGGAGGCCGACGATCTGCTGGAGATGATCAGCGAGGAGGTGCGGGAGCGGCGCTTTGCCCCGGTGGTGCGCCTGGAGGTGGCGAAGAGCATGCCCGTGCCCGTGCGCCGGGTGTTGCTACACGAATTGGGGCTGGAGCAGATGGATCTGTACGCCATCGAAGGCCCCTTGGGGCTGGCGGATCTCTTCCCCCTGGCCGATGCCAACCTGCCCCACCTCAAATATCCGGTCTGGACCCCCCGCATCCACCCCGCCCTGGCCAGCCTGAGCAGCAAATCCCGGCCCAACGAGATCTTCTCGACCATCCGCCAGGGGGATTTCATGGTCCATCACCCCTACCACAGCTTCACCAACAGCACCCAGCACTTTATCGAGGCCGCCTCCCGGGATCCCCAGGTCTTGGCCATCAAGCAGACCCTCTATCGCACCAGCTCGGATTCCCCCATCATCAAGGCGCTGATTGCCGCGGCGGGCCGGGGCAAGCAGGTGGCCGTGCTGGTGGAGGTCAAGGCCCGCTTTGATGAGGAGCGCAATATCGAGTGGGCCCGGCGGCTGGAGGATGCCGGCTGTCACGTGGCCTACGGTCTTGTGGGGCTAAAGACCCACACCAAAACCACCCTGGTGATCCGTGAAGAGGAGGATGGGCTGCGGGCCTATATGCACATTGGCACAGGCAACTATAACCCCAAGACCGCCAGCCTCTACACGGATCTTGGCCTCTTCACCTGCCAAACGGACATCGGGGCCGACCTGATGGACCTGTTCAACTTTCTCACCGGCTACAGCCACCAGCAGATCTATCGCAAGATGTTGGTGGCCCCGGTCAACATGCGCCGCCGCTTCCAGGAGATGTTGGATGTGGAGATGGCCAACGCCCTGGATGGACGGGTGGCCCGCCTGGTGGCCAAGATGAACGGCCTGGAAGACCCCAAGCTGGTGGAGCACCTCTACCGGGCCAGCCAGGCCGGGGTGCAGATCGACCTGATCGTGCGGGGGAACTGCCGGGTGCGGCCTGGCCTGCCGGGGATCAGCGACAACATCCGGGTGATCAGCGTGATTGGCCGCTTTTTGGAACATCACCGCATCTTCTGCTTCGAGAACAACGGGGACCCCCGCTACTTCATCGGCAGCGCGGACTGGATGTTCCGCAACCTCAGCCACCGGGTGGAGGCCATTGTGCCGGTGGAGGCCCCGGCGCTCAAGGATCAACTGCAACAGCTTCTGGACATCTGCCTGCAGGACCAGCGCAGCGCCTGGGAGATGTTGCCCGATGGCCGCTATCAACAACGGCGCACAGACGACCCCACCCTGGAAGACCTGCGCTCCACAGACAGCGCCCGCATCGGCACCCACGAGGCGCAGATGAATTTGACCATGCAGAGCGCGTTTTAGCGAATGGCGAGATGCGAAATACGAATGGCGAATGGCGAATTTGCACCCCTAGTTCCGCCATTCGCCATTCGCATTTCGCATCTCGCCATTCGCCATTCGCATCTCGCCATTCGCCATTCAAAGGAAACCTATGATCGATCGACAACAGACAATTGATTTACTCCACGGCCTGGTCGCCGTCCCCTCTCTGAGCCGGGAGGAGGCGGCGGCTTCTGTGTGGCTGGTGGAACGCATGGCCGGCCTGGGCTATGACCGGGCCTTTGTGGACGCGGCCGGCAATGCCGTGGGCGAGATGGGGCCGGCGGACGCGCCGCGCACGGTTGTGCTGCTGGGCCACATCGACACGGTGCCGGGGAAGATTCCGGTGCGCATCGAGGATGACCCAGAGGCTGGACCGGTCCTATTTGGCCGGGGCAGTGTGGATGCCAAGGGACCCCTGGCCGCCTTCGTTTGCGCCGTGGCCAAGGTCGGTTCGGCCTGGGCGGCGGCGCGGAATGTACGCCTGGTGGTGGTGGGCGCGGTGGAGGAGGAGGCGGCCACCAGCAAAGGGGCCCGCTTTATCCGCGACCGCTTTGACGGCGAACGCGAGCCCGTGCCCGACTTCTGCATCATCGGCGAACCCAGCGATTGGCGGCGGGTGACGTTGGGCTACAAAGGGCGCATTTTGGTCGATATGGAGGCAACCCAGGGCATGGCCCACACGGCCGGTCCCGACGCCGGGGTGGGGACGGTGGCAATCTCTTTTTGGAATCGGATCGACCGTATCGCCCGCGCATTCAACGCCACACAGGATCGTCTCTTCGATCAGCTGCAACCCAGCCTGCGCCACCTCTCCACCTGGAGCGACGCGGCCATGCAGGACCGGGTGGCGGCCAAGGCGGGCATCCGCTTGCCCATGGGCTTCGATGTGGCGGACTTTGCCAGCCAGCTTGCCCGCTGGGCCGCGGAGGAGGCCGGGGTCGATCCCAACATCCCGGACGTGGCGGACCCCACCCAGGCCACCATCGAGGGCGCCGGCCCGGACCAGCTCTACGGCTTGACCGTCTTTGGGGAGACCACCACCATCAGCCTGAAATGCTATGGCTATGAACCGGCCTGGCGCAGCGAGCGCAACAACGCCCTGGTGCGGGCTTTCCTGGGGGCCATCCGCGCCCAGGGGGAGGCCCGGCCCGGCTTTGTGGTCAAGACCGGCACCAGCGACATGAACGTGGTGGCCCCGGCCTGGGGCTGCCCCATCCTGGCCTATGGACCCGGGGACAGCAGCCTGGACCACACCCCCCACGAACACCTGCCCCTGGCCGACTATTGGCAGGCCGTGTTGGTGTTGGAACGGGTGATCCGGGGGTTGGGGGAATGAGAGAGAGAGAGAGAGAGAGATAGAGAGATAGAGGTAGAGAGAGATAGAGCTATGAACATGTTCAAGAGTGTGGCTTGGGTGGATGGCCGTCTGCGCCTGTTGGATCAGCGGTTGATTCCCCAGGCCACGGTCTATATTGACTATGCGAATCATGAGGCTGTGGCCCAGGCCATTTTGGAGATGGTGGTGCGGGGCGCGCCGGCCATTGGGGCGGCAGCGGCCTATGGGCTGGCCCTGGCCGCGGCCAACTGCGCCGAAAGCGACCCATCCGCCATGCGGGCGGAGCTGGCCAAAGCCGGGGCGGTGTTGAAGGCGGCCCGGCCCACGGCGGTCAACCTCTTCTGGGCCGTGGACCGGGTGATGGAGCGGGCGATGGACCCGGCCCTGGTCACCCCGGCGCAGATCCGGGCCGCAACCTTGGCCGAGGCCCACGGGGTGGCCGAGGAGGATGTGTGGACCAACCGGCAGATCGGTCTCAACGCCTTGGCATTGGCGCCGGAACGGGGGCGCAGCGGGGATGGGGGTACAATCAACTTTATCCACCACTGCAACACGGGCAGCCTGGCCACGGTGGACTATGGCACGGCCCTGGGCATCATCCGCACGGCCCACGAAAGCGGGCGCAGGGTCCACGCCTTTTTGGACGAGACCCGGCCCCGGCTGCAAGGGGCGCGCCTGTCGGCCTACGAGCTAGTGATGCAGGGCATCCCCCACACGGTGATCGTGGACGGGGCGTCGGGCCACTTCATGCGCACCGTGGGGATCGACCTGGCCGTGGTGGGGTGTGACCGGGTGGCGGCCAACGGGGACACGGCCAACAAGATCGGCACCTACAATTTGGCCCTGGTGGCCCATGCCCATGACGTGCCCTTTTATGTGGCCGCCCCCACCAGCACCATCGACTTGACCCTCCCCACCGGCGACGCCATCGAGATCGAGGAGCGTCCCGTCGGCGAAATCAGCCATATAGGCGCGGAGCAGATCACCCCCGACGGCGCCCACATTGCCAACCCGGCCTTTGATGTCACCCCGGCCCGCTATATCACCGGCATTGTCACCGAAGCGGGTATCGCCTATCCGCCCTTCGCCGACAGTCTGCCCAGGATGGTGGCCCAGGCCCGGCAGATCCATCAAGAGCGGCTTCGAGATTGAGCGATTGGACGATTGGGCGATTGTCCATAACCCAATCTCCCAATCGCCCAATCTCCCAATCTCAACCCAGATCGATAAACTATTTGAACGTTATTTCTTAATGGTTGCAATCACCCAACGGAGGGCACAAATGACCACCCAACCCACTTCCACCCAAGTCGAATCCGCCTATGGCCTGGCCCAAGCGCGCTACGCCGCCCTGGGCGTGGACACGGAGCAGGCCCTGGCCATCCTGCGCCGCACCCCGGTCAGCATCAACTGCTGGCAGGGGGACGACGTGATCGGCTTCGAGAACCCCAAACAGGCCGTGATCGGCGGCATCATGGCCACGGGCAACTATCCGGGCCGGGCCAGAAATGTGGACGAACTGCGCTCGGATCTGGACCTGGCCTTTAGCCTGCTGCCCGGCGCCCACCGCCTCAACCTCCAAGCCAACTATCTGGAGACCTTCGGCCAGGATGTGCCCCGCAGCCAGATCGAACCCCGTCACTTCGCCGCCTGGGTAGACTGGGCCAAGGCCAACAACCACGGCCTGGACCTCAACCCCACCCTCTTCTCCCACCCCCTGGTCGAGGAAGGTTTCACCCTCTCCCACCCGGACCCGGCCATCCGCCAGTTTTGGGTGGACCATTGCATCGCCTGCCGCCACATCGGGGCCTATTTTGGCGCGGAGTTGGGCACGCCCTGCGTCACCAACATCTGGATCCCCGACGGCTACAAAGATACCCCCGTGGACCGCAACAGCCCCCGCCTGCGCCTGAAGGAGTCCCTGGACCAGATCTTCGCCGTCCCGGTCGACCCCACCCTCAACCTGGATGCAGTGGAGAGCAAGCTCTTTGGCCTGGGGCTGGAAAGCTACACCGTCGGCTCCCACGAGTTCTACACCGGCTATGCCGTGGCCAACCAGATCGGCATCTGCCTGGACTCCGGCCACTTCCACCCCACGGAGACCATCGGCGACAAGATCTCCGCCCTGCTGGCCTTTGTGCCCCACATCATGCTCCACATCAGCCGGGGCGTGCGCTGGGACAGCGACCATGTGGTCACGTTGGCGGACGATCTGGAGATCTTGATGCAGGAGATCGTGCGGGGCGGCTTTTTGGACCGGGTCAACATCGGCGTGGACTTCTTCGACGCCAGCATCAACCGCATCGCCGCCTGGGTGATCGGGGGCCGCAACGTGCAGCGGGCCCTGCTCATGGCCCTGCTGGAGCCCTTGGACCACCTGCGTCAATTGGAATTGGACCGGGATCTGACCGGGCGCTTCATCTTTTTGGAAGAGCTGAAGGGGCTGCCCTTTGGCGCCGTGTGGGATTACTTCTGCCTCACCCAAGATGTACCCGTGGGCGCGGCGTACGTGGACGAGATCCGCAGTTACGAGAAGCGGGTGTTGGCGGCCCGATAGCCCGCTCGTTCCCACGCGGAGCGTGGGAACGTCCACCGGACGCTCTGCGTCGAGGGGCGCAGAGCGCCGATCCAAGGTTCCCACGCGGAGCGTGGGAACCAGAAGGGGAAACCAGAAGAAGAAACCAGAAGAGGAAACCAGAAGGGGGAACCTATGAAAAAG
>CAZKEX010000083.1:0-4337 GCA_964551895.1 uncultured Caldilineaceae bacterium | reverse complement strand
GAAACCAGAAGAAGAAACCAGAAGAGGAAACCAGAAGGGGGAACCTATGAAAAAGAAAACCGTCTTGGCCATCGATCTGGGCGCGGCATCCGGCCGGGTGATGGCCGTGGGCTTTGATGGCCGCAGCCTGAGCGTGGAGGAGCTAAACCGCTTCCCCAACACCGCCGTCACCATCCACGGCACCCTGACCTGGGACTTCCTGCGCCTGTGGGGAGACATCCAGACCGGCATCGGGCGGGGCATGGTCCACAACCCTGTCGGTCTGGCGGTGGACACCTGGGGCGTGGACTTTGGCCTGCTGGACCGCCGGGGGGATCTATTGGGCAACCCGATCCACTATCGGGACAGGCGCACAGAGGGCATGATGGCCCTGGCCTTCGAGCGGGTGGGCAAGGCGCGCATCTATGCCCAGACCGGCATCCAGTTTATGGACCTCAACACCATCTATCAACTGATGAGCCTGGTGGAGAATGACTCGCCCCAACTGGCCGTGGCCGAGACCCTGCTGACCTCGCCGGATCTGCTCAACTATTGGCTGACCGGGACCAAGGTCAGCGAGCGCACCATCGCCTCCACCACCCAACTGCTCAACCCCCTCACCGGCGGCTGGGCCACGGATCTGATGGACGATCTGGGCATCCCCAGCCGCATCTTCCCGGCCATCGTGGACCCCGGCGCCCGGGTGGGCGTGTTCCAGGGCATCCCCGTCTTTGCCACGGCCAGCCACGACACGGCCAGCGCCGTGGCCGCCGTCCCCATGACCACGCCCAACGCCGCCTACCTCAGCAGCGGCACCTGGAGTCTGGCCGGGCTGGAGATGGACCGCCCCATCCTCACCCCAAAGGCCCTGGCCGCCAACGTCACCAACGAGGCCGGGGCCTTTGGGACCATCACCCTGCTGCGCAACACCACGGGCATGTGGATCTTGCAACAGTGCCGGGACACCTGGGCCAAGGCCGGCCAATCCTACTCCTACGCCGACCTCACCACCCTGGCCGCCCAAGCCCCGGCCCTGGTCTCCATCATCGACCCCAACGACCCCATCTTCACCTCCCCCGGCGACCACCCGACCCGCATCCGCGACCATTGCCGCAGCACCGGCCAGCCGGTCCCGGAGAGCGTGGGCGAAGTGGTGCGGGCCGTGTTGCAAGGGCTGGCCCTGGCCTATCGGGAGACCCTGGACGATCTGGCCGCCCTCACCGGGCGCACCTTGGACGCCCTGCACATCGTCGGCGGCGGCAGCCAGAACGACCTGCTCAACCAGATGGCCGCGGACGTCACCGGCCTCCCCGTCCTGGCCGGGCCGGTGGAAGCCACGGTCCTGGGCAACGCCCTGATCCAGCTCATCGCCCTGGGCGAGATCGCCGACCTGGCCCAAGCCCGCCAGATCGTCGGCCACATGGGCGGCGTCCGCCGCTTCGACCCCAGGGGCAAAGAACGCTGGGATCAGGTTCACAAAAAATAGAACACGGATTGAACGGATTTGACGGATCAAAAACGGATCTTTCTCTTAAATTCAAGAGAAAGATCCGTTTTGATCCGTTCGATCCGTCAAATCTGTGTTCTATTTTTTGATCATCGTCCATTCAATTTTTGAAAAATGGGTGTCATTGCTGCGTAGAGGTCCGTGTAGATCCCACTCATTTCCGCGTAGATGTTCACGGTGGTTTGGTCAGGCGCTACCACCCGTTCCACAGCGCTGCGTTGGGCTGCAATAGACCAGTCATAGACCCCCACGCCCACGCCTGCGGTCACCGCCGCGCCCCAACTGGTGGCGTCCCCTTGCAGGGCCAGCACGTGGATGGGCAGGTTGAAGACATCGGCCAGGATCTGCTGCCACAACGGGCTGCGGCTGCCCCCGCCGATAAAGCGCATGGCCCGAATATCCGCGGTCTGATCCCGCAAGGCGTTCAAAATCAGCCCCAGGTTGAAGGCCACCCCCTCCAGCGTGGCCCGGGCGATCTGCGCCTTGCCGTGGTTCATGGCCAGCCCCACCAGGGTGCCCCGGGCCAAGGGATTCCAATACGGGCTGCGCTCGCCCAAGAAATAGGGCAAAAAGAGCAGCCCATCGCTCCCCGCCGGCACCGTGGCCGCGGCAGCATCCAGATCCAGCGCCTCCTCGGCCAGCAGATCCCACGTCCACTGGCGTGCCCCGCCGGCCGCCTGCATCACGCCCATGGGCGCATACCGATCCGGGTGGGCATGGGCAAAGGTGATGGTGCGCCGCCGGGGGTCCGGCATGGGGGCCGCGCCGGCAATCGAGATCCACGCCGACGAGCCGATGTTGCAATAGGCCTCCCCGGGCTCGATCACCCCTGCCCCCACCCCCGCCCCAGGGCCATCCCCCGCGCCGATGATCACAGGCGTCCCCATCCGCAGACCGGTTTCGTCCGCAGCTTCAGGGGTCACACCCTCAACCACACCGGTGGAGGGCAGGATGGCGGGCAACTTCCAGACGGGCAAATCCAGCTTGGCCAAAAAGTCGGGCTGCCAAGTGCGGGTAACCAGATCGAAGAGAAGGGTGCCGGAGGCATCCGAATAGTCCGTGGCAAAGAGGCCGGTGAAGCGGAAGGCCAAGTAGTCCTTGGGGTGCAAAAAGCAGACCGCCGCCTCATAGATTTCGGGCTGATGGTTGCGCAGCCACAAAATCTTCGGCCCCGTATACGCCGGGCTGGGCAGATGGCCGCAGGTCTCGTAGATGGCATCCGCGCCCAACGCCTCGGCCATGTATGCGCTCTCCGCCTGGGCCCGCTGGTCCGCCCAGATGATGCACGAACGCAAGGGCCGCCCGTCCGCGCCCACGGGGACGACGCCCATCATCTGTCCGCTGAAACCGACCCCGGCGATGTTGCCCGCCGAGACGCCGGTCTCGGCCAGCAGCCGCTGGGTCGTCTCGCAGACCGCCGCCCACCAGTCGTCCGGGTTCTGCTCGGCCCAGTTCGGCTGCGGATAGTTGACCGCATAGTCAGCAAACGCGCTGCCGATCTGCTGGCCCTCCGCGTCGAAGAGCGTGGCCTTGTTGCCCGTCGTGCCCAAGTCATGGGCCAGGATGAAGGGTGGAGTGGGTTGTGTTTGAGTCATCGGTTTTACTCTGTGGAGGGGCGTGATCGTTTAACGATTGTGTAAACTCGTTGAAAGCTTGGCTCACCACCGTAGACCCATCGGTGATATTCGCGCCGGACCTGCTCTAGTGCATCCAAGCGCTCCGTGCAAGATTTCGTTTGCCAGTAGGCAAAATCGCTAGGTTGATCCCTGAGACTAACCTCTCGGACAATCTCTTCGATGGTCATTGTCTTTGCCCTTGCTTTGACTCAATAGTTCTCGCGTTTCATCATCGATCAGCAGCGAATGCTCAGAACAGACCGAGAATTCGACGCCTCAATCACCCAGATCGATCAAACCACCGTTGACAGCTTCTTGAAAGAATGGATGAAATGCTTCGTTGCCCCAATTCACAATCACAAGTCGACTGCGACAGCGAGTGATAGCGGTATAGATCAATTCTTCTATCCTGATTTTTGACCCATGAAATCCGTCGTCAAAATATCTGTGTTGCTTTTCGATCACAACAAAGACCACTGGGCTATCCCATCCTTTAAAACTGTGAATGGTGCTAAGCTTGATAGTGCCAGCGTTCATCCGGAAGGCATATTTCCGGTTACGCCGAATATCTTCGATTGTCCTTCGGAATTTCCTAGTGTCCCCCATTCTGGCCAGAAGATCTTCCCTTTGTTCTTTTGTCTCAAACATCCGAGTTGACGCTTCGGCCAGATCCGTTCGCAAAAAATATTCTATCTCTCGCACAATCTCGACATTCACGGATAAGATTGCCACATCATTTGAGCTGACTTGTATTGCTTCTCGCAGCGAAAGGATGTGTTCAATCACAGAAGATGTATCGCTGTTAGCGGAAAGGAACGAATATGAAATCCCTTGAATCGCCGCAATCAAACCTAATTGAGGCAATGATTCAGTATGCAGATTTGGATCTAGATTGTACCGCCCCGAAAGGAATGTCGACTGAAAGGCAATGGCCAAATTCATAATTCTGTCGTGAAATCGCCAGGAACCACCAAGTTGATTCCACGCTCCCGGAATTCCAGTATACGGCCGACGCTCTTCAGCCATTGGACGGCCATAGATGTTCTGCTTTTCATCGCCAAATACCACAAATTCCCCACCTTCCGCCAGAAAATAGTGGCGGATGATTTTGATCCACTCGGGCTTGTAATCTTGGATTTCATCAATAAAGATTGATTCGTATTTTTCTATGTCACCTTCAACTGAGGCAAAGAATGCTTCATTGTCATAATCGGCAAGATTATTGCTCGTTACTA
>CAZKEX010000082.1:8376-14430 GCA_964551895.1 uncultured Caldilineaceae bacterium | reverse complement strand
CCACCAGTTGGGCCAGGGCCTGGGCCGGGGCGATGCCCAGACCGGAGAGGTCGGGATAGGGCAGGTCGGCGGCGGCATCTGAATTAGTCGGGTCCAGGTCGCCCAAAATGAATTGCCGGGCCAGGCGTTTCTCCTCCTGCTGGCCGGCGGCCTGGAGGATGGCATCCAGGGGCACATAGTCTGTGGCCGCGCCCAGGATGCTGAAGGGGCGCTGTTCCAAAATGCGCGCCCCGGCCCCCAGTTGCTCCTGGATCAGTTGGCTGGCGTCCCCGGTGACGAGGGCTTCCAGGGCGTTGGCGACCAGGACGGCCAGTTCGTGGCTGCCCGTGGCCAGGCCTTGGTTGCTCTTCTCCCGGTCGATCAGGTAGATCTGGTCGAAGATGCGCCGGCCCACTTGGTCGGCCAGGGGCAGGGGGACCGTCTCTCCCAGGGCGTTGCGGGCGGCCAGATCATCGTCCTGGCCGGTGAGCAGGGTGAGTTCCCGCAGGGCGGCGAAGGCGGCGGCGTCCTCGGTGGCCCGGCTGGCGTCCAGGGCGTGGCTGCCCGTGCCCAGGAAGGCGACCATCTGGAAGAGGTGACGCTCGCCCAGGCTGGCGATCAACTGGGCCAGCAGGGGCCAGATGGTGGCCGAGACCAGGGGTTCAAAGAGGGGGGCGACCACATAGATGGTGGTCTGCACAAAGGGGTCGCCGGGGATCAGGGTATCCGAGCGCACGGGGTCGATGATGTGGGTGCGGATGCGTCGGGCCAGGCTGTCGGCCTGGGCCGCGGCGGCCTGGAAGGTGTCGGACCGGGTGGCCCGCTGGGGGCTGTCGGGCCCGGGGGGACGGTCAGCGGGCAGGGGCAGCAGGGCATCGGGGTGGGCGGCCTGGAGGGTCTGGAAGAGGGCTTGGGCTTGGGCTTCGGCGCTGGTCAACATCGGGTGGGGGGGAGCCATCATGGGGATACCACTTGGCCCACTGGCGCCTGCCCCAAACCAGCCCCCTGGCGAGGCAAGAGGTGGCGCACCAGACTGGGCCAACGCTTTTTCCACGGCAAAGGGGGGCAACGAAATTTGGCCGGGGATCTGGAAGAGGTCGATCCGGGCGTGGCCGTCCTGACCCAGCCAGGGGTGGGCGTTGAGGGCGGCAAAGCCGGTGATGCGGGTCAGATCCGGGCCGGGGATGCCCCGGGCCAGCCGCTGCTCCTGGCTGAAGCGCAGACGGGGCAGCAGATGCAGCCCAACCTGCACCCCCCAGCCGCCCAGGCAGAGGATGACGGATCGGTTGTGGGTGGTGGAGTTGGTCATGGGAAGTCCTGGGTTGAACAGATTGTGTTTGAGGGTGACGAATGAGTAAGGAGTAATCAAGTAATTTTGTGGTTGACGATGTGGTTGCGTTAGTCGAGACCTCGTCTGTCAACACAATTACGTAATTACTCCTTACTCATTACTCATTACTCCTTACTCATTGCCTTATCCGTGCCGTCGTCGAGCAAAAAGATCCTCTGTCAACGGATCAAGCCCCATATTGTCCTCTGGGGCGATGTCGGGGAGGTCGGCCCAGGCGGGGTTGAGGTGGAACTCTTGGGGGATGGGGAAGTCCTGGCGATTTTCGTATTGGGCCTTGTACTCCTCCAGCTTTTCCAGCAGGGTGACGGGCAGGCCGTGGACGATCCAGACCGCGTCCATGCGGCTGGGGTCGCCGGTGGGGATCCACTTGAGGTTCTCTTGGCCGACCATGGCCGCGGCCAGTTTGGGGTCGTCCTCCCGAGCCACGGGGGTGGCGGCCAGGCGGATGTGTTCCAGGTCCGCGTCCTGAAAGCTGAAGCGGTCCGAGTCCCAGCGGATGTAGGGGTTGAGGCGGTCCAGCCATTGGTGGATGCGGTTGTCCGGGCGCTGGCGAGCGGCGTCCACCTCCTGGTCGTGCTGGACGGTGATGACGTGGCGGATGTCCACCATGTTGTGGATGCGGGAGAGCAGGGCCATGTCCCCGGCCACGGCGGCGTCGAGGACGCTGAAAACTTGGTCCGCGGCCACGGTGGTGGGGCCGGCCAGCAGACGGTCCATGAGGCCGGAGAGCAGATTGTTCCAGTCACCGCTGCCCACGGCGGACGCGGCCCGGCGATAGAAGTGTTGCAGATAGTCCCGGCCAATGGCCCCGGTCTCCAGTTCATAATAGGTGCTGGTCCCCGGTGTGCCGTCGGGGATGCGGGGGTCGATGCGGTCGGCCATGCGGCTGGCCTCGGCGTTGGCCCGGCTGAGGGCGATGCCACAGGCCGCGACCTGGCCGCGCAGGGCCTCCCGCAGACTGCCCGCCCACTGGCCCAGTTGATCGACAATGGCCCGCTCCACCGTGTCCCGGCGCTGGTGGACCCGGGCAAAGGCCTTGCGCCGGGCGATATCCCGCTGGCGATCCCGGGCCTGGCGGGGGCTGAAGGCGGTGAGGATCAGGTCGCCGAAGCCGCCGGCCAGTTGGCTGATGCGCTCGGCGGTGCTGTCCTCTTGGGAGAGCAGCCGTCGCCAGGTCTGGCGTTCGTCCTCGCTGACCGGGTGGCCGTCCAGTTGGAAGAGACGCTGCCGGGGCAGGGATTCGATGGGGGCGGCCGCAGCATTTTGGGGACCGATCAGGTCGCACAGGGCCAAAGCGCCCCGGACGCCGGTCTCGACCAGGGTCTGGCGCAGGGCGGCGTGGACCGGTTCCCGGAAGCTATGCCAGGCCCCCCGCTGTTCGCCCACCTCTTCGAGGATGGCGTCAAGCTGTTCGTTGTCCAGGCTGGCAAAGCGCAAGAGCAGTTGGCCCAAGAGGGTCTGCCAGATGGAGAGAACCCGCTGGCGGTCCTGGGGGGAGAGGACGGTGCGGGGATCGTCCAGGGCCGGGCCGGCGGCAAAGCGGCGGATCAGGTCCGCCACAAAGGCCCGGCGCCAGAAGTTGACCAGTGATTCGTGGGGGGCCACCAAGGCCGAGGTGGCAAAGCTGCTGTAGACCAGGAAGTGGCGGTTTTTGGCCGCCTCAAGTTCCGAGAGCCGCTTGTCCGTGACCATGGCCGCGGGGGCCGAGTCCCGCATACGCTCCCGCACCACGTTCACTTCCAGCCCCAGGATGTCGCTGCTCAGGTGGCTCATGGCCGTGAGCTGGATCAGGTGGGCGGCCAGATGCTCGGCGTCACTCTTGCGGCTGAGGCTGCGCCCGTCCCGGTTGGTGCGGTTGAGCAAAAAAATAAAGTCGAAGGGCGTGTAGGGCGTGTCGGGCAAAAGCCGCTGTTCGCTGGGATAGAGCTCTTGGAAAGTCTGGGTCTCCTGAAAATAGTTGAGTTCTTTGAGGGCCGCATAGGCGTTAGCCTGGATGCGCCGCCGTTGCAGATCGCTGGCGATCTCCCCTTCCAGTACTTCGGGCAGATAGAAGATGCCCACAATGCGGGCGTTGCTGCGCACCATGGCCCGCACCCGGTGGGCCACGTCCAGAAACATGCCGGCGCCCGTGCCTCCGCACAGGCTGCTGACAATGTAGACCAGTTGATAGTTGCCCATGACCGGAAAGCCCCGATTTTGGGCCATCTCCATGTCCCGGATCTTGTCCAGGTTGGCGTATTTGTTCTCCAACTGGCGTTTGAAGGTGACATAGTTGCGGAAAAACGAAAGCCGACCAATGGGGCGCAACTGCTTGGCCCCGTTGTGGATATAGCCCAGGGGGATGGAGGGATAGCTCCACCAGCGCCCGATCTCCGGGTGATTTTCGATGTTGTCCACCAGCCGGGTGGCGTCGAACTTGCCCATGTAGGCGAACTCGTCGGCGAAGAGAGGCTCCTGGTCCAGGCGGTTGACCAAGGGCTCCGTGTCCAGGGCCATGAGCTGGATCATGCCGGGCAGCTTGTCCCCGCCCCAGGCCATGCGGAAACGCCGTTTGGCCGCCCGCACGGTGTTGGTCCCCATGCCACCCACGCCGATGACCAGGGTGGGGTAGATGGTGGGTTTTTCAGTGCGGGCGTTTGATGATTGATTCATAGAGTTTGCTCCTGAAATAGGACGCTAAAAATGGAACGCTGATTTGCGCGGATGAAACGCAGATTTGCGCTGAGTTTTTGGTTGGTTTTTAATCCAGATCTCGTTCTCATGCGGAGCGTTGGAACGAGACCCTTGTACAGCCCGGCGTAGATGGCGAGATGGTTATGCGCTCTAGCCGGGTGCGTGACCCATAGGCATCAAGCTAAGGGATCGGGTGTGTGCCAGGGCGTTGGAAACGAAGGGAGCAATCCCGGAAAGGGCCGGTTCTTCTTGGGTTCATGCAGATATGTTGGCCCATTCCGGGATTGCAGGGGACCTCTCGTTCATTCCGGGATTGGGCCAACACCACTTGTCTACCACAGATCGTCCGGCCCAATCCCGGAATGCCCCCTTCTTGAGCGCTAATCCCTTAGCTTGATGCCTATGGGACCGTGACCCGGCGGGTCGATCCCATGATTTTCTGCGGCAGACCCGCCCGGTCACGGACCGGGCTAGAGCAGGGGCCTGCGGATCTGCGGCGTACTTTACGCCCGGCTGACCTAGACAAGTTGGCGGAGTACGTCTTCAAGGCTGCTTCCGCGTTCGCCCTCAGCTACTGCGGCCTGTTGGCGAAGGAGCCGCTCCCTCAACGCCTCTTGGATTTCAAGGCCGTCATCAGGATCTCCAAACACCGCCAGCAGTTTCCGCTCTACGATTTCTTCCACAATCTGGGAAAGTTCCTCACGGGTTAGTTCACCAATCTTGGCTGCCATCGGTTCGCCTTTTCGGAACTTAACGAATTACGCCACCAGTTCGCGTACGCTCATAATTTCAGAGGCACGCACGGGGCGGATATCGTCTCTGTTCAAGGTTAAAACTGCGACGGTATCGCCCTCACCCTTCACAAATTCAATCTCAAACGCCTCGCGATCGGCATAGCAGTGAACCACTGCCCCGATATCGTTTGCACGCAGACCTTTGTCCGCGATGTCATGGGCTAGCACGATAGTGTCAAATTCACGAATGTCCATATTTTACCACCCGCTCGCCCACGGATTGCCGTTCCCGTTCCCGTTGACCGGCCCAGGTGCCGCCGCCGGACCCGACGGCGCGGACTCCCACACATTCCCCCAATCGCCGCCGCCCCACTTGGGACCGTTGGCCGGCTCGGCGATGGCCGCGGCCGGGCTGATCTCAAAGGCCGGGGCCGCGGGAAGGTCTTGCACCGTGGGCATGTGGATCGTAGCCACGGCCAGAGGCTCGTCCTCCTCCACATTGCCGCCGCGGATGCGGGCGACCAAAACGAGGAGCAGCAACAGAGTCAACGGCCAGGTGAGGATGCCCCAGGGCAGGCTGTAGATCGGCACCAGCCACGGGGTGATATAGCGCTGCAAAAAGGTGGGGCTGCGGAAACTCATACTCACAGGCCGCACTTCTCCGGACAGCCCTTGGATGGCCAGATTCAGCCGCCCGGCATAGTAGCTGCCCCGCAGTTCGTCCTTGGGGATGGCCTTGCGGGCCACCAGGGTGATGGACACTTCGTACAGCCCGTCGGCGTTGGGCGGGCCGTTGACCTCGACCAGGGGCATTTCGATGGCCTCGGCCCCCAACTGCACCGGGCCAGCGTCGCCGCCGACCTCGCCCGTGGCGGAGACATCGGCCAGGGTGACCATGAAGGGGGTCTTGCCGGCGTAGCGCATGGTCAGCACGCCCGTGGCCCGCTCGCCGGCCCGGCCCAGGTTGCGGAAATCCACATCCCCGGTGATGACGGCCCACTCCGGGTCCGCCACCCGCACCCGATAGGCGATCTGGGCCGGGCGCACGTCGTAGTCCTCGGTCGGGCCGCTGAGACCGATCAGCCCGCTGCACTCGCCGGGCTGGAGGGGGGTGAGCCGCTGCAAGCGGATGGGCAGGCCCAGTCCCTCGCCAGCGGGGACGGCATCTCCGCCGGCCGCGGTGACATCGGCGCAGGTGGAGTCGACCATCTGGGCGGTGATGGGGAAGGGAGCGCCTTCAAATTTCATCCCCAGGAGTGCCGGGTCGGCCAGTTGGATGCTGGGGGAGGAGCTGAAGGCGATCTGGCCGAAGTCGGC
>CAZKEX010000082.1:0-8276 GCA_964551895.1 uncultured Caldilineaceae bacterium | reverse complement strand
CGGCGCAGGACCAGCCGCCCGCTCACCCGGCCAATCTCCTCGGTGGTCCCAGCCATGACGGTGATGGGCAGCCCTTCAGCGGGAATCTGGGCCAGATCCACCGTGGCGGGCAGACCCCGCAGATAGACCGCCGGGGCCATGACCAGATCGGTCTGGGCGTAGTCGCCAAAGCGGATGGTCCCCGTCCCGGTGTCACTTTGGGGGACGGTCTGGGCGCTGAGGGTGTAGACCATGCGATAGGTGCGGCCGTCGGTCGGCTCCCACTTTTCGTCAGTGCAGAGGGGACCGGCGCAGGTCAGGTCGGCCTGATAGACCGGGCGACCGTGGCCCGTCTCGTCGTCGGTTTCGTCGGTGACATAGACCGACGCCCGCAGTCCGCCCACGACTGCGCCCGCGGAGAAGCCCACCTGCAGGCGGATCTTGCCGTTGTCCAACAGGCCGGGGTTGTTGGGCAGGGGCGAGAAGACCTGGGCCGCGGGCAGATCCGAGCGGGCTTCCAGGCGATAGCGGCGCACCAGTTGCAGGGCCGCGGTGTCGTCGCCCAGTTGCAGCGCCACCTCGTCCGGCTCGCTGCTCAGTTGGATGGCCTGCACATTGCCGTCGCCGATGGGGGCCAACTCCACGCTGCCGTTGAAGGAGAGAACCTCCCCCGCGCCCGGCCCCACCCCCCTGGCCACGATCAGGGGCGGCTTGCCAGCGGGGTAGTAGCGCACGGACGCCGAGCTGTCCGCCACGCTGGCCGGGGGGAAGAGCAGTTCGGGATAGCTGTCGGCCTGGATGACAGTGAAGCCGCCAGGGGCCGCGGTGCGCACGCTCCATGCGCCCGCGGGCAGAGGCGAGACGGAGACTGTGTTGAGTTCGATATTGGGGTCGTCCAACAGCCCGGCGGTGATCACGGGCGCGCCGGCCAGATCGATCCCGGCCAGCCCGCCCCGTGGGGTGATCAGGCTGATCTGCTGCACGGCCTGGCTGGGCCGGGTGGTGAACTGGATGCTCCCCGCGCCCACCGGGTCGGTGATCACGGAGCGATCCCGCTTGATCTCGGCGAAAATCTGGCTGAAGACCTGGAGCAGATCTCCGGCGGTCTTGGCCTCCCGCACCAATTCCTGGTCGAAGCGGGCGCGCAGGAATTGCCCGGCGCACCCGGCGTTGGGGTTGCACAGCGCCACGGGGAAGGCGAGTACGTCGTCCGCCCGCAGGGTCTGGACCGTGGCTTCCACCCGGGGGCGCTGCTGGCCGGCGCCGCTGGGCTGGCTGGGCTCGCCGTCGGTGAGGAGCAGAATGTACTGGCTGCGTCCCGGCTCCTTCACCGAGGCCAGGAGGGCGGCGGCCTGGTCCAGGGCCAGATCCATGCGGGTGTAGCCCCGGAAGTTGTAGTTTGTGGGCGCAATCAGGGTGGAGACCAGGCGGCTGCGGTTGTCCGCATTGCCCACCTGTTGCAATGTGCCCAGGCTGCCCACGCCCTCCACCTGGCTGTCGAAGCGCAGGACGGCAATGCGATCCGTGGCGTCGGCCAACTGCACCAGCAGTCGGGCCGCGCTGTAGCGCAGCTCCTCTGGGTCGCTGGGCGGGTTGGGGCTGGGGAAGGCGCAGGGCGGGTTGAAGGGCAATCCTTGTTCCGGCCAGGGGAAGCAGGTGGCCATACTGCCGGAGTCGTCCAACAGCACCACCACATCGATGGGCAGATCTGGGCTGGCCGCGGGGGGCTGGGTGGCCTGGGCGTGGGTGGGGTTTGGGATGAAGAGGGTTAGGAGCAGAAACAGGGTCAAGAACAAGCCGAGGTAAGGCCGGCGCAAACGGGTCCGAAATATCTTGTGCTCTAGCCGGATCCGTGACCCATAGGCATCAAGCTTAGGGATCGGGTATGGGTCAGCGGGTTGGAAACGAGCTGGGCAATCCCGGAAAGGGCCGGTTCTTCCTGGGATCATGCAGTAGTCTTGGCCCATTCCGGGATTGCGGGGGACCCCGCGTTCATTCCGGGATTGGGCCAACACGACCTTCTCTACCACAGATCGTCCGGCCCAATCCCGGAATGCCCCCTTCTTGAGCGCAAACCCCTTAGCTTGATGCCTATGGGCCACGGACCCGGCTAGAGCTATTTTTCCAGAGCTGGTCGCGCCATCGTGTACTAGACGCGGAATGGGGCGCGGCGAAGAAGTTCGACTTTTTGCAAAAGTCGAACTTCTGGTGGCGGACCGGGATTCGTGTATGCCGTCGGGCAAAGTGTGCTTCATGCGAGGAAAGTCCTCCTTCGACTCGCTGCAATTGTATCATAGGGAGCGGGGGTTGAAAAGCGCTCCAAATATACATAACCGCCATTTTTCACGGTTTCGCCCATTATAACACGTTTTTTTATGGTCAAATTGACGTTTGCGGCACGACCCTAAACGGGCCGGGACCGGACGGTCTACGGAGAATGTACGGAGAGGATACGGTGGTGTACGTTTTGCCTACGCAAGTCGGACGGGGGCGGGGATTGGAGATCGGGGATTGGGGATCGGGGATCGGGGATCGGAAACCCAATCCCCAATCCCCAGTCCCCGATCTCCAGTCCCCAATCCCCAATCCTCGATCTCAGTTGCTGGGGGTTGTGACGCCGGTGGCCTCATCCACCATCTGGCGCAGGGCCGGGGCGAACTGGTCCACGGGCAGGGCGCCGGGGATGATGCGTCCCTGGCCGCCGTAGAGGACGATGAAGGTGGGGGTACCCTGGACAAAGGGCGCGCCGTCGGCCATGTCGCTGTCCACCCGCTCCATCATGGCCGGGTCGACCAGACAGGCGGCGAAGAGGTCCATGTCCAAGCCCAACTGTTCGGCCAGGCCGGTCAATACCGGGGACGGGTCGCTGACACTCCATGCGGAGACGTTGGCGAAGAGCAGATCGTGCATTTCCCAGAACTGGCCTTGCTCGGCGGCACATTCCGACGCCACGCCAGCCATTGGGGCCTGGGCATGGATGGTGAGGGGGAAGTGTTTGAAGACCCAGAGGATCTCGCCGGTGTCGACAAACTGCTCGTCCAGGGTGGGCTGGGTGTCCTGGACATGGCGGCCACAGAAGGGACACTGGAAGTCGCTGTACTCCACGATCACCACCGGGGCGTCCAGGTTGCCCCGATAGACGTCTCCGGCGATGGTGTAGCCGGGATGGTCCGGGTCTGGGGCCAGACCTTCGGCGGTGGCCCAGAAGGGGATGCCCTCGGGCTGTGCAGGCTGTTGCTGGGCAGAGGGATCCGCAGGGGCGCCCCCGGCCAGCAGGGTGTCCATCCACTGGGCGAAGATATCGTAGGGCTGGGCGCCGACCAGGGTGTAGGCTTCGTCCGTGGCCGTATTCACAAATTGGAAGCTGGGGGTGCCGGTGAAGCCGATGGCCCGACCGTCGGCCAGCCCTTGGGCGATGACGGCGGCTTTCTCGTTGCCGGCCACGCAGGCGTTGAAGAGATCCATGTCCGCGCCGGTCTTCTCGGCCAGATCGGCGTAGAACTGGGCCGGGTCGGCAGATGATGCGCCGTCCTGCTGGGTGCGGAAGATCTGGTCGTGCATGGCCCAGAAGAGGGATGCGCTCTGGTCCGCCATACAGAGGGCGGCGTTATGGGCCACGGGCGCAGTGGGGTGAAGTTCAACCAGGGGGAACTCTCGGAAGACAAAGCGGGCTTGGCCGCTGCGCACATAGGCTTCGGTCAGGGCCGGTTCGGTCTGGGTGGAATGGCGAGCGCAGAAGGGGCAGTGGTAGTCGCTGAACTCGTTGACCGTGATGGGGGCGTCCGGGTTGCCCCGATAGGGATAGCCCTCGGCGGTGAAGCCCACGGGGATGCCCAGATAGGTCTCCTGGTCCGGGTCCACCTCTGGGGCCGGGGCCGCCGGTTCTACGGGAGCGGGGGCCTCAGCCACGGCGGTGTCCGTGGCGACGGCGGCGCTTTCACCCTGGAAGGGGGTGGCGCAGGCGGCAAAGACGAACAAGCTCAGGATGAGCATGCTCAGAATAATCCAGCGTTGGGTTGAGCGCTGGGGTGAGTGGGCGGGTTGAGGCTGTGACAGAGCCATATTTTTCTCCTGGTGGTTGGTTGGTGGGGGCGGGTGAAGGTTGCAGGGTTCTGACGAATTCTATCTGTTGTGGGTTAACCACAGGTTAGCCTGAGCTAAAAGGCAAATAACAGGAAGCGAAAATCAGGTTCATCTGCTGGGTGAATGATTCACTATATCATAAAACCGGGGGGCTTTTCCAATATTGGTAAAGTCCTGAGCGACCGGGCGTGGGTGGCGGAAGAGGTTGAGACAGACAGAATGGCCAATTCGCGAGTTTTCATTCGGACAAATAAGGGGTATAATGATCCGCGGCAATCAAGACACCATCTCCTCCGGCCTCAGACTCGCTGTCCTCGGCGATTGCCGCCTCCACCCGTGTTCGACAAATTACTTTCTCCTCTCGATGCTGGTTGATCCAACTGGGTAGCAACTCGGTTGTGTTCATATACATATGGGGCTGTTCGAGGGTTGAACCGTTCCATATCGTTTTGCCTGTGGTACCCTCTCAACATTTCTGTTCGGTTTCTGTTCGATCCAAAAGGAGAAGAGCTGTATGAAAGCACAAAAGATACGACTTAGTTGGACGATTTTGTTTGTGATCATGGCCTTGGTAATCGCTGGGTGTGCGGCCCCGGCAACCCCCGCAGCCGCCCCCGCCACCGGCAGCGAAGCCGCCCCCGAAGCAGCGGCCCCGGCTGCCCCCGCCCTGACCCGGGACAACACCCTGATCTTCGCGGCGGATGCCAGCGATCTGATCTCCCTTGACCCCGCGGTGGCCTATGAGTTTGGCGGCATCCAGATCGTGGGCAATGTCTACGAGACCCTGGTCAGCTTTGATCCCGGCCAGCCCGGGGTCAAGCCCCTGTTGGCCGAGTCCTGGGATATCGTCGACAACGGCGACATGTGGACTGTCACCTTCAAGCTGAATCCCGCGGCCACCTTCGCCAGCGGCAACCCGGTCACCGCGGAAGACGTGGTCTTCTCCTGGAGCCGGGCCATCGAGATGAACAAGTCTCCCGCCTTCCTCTTCATCGACATTGCCCAGGTGACCCCGGACAGCATGAGCGCGGTGGACGCCCAGACCTTCCAGGTCAACCTGCCCAAGACGGTCAGCCCTTCGGTCTTCCTCTCGGTGGTCACCTTTAGCGTTGCCGACGTGTTGGAAAAGGCCGCAGTTGAAGCCAACATGGGCGACGACATGGGATCGGCCTGGCTGAACGACAATTCGGCCGGCAGCGGCCCCTATGTGTTGGAATCTTGGGCACGCAGCGCCCAGGTCACCCTGGACGCCAACCCCAACTACTGGGGCACAGCCCCCATCATGCAGCGGGTGATCATGCAGAACATGCCCGAAATGTCCAACCTGCAGGCCGCCATCGAGACCGGCGATGTGGACATCGCCCAGGATCTTAGCCCCGAAGCCGCGGCCTCCTTGGAGGGCAACCCGGACGTCAACCTGGTCAAGGCCACCTCCACCCTGCTGGTCTATGTGGGCATGAATGCCACCAAGCCCCCCCTGGATAACCCGGACGTGCGGGAAGCCATCCGCTATGCGGTCAACTATGACGATCTGATGACCCTGCTCAAGGGCAACGCCAAGCTGGTCCAGGAGATCATTCCCGATGGCTTCTTGGGCCATACGGGTGTGAATCCCTTTACCCAGGACATCGCCAAGGCCAAGGAACTGCTGGCCGGCGCCGGTGTGGCCGAGGGCACCGAACTCAGCTTCCTGGTCGCCACGGGCACGGCGCCCGGCGGCGTGGATTGGGCCGTGATCGGGGCCTTGATCCAGTCGAATCTGGCCGAGGTTGGGCTGAAGGCCAACATTCAGCAACTAACTCAGGCCGAACTGCTCAACATCTATCGTGCCCAGGGCGGCGAGTTGGTGTTGATGAACTGGGGCCCGGACTTCCCGGATCCCGATGGCAATGCCACGCCTTTCGCCAACTGGGATGCCAACTCCCTGGCCTGGCGGAACGACTGGAACGACGCCACCGCCATTCAGATGACCAAGGACGCGGCCATCGCCACGGACACGGCAGAGCGGATCGAGCTTTACCGCCAACTGACCGAATACGTCCAGCACAGCGGCCCGTACATCATGCTCTACCAGCCCATCCGCATCTACGGGTTGGGCGCCTCCGTCACCGGCTTCATCTACGATCCGGCTGACACCCCAGGGATCACCTTCTCGACGATCGCTAAGTAGCATTAAATGAGATGCGAGATGCGGGCTATGAGTTATGTGAAGTCATCACATAACTCGCAACTCACATCTCGCATCTCGCACCTCATTCATGCCCAACCTTTATGCTCCAATTTTTCCTGCCCCGCCTGGCCGGACCGTTCCTTGTCATGCGAGGCGTCTCGATCATCACCTTTAGCCTGGCCCAACTGGTGCCGATTGATCCGGCCGCGGTCGCCCTGGGCCAAAATGCCCGGGAAGAGCAGATCGCCGCCTATCGAGCCGAACTGGGGCTGGATCGCCCGGTGCCGGAGCAATATCTGCGCTATGTGGGCAGATTGCTCCAAGGGGATCTGGGCAATTCCATCCGCACCCGCCGCCCGGTGGCCGATGATCTGCGGGACTTCTTGCCCGCCACCATCGAGCTTTCCTTGGCCGCCCTGCTGATCTCCCTGCTCATGGGCATCCCTTTGGGCATGTTGGCCTCCCTGCGCCGCAACAGTTGGCTGGACGGCGGAGCCAGGATCTTCGCCCTGATCGGCGGCTCCTTGCCCATCTTCTATTTTGGCCTGCTGGTCTTGGGCCTATTTTATCGCCAACTGCGCTGGTTTCCCGGACCGGGGCGGCTGGATTCAACCCTGCCCCCGCCGGAGATGATCACGGGCATGTATACCCTGGACTCCTTGCTGACGGGGAATTGGGCTACCCTGGGCAACAGCGTCTATCACCTGATTTTGCCCGCCATCACCTTGGGCTATTTTTCCACCGCGGTGCTGCTGCGCATGACCCGCTCGGCCATGTTGGAAGTGCTGGCCCAGGAATATATCCGCACGGCCAAGGCCAAGGGGCTGGCCGGCTATGTGGTGCTGCTGCGCCATGTGCTGAAAAATGCCCTGCCCCCGGTGTTGACCACGGTGGGCGTCACCTTTGGCAGCCTGCTCAGCGGTGCGGTGCTGACCGAGACCATCTTCAACTGGCCGGGCCTGGGCCGCTATGCCACCACCTCGGTCACCAGTCTGGATTTTCCGGCGGTGATGGGCGTGACCCTGGTAGCGGCCGTGGTCTATCCAACCGTCAACACCCTGGTAGACCTGGCCTACCACATGGTGGATCCCCGGGTAAGGGTGGAATAGATGAGCGCACCGTTGACCTCTCGCCAAAAAATGATGCGCCGCGTGCTGCGGGAGCCGACCACCATGTTCGGGCTGATCATGGTGGCCATCTTTATCTTCCTGGCCATCTTCGCCCCCCTCCTCAGCCCCGTGGACCCCATCAAGCAGAACATCCAAGCCAGCCTAACCCCGCCGTCCGCCGACTTCTGGCTGGGCACGGACAAGCTGGGCCGGGATATTCTCAGCCGCATCCTCTATGGCACACGCATCTCCCTTTCGGTGGGATTGGCCGTGGTCTTTGGGGCCGGGAGCTTTGGGGTGCTGGTGGGGTTGGTGGCGGGCTATATGGGGGGCTGGGTGGACGAGGTGATCATGCGCATCACCGACATCTTCTTCGCCTTCCCCAGCCTGATCCTGGCCATGTCCATTGCCGGGGCCTTGGGGCCGAGCCTGGTCAACGCGCTGATCGCCGTGGGCGTGGTCAGTTGGCCCATCTATGCCCGCCTGATCCGGGGCCAGGTGATGGTTCTGCGGGAGCAGGAGTTTGTGGTGGCCGCCCAGGCCATCGGCGCACCGTCTCCCCGCATCATCCTGCGCCATCTGCTGCCCAACACCTTGGCCCCCCTCCTGGTCCAGGCCAGCTTTGACATGGGCGGGGTGATTTTGAGCGTGGCCGGTCTCTCCTTCATCGGCTTTGGGGCCCAGCCGCCCACGCCAGAATGGGGGGTGATGATCAGCGAAGGGCGCAACTACATCACCACCCAATGGTGGCTGACCGCCATGCCCGCGGCCGCCATTTTGCTCCTGGTGGCCGCCTTCAACCTGATCGGCGACGGCCTGCGGGATCTGCTGGACCCCCGGCTGGGGCGATAGGACGAAAAAAAATTAACCGCAGAGGGCGCGGAGGGGGGCGCGGAGAGCGCAGAGAAAAACCATTTTTCTCTGCGCTCTCCGCG
>CAZKEX010000081.1:0-14461 GCA_964551895.1 uncultured Caldilineaceae bacterium | reverse complement strand
CACTGGAAATTATTTTTTCCTCACTAGAAATTTTCACCTGCCCGGCCAGGTAGTCTGGATGCTCTTCTGATTTCATCGGATCCGAATAAATCTGCACCGATCAGCGTGTATCAGGAAAATCAGCGTTCTCTCTGGCGGTCAGACCGAGAGCTGCTGCCCGAATCCTGACGCTTGACGACATGACCACCATGCGATAATATCATCGACAACACGTATTGGGGTCAACCCTACTGCTCACGGTCATCGCGCAGAGTCTGGACCGAGTACGGGAGGCATGGCATGCTCACAAACGCAAGACCGATTGAACCAACCGCAATTTGGTATGACATCCCCTATCCGGCGTCCGCCTACAAGATGGTTATTTGGGATCCAGACAAGTGCGCCATCAACGATGAAGTGCGCATTGATGACTATTTAGGCAAAATATGATTGCCAAAAGTTCACATTTGTGATAACCTATGAATACTCGAACAGTCAATTTCTACCGTCTCCCCAATGGACAAAGCCCGGTTGAAGCCTTTCTCGATTCGCTGACTGGCAAACAAGCACAAAAGGTCCTGTGGGTGTTGAAACTGATCGAGGAGTTGGAGATTGTTCCTCGCCAATACTTCAAGAAGCTGGTTGATAGCGAAGGGATTTGGGAGGTCCGTGTTCAGTTTGGGAGCGACACTTTCAGGTTTTTGGGCTTCTTCGATGGCGGTGTTTTGCTGATCTTGACAAATGGCTTTGCCAAAAAGACCCAGAAAACACCTGTTCAAGAGATTGCGCTTGCTGTGCGCCGCAAGAATGACTACCTGGCAAGGAAATAGAAACCATGAGTGATGTAAACCGATACATCCAAGAACGCTCTGAGCGAGATGCAGAGTTCGCGGAAAACTTTGATATTGGCTACGCTGATTTCAAGATTGGCGTTATTTTGCGACAGGCGCGAGAAGCCGCTGGTCTCACCCAGGATCAAGTCGCCAAAAAATTGCAAACCCAGAAATCCGCTATCTCTCGTATCGAAAACCATGCAGATGATGTGCGCCTGTCCACCATTCGACGGTATGCCGAAGCCGTTGGTGCAAGTCTTCAAATTCGATTGTCCGGTGGAGTCAAAACAGTCAGCGTCTGCGAAGAAGGCTAAAAGCGAAATGGAAGACGACCTCCGTCCAGAATATGATTTGAAAAGTCTGCGAGTCAGGAAAGTTGGCCCTCAGCGAACAGAATTCGGAGGTCAGTTCATTCAGTTGGCACCGGACGTCTCAGAGGTTTTTCCAGACGCCGAATCGGTGAATGAGGCTTTGCGCTTCTTGATTCGGGTTACGCGGGAAAATCGGACCGCGCCCGTGGGCATCAATGGTAACTGACGAGCGACAACAACTATGAACGAACAAAAAAGCCCCCCGTCCATCCCGGCGAAATCCTGCTTGGGGACTTCATGAAGCCCTTGGGCATTACCCAATATCGCCTTGCCAAGGAGATGAATATCTATCCGCGTCGGGTGAACGAGATTGTGCATGGCAAACGGGCAATCACCGCCAACACGGCCCTGCGGCTTGCCCGCTTCTTCGGCACATCCGCCGAGGTGTGGATGAATTTGCAGGCGTATTATGATCTTGAAGTGGCGCGAGATGAGGTCGAGGCGCAGATATTGGACGAGGTCATTCCGTACGGAGGCGGGGGAAATATGGTGTTGCAACCTGTCTGATCCTCGCCTGCTGTCCGCCGATCTGCGCCTGTGTCATTCGGTTAAAAATCACCGTCCCACAAGCAAAAAAGGGAGTGTCCAAATGACCCTCGATGATTTGCCTCCATTTCTGTTCGTCTGCTTCTTGAGTTTGTTCGTGATAGCCTGTTCACCACCTGTGATTTCTTCGGTTTCTAATCAAAATAACTTCTCCTGCAATCCTCCCGCTCCGCCATCGAACGCCACCGTGTTTCCCACACCAAGCCCGCCAGGAACCATCGTGCGCGACAATGAAGGCAGGGTGTGTTTCTCTCCAGAATCGCCCACGAGTTTTCGGGTCAACGTCTCCACAGATTCCTCAGTTTGCCTGTCTTCATCATGCACATCGATCTTCGAGCGTACAGGTGATATGCAGATCGCCCCTGGGGATCATATTCTTCAATTCACAGCCCGATTTGCTGCTCGTGGGGCTTATGGCGAGGGTGGGGAGGGGGAGGGGTACGTATGCGAATGCACAGCAGATTGTGGGGGCGCTGGGTACTTGGATTTTGAAACAGGAAATCTGGAGGAGGGTGTGTGGTCCGTGATGCTGGGAGATCTGAAGTTGGGGGATTTGGTTGTGCCCCCGCAAACACAGCAATACGTGTGCTTCTCGTCTCGGGCCACCAGCACACCTTATAGACCGACGCCTACACGGGATGCCACCGCCTATCCACCGCCGTCGGAGCGAACACCGGGACCCGCTAACTACCCATCTGGCGAACGATACCCATCCCCAACAAAGTGATGGGATCTGCCACTCCGTTCAGATCACCACGTTTGCTCTCGCCTCTCATGGATTTCAGCCGGCCTTGCCACGTTTCCGAGATCAGGCACCTTGCCGAGCGCCTCGATAATAACGCCCATAGTCCTTGGTCAGTAGATACAGGGGGGCTTCATCTTCCTCGATCTCTGGGAAACGCCCGATTGGCTTGAAGAAGCGGTTGTCGGCGTTGTCGTCGTTGACCAGGGATACCTCGCCTACCAAGACTTTGCCGCCTTCGCCCCAAAATTTGTGATAGAGCCGATCCGGCAGGGTGATGCTCTCGCCGGGGTGTAGCACGACGCAGTCGCCGGCGGCCACGGTGCGCTGGACGCCATCCATGCTGACGGTCATATTGGTGTCGGCCAGCCCCTCGTCCGGGGTGCTGGGGTAGAGTTGGATGACCAGGTTCCCGCCGCCGCGGTTGATGATGTCCTCGGTCTTTGTCCAATGAAAGTGCAGGGGGGTGATCTGATCGATGTCAACGACCATGAGTTTTTCGGCATAAAGTTTGCCGCGCTGGGTCTTTAGACTTTCGGTGCGGCCATTGCGTACGGAAAAGAGGCAGAGGCCAACCCGGTGGAAATCACCGGAGCCAAAGTCGGTGATGTCCCAGCCCAGCTCGCATTCGACGATTTCGCGCACGTCATCTCCCTTGGCGGCCCATTCGGCTGGGGTCCAATAGGCGAAGGGCGGCAGGTGGAAACCGTGGGTGCGGATAAAAGTGTCTGCATCCCGCAGGATGGTATTGATCTCGGAACGTTTCATGAGGCCTCCTGTTGTTAAGGCGAGAGATTGTCAGAGGGTTTGGAGATGAGTTTACGGACGACTGTTTTCTACTCGAGCAAAGCGGGCAGAAAACCGCCGACAAATGCATCGCCCAGCCCAACCGTTGTTGCATTCGACTGTTCAACGTGGGCGACCGGCACACAGCATGTTTGATGCGGCAGCAGCTTTTCCAATGCACCGGCAAAGTACGCTCCTGCTTTGTTGGGCGGGAGACATTCGATCTCTTTGTAGTTCTCTACGCTAAACGCATCCCCATAGCGGAACCGTGTGGTGGCCATGGTCACACCGCCCTTGAGCGCTTTGGAATAACGCTGCGCATCTTCGCCATAGGCGAGCGCCCAATACATGGAATGGACCACAATAATCGGCACAGGGATGCGCTCGTGCAGATCCGCCAACGCATCTTTGATCTGATCCACATTCAGCACATCCAACGTTCTGCCGAGATGGGCCTGTAGCTCATCCTCGTTGAGGCTGACAATGCTGATCTTGTTCCCCAAGGTCGCATAGACCAACCTGCTAAAGTCCGGATTGTAGAAACCGGCGTCCTCATAATAGACCAAGGCGTCTTTGGGCAGACTTTCCATTATTCTCGACAGAGATGCCAATCTGTTGGTCAGAAGCTCCTTGCTCTGCATGGCGTTGAAGCCAGAAATCAGAAAGACACGTGCCTCGGTGATGAGGTTGGCAAAGTCCTCGTTTAGATTCATGATGATGTTGTCATCGTCATGATGATAGATGATGCGGTTAGCCCGGCGGGTGCAGAGGTCGATGTCCCCAGCCCGCACGCATGTGTCTATGCCAAATTGTACAATCAGGTGGGGATACAGGGCGTCTTCTGCATTGCCGCAAACATACGGGCTGTCCTGGGGAATGAGTCTGCGCACATGGTCGTTTGTGGTGGTGAGGTGAAGCGCGGAGGTGTAGCCCAAGGTCCGCATGGCCATAGCGGCTCTGACAGACGTGCCGCCCAGGGTGATCTTTTTGGTGAAGTGTCCCGAGAACTCCTCGATGATGGCCGACGAGGCAACCGTGCGTTCGCCGCCGGTCCCAGATTTCAGAAAGCTGAGGATCGAGATCACCAGATCACGTTCACAGGTGATTTTTCCGTTGGCCGACAGGTCGGCATCATGGATGTCATGCTGGCCGATCAGGGTCTCAATGACCTGAGAGTCCCATACAATCTCATAGTCAATGTTGTTGCCAAGCCCCAAGGCTATTTTTTCGTTCATTGATCCGCTTGATCCTTTTGCAGATATGATAAGCTCGCTTTACAGTAAACAGCTTGTTACGGAATCTGTTCTATAAAGCGAGCCTATCATGCACACGATTCGTCTTGTCCATCCAACTTTGAGGAGAAGAACCTATTTTATTGTGGTTGCCAACGCCAACTACCGATAGAGCGCGGCCTTGCCTTTTGCATTGAAAAGCGAAATCTTGTGGTAGCAGACCTGTTTCATGGCTTCAATGCAAGGGGGATAAATGGCGTTTGGCTCTCGCACCTCCATATCTGCGAGTACTTCACGGCATTTTTGGTAAAAGGCGTCCTTGATATCACTGGAAATATTGATTTTATTGATGCCCAGTTTGACAGCCGCGGCGATCTCTTCGTCCGGGTTGGCAGAGCCGCCATGCAGTACCAGGGGGATCTCCACCATGGAGGCGATCTGCTTCAGCAAGTCCAATTTCAATTCAGGCTTTCTGTCCTTGGGGTAGATGCCGTGGGACGTGCCGATGGCCACTGCCAGGGTGTCTACCCCGGTGGCTTCAACGAAGGTCACCACATCTTCTGGGTTTGTGTAGATGATGACGTCCGTCCCAGCTTCCGCATAGGGGCCGGTGGTGCCAATGGTGCCCAATTCGGCTTCAACAGACACGTTGATCGGATGGGCCAGCTCCACCACCTTTTTGGTAATGGCGATATTCTCTTCCAGGGGAAGCAAGGAGGCATCGATCATGACCGATGTAAACCCGCATTGGATGGCTTCCATCACGTCTGCAAGTGATCCGCCATGATCCAAATGGATACAGACGGGAACAGTCGCTTTGTTTGCTTCCTCAACGACGGTCTTTACAAAAGAGGAGCGAACAAAGCTCAACTCCTCTGGGTGAATGGCAAGGATAACGGGAGACTGCATCTCTTCGGAAGCCTCCAGTGCGCCGCGCAACAGCATGTTGCTGCTGATATTAAATGCCGGAACAGCAAAATAGTTTGTCTTTGCAACTGCCAACAGATCCTTCATATTCATCAACATGGTACTTCCTCCGAAATGATGTGATTATCTAGAACTGACAAAAAGATCATAGTGTGACCAGCCAGTTTATCCTTTGACGGAACCTGCGGTCATGCCAGCGATAAAATAGCGCTGGAAGAACAAGAATAGAATCAAGACAGGCAGACAGCCAAGCACACTCATCGCCATCATTTCATTCCATTCGTAGGAATGCTGTCCCATCAGCAGGGCAATCCCAACGGGAACCGTTCGCATATCCATCGTTTTGGTCAGGGTGAGGGCAAAGAGGAACTCGTTCCAGGCCAGCATGAAGGTGTAAATCCCTACAGAAACGATGCCCGGCAAGGAAATTGGCACCAGCACCCTCCACAGCGCCACAAAAGAACTTCCTCCATCGATCATGACCGCCTCATCCAGTTCCCGAGGCAGGGTGTTGAAATAACCCGTCATCATGATGATGGCATAGGAAAGCGTGAAAACCATGTAGGTAAGCACCAGAGCCGGATATGTGTTGTATAGCTTGAACACCACGATCAGGCTGAAGTAAGGGATCAGCAGGGTAATGGGCGGCACCGCCTGTACACTGATAATGGCCATATTCAGCGGTTTCTTGAATTTGAACTCGTATCGGCTAAAGCTGTATCCACCCATGATCCCCACGATCAGGGTGAGGATCGTCACCGATATGGAGATCAGATAGCTGTTGAGAAAGAAACGCACCTTTTCTGGACTCGTGAAGACGGCCATGTAGGCGCCAAAAGAAAAGGCATCCGTGATTAGCTGCGGCGGATACGCAAAGATCTCTGTGTTGGACTTAAACGACGATGCGATCATCCAAAGCACAGGGAATCCTGCGTAGATAGCGCCAAGGGAAAGGGCAACAAGCACCAATGCTTTCGTCATTCTGGTTTTGGCAGGTTTCGACATTCCGTTATGCATCGCTTGCCTTCTGGTTTCTGACATAGAAGAGGGCCACAAACATCGACATGACTAAAATGACAAACGCGCTTGTCGATGCAAGGGAGAACGCGTAGGAGCTAAACGCCAACTTATAGGTGTAGGTACTCAACATTTCTGTAACGTGAATAGGTCCGCCGCCTGTTGTCATCCAGACCAATGTGAATTGCTGCATGGTCCAGATGAAATCCAACATGGCCAGGCTGATGATAATCGGCTTTAGCTGTGGGATGGTGATATACAGAAAGAGCTGACGCTTATTGGCCCCGTCAATGGTACCCGCCTCGTAGAGTTCGTTGGAAATCCCTTGCAAACCCGCAAGCAGACTGACCATATAAAAGGGGTAACCCGCCCAAATATTGATAAATGTAACCGAGTGTAAGGCCAGTTGCCGGGAACTCAGCCATTCGATTCTTTCGCTGACGACGCCTGCCCAAGCCAGGGCATAATTGATCACGCCATTGGGGCTAAGCATCAGCCGCCAAAGAACAGCAATAATCGTGGCCGTAAAAACCCACGGCAGGATATAGACAACCCGGAAAAGAGATCGGGTCAGCGGGTCGATCACCTTGGTATTCAGAAGCGTGGCGAACGTCAAGCCAAGTAAAAGATGGAAAATTACACTCATCACCGCAAAGTAGAGCGTATTATAGACGGCTTGTTGAAAAACACTATCTGTGATGATTTCTACATAATTTGCAATGCCCACAAAGACCGGATTCTGATTCATGATGACATTGTCCATCAATGAATAGTAGAAGACCATCCCGATCGGAAGCAGTGACAATACAGTCAACAAAAGTATTGTGGGCGACAAATAGGCGAAGGGAGTAAGTTTTTTCACCACTTTTTGCAAAGTGCGATTTTTTGAACGGGCCGAATCAACAGTATCCGCTAACAAGGGAACCCTTCCTTTAGTAACAAGCGTATTTAGTTGGAGGCTGCAAGACCAGCACTACTGGCCTTGCAGCCTCCATACCGCTACAAGTGACCTGATGTAGGCAGGTTAGGGAGAGACAGGGACCCGCCTGCCATAACGTCTGTCATAAGGTCTGGAATAGCCCCAGATGGCTTAAGCTCTGTTAGAAATTCTTCATCCAGGCTGCTTGGGCATTGTTGAGGGTGTCGTCCAAGTTCTGACCACCATCCAGATAGAGCTGGAACTGCTCCTCAAAGGAACGCATCAGGCTCTCGGCAACCGGCAGACCGGTGAACTCGTTGGCCAGATAGCCAGCCTTGAAGACGTCAAAGGCGGCTGCAAACAAGTCGTCGGTCTGAACAAAGTCAGGCGTGGAGTTGACGTTGCCGGGGAAGGCATTGGCGATCGAGGAGAGCTTGGTGTTGGTCTCCGCGCTCATCAGGAACGCAACCAGTTTCCAGGCTTCGGCCTGGTGCTTGCTGGTTGCAGAGACGCCGATGCCCCAGGAAGCATAGGGCAGACCGCGTTTCCCGGTATAGCTATCCTCCGCCGGCAGGGCGGTGATGGCAAAGTTCAGGTCCGGGTTTCGTTCACGGATCATGGTGATGTGGGCCAGGGAGTCGATCATCATGCCCACACGGCCGTTGACAAACTCCTCAACCTTGTCCTGCTCCTTCATCGTGAAGGCGCCGGGAGCAACGTAACCTGCGTCGTACAGGCCCTTGATGTATTCCATGGCGCTGCGAACCGCATCGTTGGTCAAGTCCGGCATGCCGTCCTTCATCATGCTGCCGCCCGAAGCCCAGACCCATGACATGACGTCATTCTGGATGCCGTTGGGCTGTTCCAGGGACAGAGGCAGGACCCAACCGGAGACGTTGTTTGCCTTATCCGTCAACTTTGCGGCGGCATCGGCAAATTCGGTCCGCGAGGCGGGCGGATTCTCAATGCCCGCCGCCGCCATCAGGTCCAGATTGACGAACACAGGATAGACGAAGTTGACAACTGGAATCATATAGGTGCCGCCGTTCAACTGAATCTGTGCTGCCAGTTCGCTGGCATCGTATCCAGCTTGCGACATCAGTTCACTCATGTTGGCGAGCGCCCCCTGCTTCACAAAGTCGCTGACCCAGGCTCCGTCAAGACCCACGACATCGGACATTGTGCCCGTCGCCGCACCGGCCACTACCTGCTCTTTGGTTGTGGAATAGGGGCCGCTGATCAACTCAACTTTGATGCCCGGGTTCTGGGCCTCGAACTCGTCCATCAGCGCTCGGAAGGCGCCTTCGGGAAGTTCCGGCGCCCACCATTGTGCAAACTCAATCGTGACGGCTTCGGCAGCGGGTGCAGCGGCGGGTGCAGCGGCAGATGTGTCCGCCGCCTGTGGCGCGGCGGGGGCAGCACAGCCGGTCACCACGCCTAAGAGCATAACCACGGCTAAGAATAGACTGATAACTCTTTTACTCATGTCCTTGTTCTCCTCGTATACTGGGTGAATATGGAATATAACGACTATCAGAGAGCTACTTCTGTATCCGTGAACGTATAGGGGAGGCCGTCCTTGGTGCGGTCCTTGCAGACCCTCCTTCGCTTTGCTTCTCTCACCTCCTTCAGCTTTCGTTCAACAACAGATCATTTTCGATGATTCAAGGCCCAATCTAGAGTTTGCGGCCGGCGGTGGCCCGTCTCGTCCGCCGAGCTGCTTCAATGGAAGCATCTCGACGGTACACGCAAATTCCAACGTAGATGGCTTCGATCAGGGTCATGGTAGCCAAACTGGAAGCCATCTCGTTTTCACGAAAAGCGCCTTGACGGGAAGCGGTGACTAGACAAATATCAGATAGGCGGGCAAGGGGGGATTGGGAGTGGCTGGTCAACGAGATCGTCATCGCACCTGCATTGCGAGCCAGTTCTATACAGTGATTTGTATCTTTGGAGCTGCCTGTTTGGGAGATGCCCACGGCGACATCGTCCTTTGTTGCCAGAGCGGCTGACATCTCCTGGAGTGTCGATTCAACTGTAAAGCGACAAAGCATGCCGATCTTGGTTAACCGGAACCGAAAATCCATTGCCAGTGGAATCGAATTGCCCGATGCGAAAATGTATATCTGCTTGGCATCGCTCATGGCAGCCACGACCCGTGCCACAGTGTCCGCATCGATAAGCTGGGCCGTGTCCTCCAGAGAACGCATGCCCGCCGTGAATACCTTCTGTGCAATGGCTGCGATGCCATCGTCGTCATCTATCTGCTCATGGACCAGTTGCAAAGGAGAGACAAGATCTTCGGCCAGGGCAATGCGAAACGCTTGAAAACCAGAGAAGCCGAGAAATTGGGCAAAGCGTACAATGCTGGCTTCACTGGTGCCCACTTCTTTTCCCAGTTCGGTAATGGTCAGGTTAATACTCTCACGTGGCTTGGCCAGAATATAACGCGCAATTTTCTTGGCAGAACCGGTCAATCGAGGCAACGCATCGTTGACCAACGAGAGGGAACCACGTCCATTGGGAGAGTCGAATGTTTTCATTTGAATTGGGTAGGGTGGAGGAAGGGTATGAAAATTATTTTCACTATTGTATCACGAATGAAAATCATTGTCAACCCCCTATTTTGAATCCAATTTTCCCAAAAACGGAGTCTCCGCATGGGCTTCACCCCAGACCGGCACCTCGACCCGCAAAGAGACAAAAGACCACAGATTTACAGGGATCTTTCCCGTGTAAATCTGTGGTCTTTTGTCTCTTTATTGATCTACGTGCATCTGGAAAAGCAGCGTCTTCTTTGCTGACTCTACTGCAAAAAGGGCGAACTCACCACAAAGAACACAGAGAACACAAAGAGAAACAAAGCTTTTCCTCTGCGTTCTCTGCGAAATCTCAGGGTTCTCGGCGGTTAAATGTTTTTTGCAGTGCAGTCATTTGCTCACCGATCCGCGCATCTCTTCCATCAGTTGCCAACAGAGCAGTTGCATACGGGGCAGGTGAAAGGGCCCCTTCCACAGGTTGCCCTTGGCCGTGGACGAGATACGCCCATCTCGGTGCAGATAGCCAAACCATTCTCCATGCACGGGGTCGGGGAAGTGGGCGTAGGCCCAGTCGTGGGCCAGTTGGTGCCAGCGGGCATATTTCTCGTCTCCGGTCAGCCGGTAGGCCATCAGGGTGGCGATGATGGCCTCGTTCTGCGGCCACCAGAATTTCATGTCGTGCCAATATTCCTGCACGGGCATGCCCTTGACATCACGAAAATAGATGATGCCGCCGTACTCCTCATCCCACGCCCAGGCCCACATCCAGTCCAGGAGGGTCGTGCCCAATTTGATCAGCCGGGGATCGTTGTGGCGATGTCGGGCCTCGTTCATGATGAACCAGGCCGCTTCGATGGCGTGGCCGGGGTTGATCAGCCGACCGTCGGCATGGTCGTAGAATTCTCCCTGAGGACCCACGCTCTCCAGCACGGCCTTGAACTCCGGGCGCATGAAATCCTGCTCGATCTCGGCGATGCAGCGGTCGATCCAGCCGGTATACGGGGTGGGATCCGCCACCACATCCCGCAGGATCTGGGCGGTGGCGATCATGATCATGGGGACGGCCAAGCCCTTGGTGGGGCGCTCGGCCTGGTTGGTCTTGGGCGGAATCAGCCCCGGCGTGGTGAGATAGTGGACGATCAAGTCGAAGAGATCCACGGCTTCTTGCCGGGCCGACTCGTCCCCGCTGGCCCGGCTGTAGGCGGCCAGGGCGGCCACGGCAAAGGTCTCGGTGAAGATGTAGCGGCGCTTGCGGATGGGGATCCCTTGCCGGGTCACATGAAAGAACATGCGCCCATCCGTGTCAAAGCCGTGGCCGCGGATGAAATCGACCCCATGTTTGGCCAAGGCCAGCCACTCGGGCCGGGGCTCAACCTGGGTGTAGAGGGTACTCAGCAGCCAGGTGAAGCGCCCCTGGTGCCACATGCCCTTGTCCGTGTCGAAGGGTGTGCCGTTCTGGTTCAGACAGAACATAAAGCCGCCATGTTCCCGGTCCACGCTGTGGGTGGTCCAGAAGGGCAGCGTGTCGTCCAACAGCCCGTCCCGATAGGTGGCCAAAAGGGCGTCTATGCGGGCCGGGGTCATGAGGGTTGGGTCGTTCTTAGTCATGAAAAGTCCTGGTTCTAAGATTTTCTGTGGTTTTTGGACGAGGAATTTCACCGAGTCCTCTTTGACTCAGTTAGCAACCAGACCCTGGTCAAGCTCCTTCACGTCTTCTGGGTTGCCTTTGACTCCTTTTTTGCTTTGCGTTCTTGGCGTCTTTGCGGTGAATCTTTAGTTTTCCCAGCGCACTCTATCCCTTATCCGCTCGCTTGCCGGGCCCGCTGTTTGGCCCACGCCCGCAGACCGGAGATCTGCTCCTCCATCATCAAACTGAGGGGGACGGTGGTTTGGAGGACATCCTGCAAATCCTCCATTTCCAGGGGCCGATTTTTGTCGAAGGCTTCGTATAGCCCCGCGATCACCGCCTGCTCGATCTCGGCCCCGGAGAGGCCGTCCGAGGACATGGCCAGGCTGTTCAGGTCAAACTGCTCCGGGTTGCGGTTGCGCTTGAGCAGGTGGATGCGCCAGATCTCGGTCCGCTCGGCCGCGTTGGGCAGGTCCACAAAGAAGATCTCGTCGAAACGCCCCTTGCGCACCAGTTCCGGCGGCAGTTGGCTGACATCGTTGGCCGTGGCGATCACAAAGACCGGGGATTTCTTCTCTTGCAGCCAGGTGATAAAGCTGCCAAAGACCCGGGCCGCGGTGCCGGCGTCGCTCACATTGCTGCTGCCCACCCCGCTAAAGCCCTTCTCGATCTCGTCCACCCACAGCACAACCGGCGCAATGGATTCGGCCACCTTGATGGCGCTGCGCAGATTTTCCTCGCTGGATCCCACCAAGGAGGCAAAGAGCCGCCCCACGTCCAGACGCAACAGGGGTAGCTTCCACGTGTTGGCCACGGATTTGGCCACCAAACTCTTGCCGCACCCCTGCACCCCCACTAGCAGAATGCCCTTGGGTTCGGGCAGCCCATAGGCCCTGGCCTCGTCGCTAAAGGCCCGCACCCGCTTGCGCAGCCACTCCTTCAGCACATCCAGCCCGCCCACGCTGCTGCCCAGGCGATCGTCGCTGGCGTAGAACTCCAACAGCCCGCTCTTGCGGATGATCTGCTGCTTCTCCGCGGTGACAGCCTCAATGGCCTCCCCGTTCAACCGTCCCCCGGCCTGGATGATGGCCTTGGCGACCGCGTTGGCCGCCTCGCTCTCGGTCAGCCCCAGACAGGCCTGCACCAACCGGCCCCGCTCCCGACGGTCCAGTTCGATGTCGATCTCGCCGTTGCGCTCGGTGTAGGCCAGAATGCTGTCGATCTTGGCCGCCATCTGCGTCCGGTCCGGCAGGTTCATGTCCAGGACCGTGACCTCCTTTTGCAGCTCCGGGGGAATGGCCAGCACCGGTCCCAACAAGATCACCGTCTTGCGGCTCTTTTGCAGGCCAAAGGCCACCTCCCGCAGGCGGCGCACCACCCCCGCATCTTTGAGAAAGGGGTGGAAATCCTTCAACACCCAGATCCCCTCCTCCGTGTCGTCCAGGATGGCCGAGAGCAGGGCCGGGGCGTCCCGCTTGGCCTTGTCCACCTGGTTGGGCAGGGCCACATTGGCCAGCCCCGTGGTCATGCTCCACACCAACATGCGCTTGCGTTGGGCCGTGGCCACCTCTTCGATCTCGACCAAAGCCCGCTCTTCCTCAGGCGTCACCACCCACAGCAGGGGATATCTGGCTCGAATATAGATGTTGAGTTCGGTTTTCATGGGCTATCTATCCTCTACCGCAGATATTGTGAACTGGGCCAGACTTGCCAGGTTGGGACAGATTTTCCGTTGACATAGATCTGCGTGTTGGTCCATTTGCTGACATATTCCCACAGGGGCCAGAGGTGGCGCAGTTGGTATTTGCTGTAGTTGACCCGGTAGACCATGTGCCGGTTTTCATCCATGATCTGGCTGAAAGAGGGCTGCTTTTTGGCCAGGGTCAGGGCATAGGCAAAATATTGGGAGCGGCTTTCCTGGAATTCCAAGGTCAGGGACCATTTGGCGTTGCTGGGACCAGGGCCGTCGTCCGGGTCGAAAGTTGGGCGGGTGCCGTTGTCCCCGGGATCCTGGGCGGCCAACTCTTGGAGCAGGGGGCGCAGGAGGGGGACGATGTTGGGCTGGGGCAGGGCAAAGCGCAGATCCCGGTGGCTGCATCGCCAGGGTTGAGGCCTCATCTCTTCCGGGGGGAGCTGGGCCAGACAGTGGGCCAGGGTCTCCCCGCCCAAGGTGGCGGCCAGGGATCCCAGGCGATGCTTCATCACCTCCGGCTCTGGGGTTGCGTCCCCGCCATCGGGTGTCAGCCCGAGAACATCCATGACGGCCAGAGATTGTTGGGGCTGCAAGGGGATGCCCATCTGCGCCTGCAAGCCCAGCCCGGTCAACAGCGCCTCTTCGCCCGGCTGCGCCTCCGCCGGCCACGCCGCCACGCCGGGACCGTCCTCGGCCAGCCACGCGCCCAGAAGCCAGGCCCGTTGCAATCCTGTGTGATCGTGCCAGCCTGGGCAGCCCAGCAAGCGGGCAATTTCCTTCCGGGCCTGTTTGGCGCTCTCGGCGGTCTCGAAGAGGGCGATCTCCAGATAGGCCACATAGAGGGTGCGAAAGGCCGGGGGCCCCGGACTGTCTGGACTGCACAGCCAAAACAAAAACCAGTGGCGTTGGGCTGGGGTCATGCCCGCATAGCTCACCCCCACCTGGGGCGCGGGGATGCTGAGGTGGCGGCCTGGGATGGTCACGGTCAGGGTGAGGTCAACCTGGGTATAGTCTTCCGTGGGCCGGGCAGGGCGGCGATCCACCACCCGCTGGCCCACCCGGTTGCGCAGGCCCTGGCCCAAGGCGGCAAAGGCCGACTTGTCCCGCCCCTTGACGCGCAGAAACGGATTGGCATGGTAGAGCCCATTCTCGTCTTGGAAATACATTTGGGGGCTAGCCGGGGGCCAGGGCACAGAATTGGCCATGACAGATCTCCTGGGGAGGGCGGTTGTGGACGGAACAGCTCGAC
>CAZKEX010000080.1:0-14480 GCA_964551895.1 uncultured Caldilineaceae bacterium | reverse complement strand
TGGGGTGCGGAGAGAAGTTGGAAAAGGCCCCGTAGGGTAGGTCGCTTTTGCGGTAAAAGAGAATGGTCACGCTATTTCCCTCCTGCCAACGCCGCCCGCACCGCGGCCAACGTGGGGGTGAGCACCTCCACCCCGCCGGTGACTTGGATGGCGGCGGACACGTCCTTCAGCCCGCTGCCCGTGTTGATGACGATCACGGTTTCGTCGGCCCGAATCAGCCCCGCTTGCAGGGCCTTTAGCATCCCAGCGTGGGCGGCGGCCCCGGCCGGTTCGGCGAAGACGGCCCCTTGCCGGGCCAGGGGCAACATGGCGGCCAGGATGGCCTCGTCGCTGACCGTGATGAAGGCCCCGCCGCTCTCCCCCACAGCCCGCAGGGCCTTGACCGCATCCCGGGGCGCGTTGACGCTGATGCTGTCGGCCCGGGTGGTGGCCTGCACCGGGTCCGGGATCTCTTTGCCCGCCCGCCACGCGTTGATCAGGGCCGGGCTCAGTTCCGACTGCACGCCGTAGATGCGGGGCATCTTCTCGATCCACCCCAGGGCCAGCAGATCCTTGAACCCCTTGTGTACCCCGCCGATGATACAGCCATCGCCCACGGAGACGAAGACGGCGTCGGGAGATGCGAGATGCGAGTTGCGAGTTGCCCCGGGCATCTCATAACTCGCATCTCGCATCTCCGCCAACTGTGCCACGATTTCAAAACTGACCGTCTTTTTGCCTTCGGTCATATAGGGGTTGAACCCTGTGTTGCGGTTGTACCAGCCGAACTCGTTGCAGGCGGCCACACACAGGTCGAAGGCGTCGTCGTAGCCGCCGTCGATGGCCAGGACCCGGCTGCCGTAGACGAGGAGTTGGGCGATCTTGGCCTGGGGCGCGGTCTTGGGTACGAAGATCACCGTGGGCATGCCGGCCGCCGCGGCTTGACCGGCCAGGGCCGCGGCAGCGTTGCCCGTGCTGGCCGTGGCGATCAGGGGGCGGCCCGTCTCCATGGCCCGAGCCACGGCGATGGCCGAGGCCCGATCCTTGAAGCTGGCCGAAGGGTTGCGGCCATCGTCTTTGACATAAAGATGCGCCATGCCCAAGGGCGCGCCCAGCCGCACGGCATGGAGCAGGGGCGTGCCCCCCACGGGCAAGGGCGACAAACTGGCCCGATCCCGGATGGGCAAGAGCGCGGCCCAGCGCCCGATGGATCCGTCCCGGTCCGCCACAATTTGGGCCGGGCTGGTGACGGCGTTGATGGCCGCATAGTCGTATTCCACGTCCAGTGTACCCAGATCGCTGCCCATGTTGGGGCGGCAATCGCACACATAGTCAATACTTTCCGGCGCATACACCTGTCCACACCGCAGACAGCGTAGACCGGTGATGAAGGGAGGGGTGGGCATAGGGATACTCGTTTCCATAGGAGAGGGGTGGGGATGGGAACGAGTAAGGAGTAATGAGTAAGGGTGTCATCAACCCCATTACTCATTACTCCTTACTCATTCTACTCAATAAACCGTCGCACAATCTCAAACGTATTGCGCACGCAGAAGTGGTAGCTGTCGATGTGCAGACGCTCGTTGTGGGCGTGGGCGCGGTTGAAGACGTCGGAGTCGGTCGGGGGCAGGGGGGAGAAGCCGATGACCTTGACGCCCAGGGGCATGATGGCCTTGGCGTCCGTGCCGCCGGTGAGCAGGGTGGGCAGCAGGGGGACGCCGGGCGCGGCTTCGGCCATTACCTCCCGGATCACGTCGGTCAGGCTGGAGTTGAAGTCAACCTCCAAGGGCAGACCCAGATCCGCGGCCCAGACGATCTCCAGATCGTCGTACTCCGGCCCCAGCAGGGTGCGCAGTTCGGCCAGGAAGGCTTCCCGGCTCATCCCTGGCAGGACGCGGCCATCGATGCCCGCCTCTACAAAGTCGGGGATCACGTTGAGCTGTTGGCCGCCCCGCAGGATGGTGGGCATGGCCGTGTTGCGCAACATGGCGCTGATCTCCCGGCGGGTGGATTCGTCGATGGGCAGAGTGGGCAGGATGCGGTCGGCGTCGCCGGTGTTCAGCAGATCCTGAAGCTGGGCGGCCACCTCCGCGGGCTGGGTCTCCATCAACACCTGGAAGAAGCTGCGCATGGTGTCGGTGATGTGGACCGGCATGGCCAGGGCGCCCAACTTGTGGACCGCGCCCACCAGCTTGACGATCCCGGCGTCGGGCTGGGGGACGGAGCCGTGGCCGGGTTTGCCCCTGGCCCGCAGCCAAAAGCGGCTGGTCCCCTTCTCCCCGGCCTGGATACCCGTGTACTGTTTGCCGTTGAAAGAGACGCCCCAGCCGCCGCCTTCGTTGAGGGCGAACTCGGCATCCTGGACCAGCTCCGGGTGGGTGTCGGCGATGAAGTGGGCGCCGTACTGGCCCCCGGTCTCCTCATCGGCCAGGGCCATGAAGATCAGGTCCCGCTTGGGCAGGCGGCCCTGGTCGTGGAAGAGGCGCTTGATGGTGAGGAAGGCCATGAGGTGGGCGGCCACGGTCTGCTTCATGTCCACCGTGCCCCGGCCATAGATATAGCCGGCCTCGTCCATGTGGCCGGAGAAGGGGCCGTGGTCCCACTTGTCCGGCTCCGCGGTGACCACGTCTGTGTGGCCCATGATCAACAGGGCGGGCAGGCTGCCATCCCCCTTCAGCCGGGAAACCAGGGTGGCCCGGCCCGGCGCAGACTCCACAATGGTGGCGTCAAGGCCGTTCTCTTTCAAGATCTGGGCGATCAGATCGGCGGCCAGGCGCTCGTTCCCCGGCGGATTGGTGGTGTCCAGTTGCAACAGGCGGCGGAAATGGTCGGTGGCTTCGTCCAGAATTTGTGGCCAAGAGAGATCGGGCATGAGATATTTGCTCCTTGAAAAGTTGAGGATGGACAACCAGTTGTCAGACAACTATGGGCGTGATCAGTGTAGATGTATGGTACACATTCTGGGCGATTTCGCAACTGGTGAGCCCAACGAAAAGCATTCCCGATAGTCTCTCGGTGGGTTTTCAATCGACCGGAAGGTGAACTTTTCAAAATGAACGGGTATCTTCTCAATAAAACGGGGCCGGTCGACCCAGAAGTTCGAATAGTGACATTTGTCAAAAGTCGAACTTCTTCGCCCCTGGATATTGAGAGGATTCATGAACGGTCTATTTGTATTCTGCCAGGTGCTTGATGTATACTTGTCTCACCTAAAAGTCTATGGTAGACTTTAATTTACCTCGCAATTGATGACCTTACATCCACAGACCAGCATGTTTTTGGGTTTTATCATCGGCGTAGCCGCCGATTTTCTTTTATTTCCCTCAACCTTGATGCCGATCACATCCAACCCATCACATCCAACCCATTACATCCAACCGGTTACATCTCACCGATTACATCCAGATATATATCCCGGGCACACTAAACGACAATTTCGTCCTCGGTTAGATCCCATAGATCTCATTGTCGTTTTTGCGGCCATTTCTCGATTTCATCTATCCAATCTACCACGGGAAGCAAGATCCGCATGAGTACTATTTCCCAGGCTGAACTAAAAGCGATCAAGGAGCGACAGGTTCGTCTTCATCGCCGCCGCAATATTTTGGCGACTTTGGAAGGCTATATGTACCTGGCCCCTACCTTGATCGGTCTTTCCTTCTTTGTCTTCATTCCCATTTATACCTCATTCAAACTCAGCCTGAACCGAGTGGCCCCCTTTGGCGGGCGCATGATCTATGTAGGGCTGGACAACTATCGAGATCTGATCAGCAGTGCGGACTATTGGAATAATGTGCGGGTGACCTTGATCTTTGTCTTGGGAACCGTGCCCACAGGGCTGTTTTTGGCTGTGGTGTTGGCCATTGCCCTGGCCTATCCGTTGAAGAACCTGTCATGGCTGCATCGCACCCTGATCTTTGTGCCCGTGGTCATCAGTTCGGCGGTGACGGGTGTACTCTTCAAGTGGCTTTTCCATCCCGTGGTCGGCTATATCAACTATTGGATGGTACAGCTAAACATCATCGAGACCATGCAGGATGGGCCCAATTGGTTGGCCTCCAAGACATGGGCCTTGGTGGCTGTGATCATTGCCACCACATGGCGACAGTTGGGCTTCAATGTGATCATTGCCCTGGCTGGGGTGCAGAACATCGACAACAGCTTCTACGACGCCGCCAAGGTGGATGGGGCCAACGCCTGGCAGCGTATCCGCCATATCACCCTGCCCCTGCTCTCCCCCACCCTCTTCTTCTTGCTGATCATCAGCGTCATCAACAGCTTCCAGGCCTTCGGCGAGATCGACGTGCTGACCCTGGGCGGGCCGGGGCGGGCCACCACCACAATGGTCTATGACATCTATGTCAAGGCGTTTGTGGGCACACCCCAGCGAGGTATCGCATCGGCCCAGGCCTATCTGTTGGCGCTCTTTATCGTCACCATGTCCTTTATCCAATTTTATGTTGGCAACCGAAGGGTGCACTACCAATAATGGCCGTTTCTGCTAAGTTCACACTACCAAAAAGTCAGATTACCCGGGGTGATCTTGTGGTCCAGGTCATCCTGATTGGCACGGGGCTGTTGATCTCCTTGCCCATCGTGATCGCGCTTCTGACCAGTTTCAAACTGCCTTCCCGGGTTGTGACCTTTCCGCCCCAGGTTTTTCCCGATGTGTGGACGTTTGAAAACTACGTCGTGGCCTGGAATGCCACGCCCTTTGGCCGCTATCTGCTCAACAGCGTGGTTCAGTCTGGGTTGATCACCCTGGGCCAGGTACTCTTCAGCGTCTTGGCCGCCTATGCCTTTGGCGTTCTCGACTTCCCTTCACGCAACCTGACCTTTTTCTTGGTCATCGGCAGCATGATGGTGCCCTTCGAGTTGGTCTTCATCCCCAATTTTGTGCTGATCTCTGGGATGGGCGGGGCCAACACCTATTGGGGCCTGGCCTTGCCCTTTGTGGCCAGCGCCTTTGGGGTCTTCATGTTGCGTCAGTTCTTCATGACCATCCCCAAGGATTTTCACGACGCGGCCACGATCGACGGGGCCGGCAACTGGCGTTTCTTGTGGACCATCCTGGTTCCCCTCAGCAAGGGGTCCGTGGGGGCCTTTGCCATCTTCGCCTTTCTCAGCGCCTGGAACCAATATCTGTGGCCCCTGATCATCACCAGCAAAGAGAACATGCGCACCTTGCAGATCGGTATCCGCTTCTTCATGAACACCCTGGAGCGAGGCTCCGACTGGGGACCGGTCATGGCCGGTTCCATCATCGCCCTGGGACCCAGCCTGCTCGTCTTCCTGGTGGCCCAACGCCAACTGGTTCAGGGCATCGCCATGAGTGGGTTGAAGGGGTAGGAGGGTTGGTTGGTTAGTTGGTTGGTTGGTTGGTTGGTTGATTTTTTCCGCACACACGACATTGTGCATTGTCCATTGTCCATTGTCCATTGTCCATTGTCCATTGTCCACTGTCCATTCAAAATAGCGTTTCCGTGTTATACACATTTTTTCCCACAGCTTTCCACAAGGAGGAATAGCCACATGCATCGGACCTACAAGATTCTCGCTCTGCTTCTGTTGATGGCAATGGTGTTGACGGCCTGTCCGGCCGCTACCCCTGCCCCTGCCGAAGCGCCCGCCGCCGTTGAAGCCCCGGCTGCTGCCGAAGCGCCTGCCGCCGAAGCGCCCGCCGCCGAGGCAACTACTGCCCCGGCTCCCGAAGCGGCCCCTGCCGCCGATGTCATCACCCTGGAGTTCTGGCACGCCATGGGTGGCAACCTGGGCGAGTTGGTCAACGAATTGACCGCCCGTTTCAATGACAGCCAGGATGCCATCTTCGTCAACGCCACCTACACCGGCTCCTACGACGATACCTACAACGCCCTGTTGGCCGCCATCGAGACCGAAACCCTGCCCAACATCACCCAGAACTTCGACATCGCCACCCAGACCATGTTTGACACCGGTCTGTTGATCCCGGCCTGGCAGCTGATGGCTGCCGAGGGCTTTGATGCCGATGTCTTCGTTCCTGCCGTGCGCAACTACTATTCGGACACAGACGGCATGGTGGGTATGGCCTTCAACAGCAGCACCCCGTTGATCTATTACAACGCCGAGATGTTTGAAGCCGCCGGTGTGCCCCCCATTGAGGGCAGCCTGAGCTTCAGCGAATTCAAGGCTTTGTGTGATCAATTGATGGCCGCCGACGTGGCCCCCTACTGCTTCACCCACGGCCAGGTCGGTTGGTACTTCGAGCAGATCCTGGCCAACAGTGGCGGGCTCTACTTCAACAACGACAATGGCCGCACGGATCGGGCCACTGAGGTTGCGTTCAACAGCGATCTGGGCGTCGAGGTCTTCACCTTCCTCACCAGCCTGATCCAAGAGGGCTATGCCCCCAACCTGGGCAGCACCTGGACCGAGACCGACAGCACCTTCACCACCCGTCAGGCCGCCATCATGATCGACTCCACCTCGGATGTCTCGATCATCACCAAGTCTGAATTCCCGGTTGGCACCGCCTTTATTCCCCATGCCGACAGCGCCGAGCGCAACGGTGTGGCCATCGGCGGTGGCGCCCTGTGGCTGGTTGACTCCGGCGACGACGCCGTCAACGACGCCGCTTGGCAGTTCATGAAGTTCATGTCCGAAGATGCCCAGCAGATCACCTGGCACAAGGGTTCCGGCTACTTCCCCGTGCGCATGGCCCTGCAGGACAACGCGGAACTCCAGGCCTACTGGGCCGAGAATCCCAACTTCGGCACCGCCATTCGGCAGCTCTTCACCACCAAGAGCACCCTGGATGACGGCAGCATCAACTACGCCGTCCTCGGCGGTCGCGCTGGCCCCTTCCCGGCCATCCGCCGCATCGTTGTCGAGACCTACAGCCGAGTCCTGGACGACGGTCTGACCCCCAAGGAAGCCCTGGACGAGGCCGCTGTCAAGGCCAACGCCGAGCTGGAAAGCTACAACTCCTTCTTCCAGTAAAGGGTCGTTCATTGTAAGGGCCGTTTGTCGTCGGCGCTTTAACGCCATCGGCTCTCACTGAACCGGCATAACTGTACCACCAGGTGCGCAGCTCGCAGATCACTGCGGGCTGCGCACCTCTCTTTTGGAGCTATCATGTCTGGTCCCATCTCTTTTGGAAGAATCACCCCTTGGCAGGTGTTGGCCTTCCTGTCGTTGATGGCCCTTGGTTTGACCGCTTGTACCCCGGCGGCCACCCCACCTCCCGCCGCGCCCACACCCCCTGGGGTGACGGTTGCCACGGCTGCCCCCGCTGGCGAGACCCCCAACATCCTGCCCCCCGGCTTTGACGTGCAAGGCCACCGGGGCGCCCGCGGTCTGCGCCCGGAAGAGACCCTGCCCGCCTTCGAGATCGCCCTGGATCTGGGCGTCACCACCCTGGAACTGGACCTGCACTTCTCCGCGGACGATCAGTTGGTGATCTGGCACGACCCAACCATCGACCCGGCCAAATGCAGAGTGGACCCAGCCTCCAACCTGCTGGCGCCGGACCCGGACGACAGCCGCACACCCCCGGCGGACCTGGCCCTGCGTAGCCTCACCGCCGCCCAACTGGCCGCCTATATCTGTGACCGCAACCCGGACATCGCCCGCTTCCCGGCCCAGATGGCGGACCCCACCGCCCTGGCCGGGGACGACTTTGGCATCGTCACCCTGGCCCGGCTCTTTGACTTTGTGGACGCCTACGCCGCGCACCCGTCCAAAAGCGCCGCCCAGCGGGAAAACGCCAGCCAGGTGCGCTTCAACATCGAGACCAAGCGCCGGGAAGATCAGCCCCAAACCATCGGCGACGGCTTTGACGGCGTCAACCCCGGCCCCTTTGAACTGGCATTTTTGGCCCTGGTCGAGGAACGGGGGCTGGCGGACCGGGTGACCCTGCAAAGTTTTGATCACCGATCCCTGTGGGCCGCCCACCGCGTGGCCCCGGACATGACCCTGGTCGCCCTCACTTCCCGGGCTCCCCGTTCCGGGGATCTGCAAAGATGGGCCGAAGCCGGGGCCGGGGTCTTCTCGCCCAACGCCACGGTCCTCACCCCGGCCCTGGTGACCCAAGCCCACGATCTCGGTCTCCTGGTCATCCCGTGGACGGTGAACGAACCAGACGACATGCGCGCCCTGATCCACATGGGGGTGGACGGGCTGATCAGCGACCGGCCGGATCTATTGTTGGTTTTGGAATGACTCCACTGCGAAAACTAAAAGTTCACCGCAAAGACGCAAAGGACGCAAAGGGTTTAAGAAAAGTTGAGAAGAAAAACCTTGTTTTTCTTTGTGTCCTTTGCGTCTTTGCGGTGAAAATCAGCTTTTTGCAGTGCAGTCTGGAATAGAACACGGATTGAACGGATCGAACAGATCAAGACAGATCTGTTTTGATCCGTAGAAATCCGTCCAATCCGTCAAATCCGTGTTCTATTTTGCCCCTGACGATCCCCAACCCCTCTCCCTACTTGTCAAACTATCGGGGCAGGTGTATAACAAAGGGGTGGAAGCCTCATAGATCTCGCCAAAATCTAGCCTCGAATCATCCATCAAAAAACGGTGCAAACAGGCCCATGAGCGACGAAAAAGATCGACCCATCTCCGAGAGAATAATGGACCGACTGCCAGCCATCCTGGCCGTGATCTTTATCTCTGCCTTTGTCTTCGTGATCTTGGCAGACCTATGGTGGCCCGTGATCCGCGGGGATGTAGACGCGCCCCGCCCCACCCCAGCCCCGATGGTGGAAACCTTGGGGCCGCCCCAGGTGACCGTGGTGGTGGACGGGCTGCTCGGCCCCATCGGCATGGCCCCCCTGCCCGACGGCGGCCTGTTGGTGGCCGAAGAGGGCACGGGCAGCAACGATCTCAGCGCCGGGGTGAGCCTGATCCAGGCCGACGGCGCCGTGGGCCGGTTGATCTCTGGCCTGGAGAGTGGCCGGGATGCCGGGGATCTCTCCGGCGTGCCCCTGGTCGCCCTCTCGCCCGACGGCAAGACCGTCTATTTGGGCAACTTCAACCAGCGCCATCTGTGGACCCTGCCCCTCAGCCAAGAGCAGCAAAAGGCCCTCACCCTGCCCGCCACCCCCTACACCCCGGCGGATCTGACCCCGGCCATGCAGGCCCTCAACAACGTCTGGGTGATCAACCCCTATGACCTCACCTTCGACGCCGCCGGGATCCCCGTGGTCACCGATGCCAGCGGCAATGGCGTGGCCACCATGAACCCGGACGGCACCACCCGCTTCATCCATCGCTTTGATGCCATCCCCAACCCCATCAAAGAGGGGACCACGGTCCAGGCCGTGCCCACGGGGATCGAGCGGGTGGGCGACGAGTATTACGTCACCCTGACCGGCGGCTGTCCCTATCCTGTGGGCGCGGGCCAACTGGTGGCGATCGATGACGCCCGGGGCCAGCGCACGGTTTTGGACGGGCTGAACATGCCCATCGACGTGGCCCAGGGGCCGGACGGTACGATTTGGCTGCTGGAATTTGCTCGCTTCACCACGGATGCCTCCTGCTTTGACGGGTCGGGCTATCAGGTCAAGACCGGTCGCCTCAGCCGCATTTTGGCCGACGGCACGGTGGAGACCGTGCTGACCGAGCTCAACTTCCCCGGCGCAATCTTGCCCATGCCCGACGGCAGCCTCTACATCACCGAGGTCTTCCCGGGCCGGGTGCTGCATGTCACCTTTGGCCCCGGGCAGACAAGCGCCACCGCCCCGGATCTGCCCCGGATTGACGTGCCGACCCCTGTGGCGACCACCGGCGGGACAACCGGGACCGTGCAGCCGGGCGCCGATTCGCCCCACACAGCCCTGCGCGCGGTGGCAGATCGTCTAGGCCTCCAGCCCAATCCCGGCGAAATGGTCAGAGAAGGCGACACGCCCCTGGCCAAGCTAGGCCAGGACCTCTTTTTCGACCCCCTGCTCTCCGGCGACCGCAACATCTCCTGCGCCACCTGTCACCACCCGGACTTTGCCATGGCCGACGGGCGCACCCTGCCCATCGGCACAGGCGGCTCCGGGCTGGGGCCGGAGCGGGTCTTTGTGGACCGGGTGGTTTTGGGCGACGAGGCCGGGGCCCTACGCCGCTTGCCGGGCAAGATCGACCCCATCACCGGGGAGACCGTGGTCACCAACCCCTTTGTGGGCCAATTTGTGCCCCGCAACTCTCCCACGGTGATCAATAGCGCCCTCTTCCCGGCCCAGTTTTGGGATGGCCGGGTGCAGAGCTATGCTTTGCAAGGGGCCAAGGTGGAGACCCAGGAGTCTGTGATCAACGACCTGGGCATGACCGATGTGCTGGCCGCCCAGGCCCTCTTCCCCCTCACCAGCCTCCACGAGATGGCCGGGGCCACCCTGGGCGGGCTGCCGCCCCAGACCATCCGCACCCAGTTGTTGGCCCGCTTGCAGGCAGAGTATGGCTATTTGGTGCAGTTTTTAGATCTTTTCGGGGATCAGCTCCAGGACGACGCCGCACCCGAAGATGTGATCACCCTGCCCAATGTGGCCTTGGCCCTGGCCGCCTTCGAGCGCCGTTTCATCTTCACCGACGCGCCCTGGGATGACTTTTTGGCCGGGGACGATCAGGCTCTGAGCGATCAGCAGGTGCGGGGGGCGCTGCTCTTCTTTGGCGAGGCCAAGGATGGGGTCAACTGCACCCAATGTCACAGCGGGGATCTCTTCACAGACATGGGCTTTCACAATCTGCTGGCTCCCCAGTTGGGGCCGGGGAAGGGGAACGGCTATACGGGCCGGGAAGATTGGGGCCGGGCCGGGGTCACCTTTGACATCCGGGACCGCTACAAATTCCGCACCCCCAGCCTACGCAACGTGGCGCTGACCGCCCCCTATTTTCACGACGGGGCCTATGCTACCCTGGCTTCCGCCATCACCCACCACTGCAACATCGTGGATGGGGCCACGGCCTACGATCCCAGCGCTAACGGTGTGCCGCCCACCTTCTACAGCAGCTTGCAGCCCTTCCAGCCAGACAAGCAGTGGGCCAGCGCGGCCCAGCAGCTTCAAAAGGGGCTGCCCTTGGACGAGCAAGACATCGCCGATCTGGTGGCCTTCTTGGAGGCGCTGACCGATCCGGCGGCCACGGATCTGGACGAATTTGTGCCGGAATCGGTGCCCAGCAACCTGCCTTTGGACCAATCCCAGGCTGCCATGCGGGCGACTGGGCGGGAATAGGGCGACGAACAATTTAACCGCCGAGGGCACAGAGAATCGCAGAGAACAGCGGAGAGGCTGCCTTGTTCTCTTTGCGCTCTTTGCGTCTCGGCGGTGAAAACAACCTTTTACGATCCAGATCCCCAAACAGAATATGGATGTGACCGATGTTGCGAGTTTACTTAAAGTTTTCAACTATCGTTCGCCACCCCTGGCCCCACCCCCACCCCCACCGGCGACGGATCTTTGGCGTTTTCTCTGCCTTGCTGATCGCTCTCGTCTTGCTTGCCGCCTGCGGAAAAGCTGACCCGTCCCCCACGCCCCCCACGCCCCCCGCCCCCCCCCTCCCCGCCACCGGTGAATTCCGCCTGATCGACGTGGCCGAGACAGCCGGGATTGTCTTCCATCACGGCGCATTTGCCACCCAGATCTTCCAAGATCCTGCCGCGGCCATGGGCGGGGGGCTGTGCTGGCTGGACTACGACAACGATGGCTGGCTGGACCTCTATTTGGTCAATTCCCACGCCGTGGACGAGGTGGATTATTGGGAGGGCCAGGGCGGACTGCCCCGCAACGCCCTCTTCCGCAACCTGGGGGCCACGGAGCCGGGCCAATTTGAGGATGTCAGCGCCGCCTCCGCATCGGACTTGGCCACAGTGGGCAACGGCTGTCTGGCCGCGGACCTGAACATGGACGGCTGGACCGATCTCTTTTTGACCGCGGACGGACCCAACGCCCTGCTGTGGAACAACGGCGACGGCACCTTTCGGGAGGGGGCGGTGGCCGCGGGGCTGGCCGCGCCCGAATGGAACAGCGCGGCCGTGGCTGGGGACCTCAACGGGGACGGCTGGCCGGATCTCTTTGTGGCCGCCTATATCGATCTCGACAACAAAGTGCCCAAGCCCTCTGGGGCCTTCCCCCAGGACTATTACGGTTTGCCGGATCGCCTCTATCTCAACAACGGGGACGGCACCTTCCGGGAGGTGACGGCCCTGGCCGGGCTGGACCGGGAAGAGCGGGGACTGGGCGCGCTCTTCAGCGACCTGGACCGGGACGGGGATCTGGATCTCTACATCGCCAACGATGGCCACCCCAACCGGCTCTACGCCAACAACCCCTGGCCCGGCGGCGTGGCCGCGGACCCGGAAGGGCTGGGCTTCCGCCTGGAAGATCTGACCGAGTCGGCCAAGGTGGGGGATTCGGGCAGCGGCATGGGGGTGGCCGGGGGCGACTACGACGGCGACGGCCAGACCGACCTTTTCATCACCAATTGGGAGCGGGAACTCAACGCCCTCTATCGCAACGAGACCGCGGAGGCGGGGATTCTCACCTTCCAATACAGCACCTTCCGCATCGGCGTCAGCGGTTTGGGCAACGGGCAGACCGGCTGGGGGACCCATCTGGCCGACTTCGACCAGGACACGGACACGGACCTGCTGATCGTCAACGGCCGGGTGCCGGTCACCAACATGGAGACCGACCCGGAGACCATGCGCTACTATCGCAACCGCACGGTCGATCTGGCCAGGGACGGGGACGGAACCGGGGGTGTTGACCTGCCCGTGGCCGCGGAGGTCCAGTTCACCGAGGCCAGCGCGGAGATCGGCCTGGACGCCGTGGGCGCCATCCTGGGCCGAGGCAGCGCGACCGCGGACTATGACCAGGATGGGGATCTGGATGTGGCGGTCAACGTGGCCGCCGGCCAGGCCATCCTCCTGCGCAACGACGGCCAGCCCGGTACCTGGCTACAGATCGGCGCGGACCGCTTCGCCCCCGGCCTGCGGGTGGACCTCACCCTGGCCGACGGTCGCCATCTTGTGCGGGAACTCTATGCCGGCAGCAGCTATATCTCCACCGAATCGCCCTTGCTCCACTTTGGCCTGGGCCGGGCCACGGTCGTGCCCACCATCACCGCCCACTGGCCCGACGGCTCCATCACCCAGTTGGAAAACGTGGCGGCCAATCAACGCCTGATCCTGCCCGCCCCCAATCCCTAATCCCGAATCTCCAATCCCAAATCCCCAATCCCAAAAAAGGCCCTCACCCATGCGCATTGCCCTCTTTTCCGATGTCTATAAACCCACCATCAACGGGGTGGTCAACCATGTCTCCCTGCTCAAACAACAACTGGAAGCCAAGGGCGAACAGGTGTGGCTCTTTGTGCCCGGCAGCCAGGAATCCGTCAGCGACGAACCCAACATCGTGCGCATCCCCGGCATCCCCATCGCCGACACCGGCTATCACCTCAGCGTCTCCCTGGACCAGCGCAGCCGAGAGCTGCTGCAACACATGGACGTCGTCCATGTCCATCACCCCTTTGTCAGCGGCAGCATCGGCCTCTTCTCCGCCACCCGCTACAACATCCCCCTGGTCTTTACCAATCACACCCGCTACGATCTCTACGTCAAGCAATATCTGCCCCTCCTGCCCACGGCCCTCTCCGATTCGGCCTTGACCGCCTTTTTCCAGATGTTCAGCCAGCGCTGCGCCGCCCTGATCGCCCCCAGCCCAGGCATTGCCAAGGTGATGCAAGAGTGGGGCGTCCAGGCCAAGGTGTATGTGATCCCCAACGGCATCGATCTGGAACGCTTCCGCCAACCAGCGTGGACCACCACCCGATCCGCCGTGGGGCTGCCTGAGGATGCTGTTGTGGCCGTTTTTGTGGGGCGGATGAGTGGGGAAAAAGATGTGGAGCGGCTGATCAATCTCTTCGCGTTGGTGTTGGAAGAGATCCGGGACAAGGAAGGGGGGCCAGAGGAAGATCCATTGTATCTACTTCTTGTAGGCGGTGGACCAGACCTGGCCGACTATCGGGATCTGGTCAACCAGCTTGGGGTGGCCGACCGGGTGATCCTGACCGGCAAGGTGCCCTACGAGCATGTCCCCGGCTACATCGCCCTGGCCGACTTCTTCGTCTCCGCCAGCGTCTCCGAAGTCCATCCCCTCACCTTTATCGAGGCCGCGGCCGTGGGGCTGCCCGCCCTGGGGCTGGCCTCCCCCGGGGTCAGCGACCTGATCCGGGACGGGGAGACCGGCTATGTGGCCAAGGACAACGACCTCAGCTTTGGCCTGCGCTTTTTGCGTCTGGCCCAAGATCCGGATCTGCGTCAATGCATGGGCCAGGCCGCCCAGCAAGACTCCCTCCGCTACAGCGCCCGCACCAACGCCCGCAGCATCTTGGACCTGTATCAGAAGGTGGCAGGGTAGGGGGGGGTGGGATTGGGAGATTGGGGATTGGGGATTGGGAGATTGGGAGATTGGGAGATTGGGGATTAAACTCAGATTAGATTGAGATCTACAGTTTGTCGCGCTCTAGCCCGGTCACGG
>CAZKEX010000079.1:0-14740 GCA_964551895.1 uncultured Caldilineaceae bacterium | reverse complement strand
TTCAATCTACGGATCGTCATGAATATTCAGATCAACCGTGACCTGACTGTTCCAATCTATACGCAGATCGTCGGGCAGCTTCAGTTTGGCATTGTCTCCGGCCAATTGTCTTCGGGTGCGCAGCTACCTTCGATCCGGGAACTGGCCCAGGAGTTGAATGTAGCGCCGATGACCATCACCCAGGCCTATCAGGAGTTACGGCAACTGGCGCTGATCGAGATGCGGGCTGGGCTAGGCACCTTTGTGGCTGATTTCTCCGTAGAGGTAGAGCAAGCGCCCGTGCCAAACCGCCCCTTGCAGTTGCGCCGCCTCTTGTGGCGCACGATTGCCGAGGCCAAGAGCGCGGGTTTCTCACAAGACGAGATTCGCCAGACCTTTTTGCCCCTGCTCACGGATTCCAGCAGCCTCTTTGCCAATCGATATTTGATGCTGTTCGGCCTTTTCCCCTCAGCGTTGCAGGTCTATGCGGACGATATAGAACGCAATTTGGCCGAGGAGCGAGTGGTGATCGAGCCGGTCTGTTTTGATGAGTTCGATTCTCGACCGGCCTACTATCAGGCAGATCTGGAGCGGGCAGAGGCGCTGCTGGTGCCCCTGCACCAGGTCCAAATGTTGCGCGACCTGCTGCGGGCCAATGAGTTGGACGGAGAACAGACCATCATGGGTCTTGGCTTTGCCCTGCGCCCTTCAGCACACCAGGCCATTGCCGCCCTGCCGCGGACGTTCCGCCTGGGCATCGTTTCCCGCTTCCCCGAGTTTGTCAACACCATGTTGCAGGGTATCGCCTCCGCCCGGGAGATGCAATCCTTGCCAACTGTCTGTCTGTCTACGGATGCAGATGGGCTGCAAGCCATGATCCACTCTGTGCAGGCCATCATCTTCGCCACTGGCGCCGAAGAGGCCATCGATGACCTGCGCAACCAGATGCCTCCTGACTTTCCCCTCATCGAGTATTTGCACACGCCTGACCAAAACAGCTACCAACGGATCCACCAACTTCTTGCCCTCAAGAAACTGGCCATAGATTCATAATCCGATTCGCCCACCTTGCATCCCTTTTGCGAAATGGAAAGTCAGTTTGACGATAATCTGCACCCGCATAACTGGACCTTTTCGCTTTCTCGAATTAGAGGTAGTCAATCTCCAGGCCGCTTCGAGTGCCACTGACAATATCTTTTAGACTGCCCACGACTTCACCCCGATCTGTTGAATATTGAAAGGAGCCAAAAGCGACTCAAGAGAGAAAGCCACGAAGAGATCAACAAGCATTGAATGACGCGTTCTCGACTGAATTCTCAGCCCCAACTCACTTGCAGTTCATTTTCCACAGGAGAACACCAAACATGAACCCTGCACGCAAACGAATTTTCTCAATCCTAAGCCTGATCCTCGTTCTGGCCATGCTGATCGGTGCCTGCGCTGCCCCGGCAGCCGCGCCGGCAGCCCCTGCTGCTGCCCCCGCCGCCGGTGAAGCGGCTGCTCCCGCCGCGGCCGCCCCTGCTGGCAAATCCGGCGGCACGATGGTCTTTGGCCGCTACGCCGATTCCCTCTTCCTGGACCCAGTGCTCAACGACGCCAATCTGGATATCTGGGTACTCAACAGCCTTTATGACACCCTGCTTCAGTCCACCCAGGACGGCACGGGCATCGAGCCCATGTTGGCCACGGGCTACGAAGCGGCAGACGATGCACTCTCGTACACCATCACCTTGCGAGATGGCATCAAGTTCGCCGATGGTTCGGATATCACCCCGGCAGATGTGGTCTGGTCTCTGAACCGGGCACGCAACCCCGAAAATGGCATTTGGAGCTTCTCCCTAGAATCCGTGGATTCGGTTGAGGCCGTCGGCGATAATCAAGTGCTTATCACGCTGAACCGGCCCGACCCGTCCATTCCCGCCGCCTTGGCCATGTTCAACAGTGCGGTGATGCCCCAGGCCCTCTTCGAGGCCACCCCAGGCGAAACAGATGCGGACAAAGCCAAGGTTTTTGCCGAAGCGCCTATCGGCTCCGGTCCTTTCGTCCTGAAGGAGTGGGTGCGGGGCGAATATATGAACTTGGAGCGCAACCCCTACTACTGGCAGACCGACGCTGATGGCGTGCAGTTGCCCTATCTGGACGGCGTCCGCTTCGAGATCATCCCCGAAGACGCCACTCGTATCCTGAAGCTCCAGGCTGGCGAGATCAACGGCGCTGAGTTCATCCCCCTGAGTCGGGTGGGCGAATTGGAAGCCGATCCCAACATCAACATGGAACTCTTCCCCTCCACCAAGGTCAACGATCTACTCATGAATGGCCGACCCGAGCTGCTCGACGGCACGGTCAACCCCCTGGGTGATGTGCGTGTCCGCCAGGCTTTGAACTTTGCCACGGACAAGGATGCCCTGATCCAGTTGGTGACCTACGGCACGGGCAAGGTGATGGAATCCTATATGTCCTCCACCACCCCTCTCTTTGCACCCCAGGCTATGTATCCCTTCGATCTGGAAAAAGCCAAGGCCCTGCTGGCTGAGGCTGGCTACCCCGATGGCTTCGAAGTTTCCTGTCTGGCCATCTCCGGCAATGCCGATGATGCAGCTCTGCTCACCGCTGTGCAGCAGATGTGGGCCCAAGCCGGTGTGACCCTGAAGATCGAGCAGGTGGATTCCGCCACCCGTACGGCTCGCTATCGGGCCAACGACTTCCAGATGCGCACCGCCGCCTGGACCAACGACATCAACGACCCCAGCCAGATCACCTCCTACTTCGCCATCTACAGCGTGGTGGAATCCCTGCACACGGGCTTCCAGAACGACGAGCTGGAAGCACTCTTCGCCGACAGCCAGAAGGAATTGGACAACGCCAAGCGGGCGGAACAGTACGACCAGATCCAGAAGATCTTCGTGGAAAATGCCCCGGTCATCTTCCTGTATGAGACCCCGTATCCCGTAGCCCTGCGCACGGATGTCAAGGACTTCTTCCAGTTGCCCCTGGGCCAGAACATCTTTACGAATGTGTATTTTGAGAAGTAGGCGTGGCGGGTAACGAATAACGAGTATTGAGTAAGGCGTGGTTTGTAGTGCGTGGACGGGTAAATCCATCCACGCACTACGCACCACGTCCCCGCACCACGGAGGGTCGCCTGTGAACCGATGGAATTATGTGTTTGTCCGATTGCTCCAAATCATTCCGACCTTTTTCGTGATCATGTTCATCGTCTTTTTGATGATCCGCCTGCTGCCTGGGGATCCGGCCAGCGCCATCCTGGGGGACCGGGCCACGGAAGAAGCGGTGGCCCGCATCAACGCCCAGATGGGGTTGGACAAGCCCATTCTGGTCCAGTTCGGTATCTTCGTCCAGAACTTCTTCCGGGGCGAGTTGGGCGACTCCATCAGCTTCAAGATCCCGGTGACCCGGCTGATCATGCAGCGCATTCCGGTGACGATCTTCTTGACCCTATACGGTGCGGTCGTGGCAGTCGTGTTGGCCGTGCCCCTGGCCTTTGTCGCGGCCCTCAACCGCAATTCCCCTTTTGATAATGCCATCCGGGCCATCTTCCAAGTGGGCCTCTCTTTGCCCACCTTCTACGTTGGCCTGCTTCTGCTCACCATCCTTGGGGCCAAGCTCAGCCTCTTCCCCATCGGTGGCTACGGCAAAACTTTTGGCGACCACCTATACCATCTCTTTCTACCCGCCCTCACTTTGGGCTTCAATCTCTCTGCGGTACTCATGCGCACGCTGCGGGCCTCGATCATCGAGGTGCTGACCGCTGAGTATGTGGACTTTGCCCGGGCCAAAGGGTTGAGCAACCGGGTAGTGATGATCAAGCATGTGCTGCGCAATGCCCTGATCTCCACCATCACCCTGCTTGGGCTGAACATCGGCGCCCTCTTTGGCGGCGCAGTGATCACCGAGACCGTCTTCGCCATTCCTGGGGTGGGGCGACTGATGGTGGATTCCATCTTTGGCCGGGACTATCCCACCATCCAGGGGCTGACGCTAACCTTTGCCGTGCTGGTTTCGATTGTCTTTCTGTTGACGGATCTGGTCTACGCCCAGTTGGACCCAAGAGTGGAGATGTCTTGACATGAAAAAGGAGACTTCTATGGCAGTGACCACAGATCCGGCCTTGGCCAGCGGCCCAAAAGTGCGATTCCGACCCAAATTCAGTTTGGTGGTCGGGGTGGGACTGCTGATCGTCTTTGTGCTTCTGGCCCTCTTCCCGGACAAGATTGCGCCCTACAGCCCCACGGACTTCGACTACACGGCCATCTTGAAAGGGCCGAGTCGGGCGCATCTCTTCGGCACGGACAATTTTGGCCGAGACATCCTCTCCCGGGTGATCTGGGCGGCAAGGGTTGACCTCCAGATCGCCATCTTCACCACCCTCTTTCCTTTCATCTTTGGCACCTTTGTCGGCGCCATCACTGGTTATTATGGCAAGTGGCTCGACGCCATCTTTGGCCGTATCGTGGACATCGTGATCGTCTTCCCCTTTCTGGTGCTGGTGATCGCCATCGTCGCCTTCCTGGGACCAGGACTGAACAATATGTACATTGCGGTCAGCGCTGTGGGCTGGGTGGCCTATGGCCGATTGGTGCGGGGTGAAATGTTGGTGCAGAAGCAGGCCGAGTATGCCTTGGCTGCCAAGACCATGGGCTACACCTCCCGGCGCATCATTGGCCGCCACCTACTGCCCAACGTGATCGGCTCCTCCCTCACCTATTGGATGACCGACATGTCCCTGGGCATTTTGCTGGGGGCCAGCCTGGGCTATCTGGGTCTGGGCGCTCAACCGCCAACCGCCGAATGGGGCGTTATGGTGGCCGACGGCAAGAATTTCATGAACACCGCCCCCTGGATCTCCACCTTCCCGGCCCTGGCCCTCACCTTCGCCGGCCTGACCTTCAGCTTTATCGGCGACGGTCTGGCAGATCTGCTGAGGCCGAAACAATGACCCCAAATCAACCAATCAACCAATCAACCACCCACCCCGCCCCCATCCTCTCTATCCAGGATCTGCGCACAACCTTCACCACCAGCCGGGGCAAGCTGACCGCGGTAGATGGGGTCAGCTTCGACCTCTTCCCTGGTGAAGTGCTGGGGCTGGTGGGGGAATCCGGCTCGGGCAAGAGCGTGACCCTACGTTCCATCATCCGCTTGATCGCGCCGCCGGGCAAGGTGACCGGCAAGGTGACCTGGCAGGACCGGGACGTGATGGCCATGCCCGATGAGGAGCTGCGCCAAATGCGGGGCGGCGAGATCAGCATCATCTTTCAGGAGCCTATGAGCGCCCTCAACCCGGTACTGACCGTGGGCGAGCAGATCAAAGAGACCCTGCGGGAACATCGTTCCCTGGACGTCGGACAGATCGACGATCACGCAGTAGAACTCCTGGAACTGGTGGGCATCCCCTCGGCCCGGCAGCGGGTGAACAGCTATCCTCACCAGTTTTCCGGCGGCATGCGTCAACGGGTGATGATCGCCATCTCTCTGGCCTCCAGCCCACAACTGCTCTTGGCCGACGAGCCGACCACGGCGCTTGATGTGACCATTCAGGATCAGATTCTCAAGCTGATCCTGCGCCTGAAGGACCAACTGGGCATGAGCGTGATTCTGGTCACGCATGACCTGGGTGTGGTGGCCCAAACCTGCGACCGGGTGGCGGTGATGTACGCCGGGCGCATCGTCGAAGTGGCTTCGGTGGTCGACATCTTCCGCCAACCCCGACACGCCTATACCCTGGGGCTGCTCAACTCCATCCCTGGCGGGGGTGCCAATCGCCGTCCCCTGATGCCCATTCCTGGCGCACCGCCGGATCTGAGCAAGCTGCCGCCGGGCTGTCCCTTCGCTCCCCGCTGCAGCTATGCCACGGAAGATTGTCTGGCCGAGCGCCCGCCGCTGATCCCCGTGGGCATGGGCCGCCAGTCTGCCTGCATCCACCACGCCACCCTGGCCCAGCCCGGAGAGGAGGCGCCCGTATGAGCGACGCCCCTTTGCTGCTTGTGCATGATCTGCACAAATCTTTTCCCGTCCATCAATCCCCCCTGGCCCGGCTGCGGGGTCTGCCCCGCAAGGCCGTGCGCGCCCTCAACGGCGTCTCATTGGCCGTTCACAAAGGCGAAACCTTGGGCATTGTGGGGGAATCGGGCTGCGGCAAGTCCACCCTGGCCCGCTGTTTGGTGCGACTGTACGAGGCCGATTCCGGCCAGATCACCTTTGACGGGACAGATGCCCTAGCCTTGAACGGGGCGGATCTGCGTACCTATCACCGCCGGGTGCAGATGGTCTTTCAGGACCCCTTCAACTCCCTCAACCCGCGCATGACTGTGGGCCAGACCCTGGGCGAGGCCATCCGGGTGCACAGGCTGCGCCCGACGGAGCAGGTGGACGACCGCATCGCCGAGCTGCTCAAACTGGTCGGTCTGCCTCTGGGCGCATCGGACCGTCTGCCCCATGAGTTCTCCGGCGGCCAGCGCCAGCGGGTGGCGATTGCCCGCTGTCTGGCCGTAGAGCCGGAGGTGCTGGTGGCCGACGAATTGGTCTCGGCCTTGGATGTGTCGGTGCAGGCCCAGATCATCAATCTGCTCCTGGAGTTGCAAGAGCGCCTGCATTTGACCGTACTCTTTGTGGCCCACGATCTGCGTCTGGTGCGCCACATTTCCCATCGGGTGGCGGTGATGTATTTGGGCAAGGTTGTGGAGTTGGCCGGGACCGAGCGCATCTTCTCCGGCCCGGAACACCCCTATACCCAGGCCCTGATCTCCGCCGCCCCCACCCTGGACCCAGCCCGCAAAAGCGTGGTCGAGGCCGTGCAGGGCGAACTGCCCAGCCCCCTCAACATCCCATCCGGCTGTCCGTTCCACCCCCGCTGTCCCCAAGCCTTCGACCGCTGCCGGGTGGACATACCCTTGCTGAAAACCAATGAAGTCGGCCATTTTACGGCCTGTCATCTGTATGAATAATGGGATTGGGGATTAGGGATTGGATCGAGTCAATCCCCAATCCCCAATCCTCAATCCCTAATCCCGACCAATCAACCCAAGCGAGGAACCCACCATGCGCATCACCGATATGAATTGGATGCAGGTCGAAGAATATCTCAAGCACGATGACCGGGCGGTGCTGCCCCTGGGCAGCACGGAACAGCACGCTTATCTCAGCCTCAGCGTGGACAGTATCCTGTCCGAAAAGATAGCCTTTGACGCGGCGGATCCCCTGGGCATCCCGGTCTTCCCGGTGCAGGCCTATGGCGTCACCCCCTATTTTCTGGCCTATCCTGGTTCGGTCAGTCTGCGGGTGGAGACCTATGTGCGCCTGGTGCGGGACATCCTGGACAGCCTGGCCCACAGCGGCTTCCGGCGTATTACGATCGTCAACGGCCACGGCGGCAACGCCCCGGCAGACTCTCTGGCCACAGAGTGGATGGCGGACCATCCCGGTACCCAGATCAAGTTCCACAACTGGTGGAATTCGCCCAAGACCTGGGCCAAGGTGCAAGAGATCGATCCCCTGGGTAGCCATGCTTCGTGGATGGAAAACTTCCCCTGGACCCGACTGGACGGGGTGGAGTTGCCCGACCATCAAAAGATTGTCCCCAACCGGGCGGGGATGGCTCGATTGGTGGGCGAACAGATGCGCGCAGTCTTCGGCGACGGCAACTATGGCGGTGTCTACCAGCGCCCGGATGCCGAAATGCTGGCCCTGTGGGAGATCGCCGTGGCCGAAACTCGCTCTTTGATGGCCGAAGGGTGGGACTGATATGCGACTGCTGATCTGGGGGGCCGGGGCCATCGGCGGCACGTTGGGCGCCTATCTGATCCAGGCCGGACACGATATCACCTTTGTGGACCGGGCCGCAGAGCATGTGGCTACCATCAATCAAAGTGGACTCACCATCACCGGCCCGATTGCCGAATTCAGCATACCGGCCATCGCCTTCACACCGGAGACACTTTCCGGCCAATGGGAGGCGGTACTGCTCTGTGTCAAAGCCCAAGACACGGCAGGAGCGGCACAAGCTATCGTCCCCCATCTCGCCCCCGGCGGCTACATCGTCTCGGTTCAAAACGGGCTGAACGAGTTGGAAATTGCCCAGGTGGTGGGCCAAGAGAATACCGTCGGCAGCTTCGTCAACTTCGGCGCGGACTATCTGCAGCCGGGGCTGATCCTCTACGGCGGACGAGGAGCCGTGGTCCTGGGCGAGTTGGACGGCACGGTTTCGCCCCGCATCGAAGCCCTACACCGCACCTTCCTCGACTTCGATGCCAAGGCCATCATCACCCAAAACATGTGGGGCTTTCTTTGGGGAAAGTTGGCCTATGGTGCGCAACTGTTCGCCACGGCCCTAACCAACGAATCCATCGCCGACAGCCTGGCGGACCCTGCCTATTGGGACCTCTATATCGCCCTGGCAACCGAGGTATTGACCGTGGCCGCGGCCAAGGGCATCGCGCCGGAAGCCTTTAACGGTTTTGACCCCCACGCCTTCGTGCCCGGCACGCCCCGAGAGATCTCCCTTGTCTCTCTGGACGGCATGGTTGCCTTCAACCGCAAGTCCGCCAAGACCCACAGCGGCATCTGGCGAGATCTGGCCATCCGCAAACGGCGCACAGAGGCCGACGCCCAGCTCGGCCCCATCGTCACCGCAGGGCAAGCGACGGGCATCCCCACACCCCTCACGGCCAAGGTGATCGAGCTGATCCACGAGATCGAAGAGGGCCAACGTCCGCAACAGACCGCCAATCTTGACGAGCTGAAGGCGTTGATCGCCTAGGGGGAACCTCATGAACCTAACTGGTGACGACGACATTCTGTTCGCACCCATCGCTGAGATTGCGGCGCACTATCGGCGGGAGAACCTTTCCCCCGTCGAGGTGACCGAGCGCGCCCTGGCCCGCATCGACGCCCTGAATCCCACCCTCAACGCTTTCATTACCATCACAGCAGAGAGCGCCTTGGTTTCGGCACGTCGGGCCGAGGCGGAACTCCAAGACGGCGTAGACCGGGGATTGCTCCACGGTATCCCCGTCGCGCTCAAGGATCTGGTCGACACGGCGGGCGTCCGCACCACCTGTGGCTCTCGCATCCTGGCCGACCATGTGCCGGAGCAGGATGCGCCCATAGTGGCCCATCTGCACCGGGGCGGGGCGGTAATGGTGGGCAAGACCAATCTGCTGGAGTTCGCCTACGGCATCGTCCACCCGGACTTCGGCCCGACGTGGAACCCCTATGATCCCAGCCGTACGGCAGGCGGATCCAGCGGCGGCTCCGCAGCCGCGGTGGCCGCGGGCATGTGCTTCGCCGCCGTGGGCACGGACACAGGCGGCTCCATTCGCATCCCAGCGGCCTATTGCGGGGTGGCCGGCTTTAAGCCCAGCTTTGGGCTGGTCAGTTTGGACGGCGTCTTCCCCCTGTCATGGTCATTGGACCATGCCGGTCCCATCGCCCGCACGGCGGCGGACGCTGCTTTGCTTTTGGATGTGATGCTGGACCGCCCCACTCGCCCCGTGCCGCCCGTGGATCTGCGGGGACTGCGTCTGGGCATCCTCAACGCCCACCGCCTGGGCCGGGAGATGGAAGCGCCGGTCCTGGCCGCGTTCGATGCGGTCTGTGCTGCCCTGGCCGAGGCCGGGGCCACCCTCAGCAAGGTGGAGATCCCGGAACTGGCCGCGGTCGACACAGGACTTCATGCCATCGTCGCCCCAGAAGCCAGCGTCATCCACGCCGACTGGTTCGCCCAACGACCCGGCGACTACGCCGAACTCACCCGTGACCAAATTGAGGCCGGTTTTGGCATGGCCGCCGTGAACTATGTGCAGGCCCAGCGTCATCGGCAGCGGCTGGCGGCCCACTTTGTGGACGCGTTGGACCATTTGGACGCCATTCTCTCCCCCACTGCACCTTGGGTGGCTCCGCTGGAAGACCCGGCGGTCCTGGGCGAGGAGGGCATGGCCGAGGCCCGGCGCACGGCCCCGGCCAACCTCACCGGCCTGCCTGCGTTGACGGTGAACTGCGGCTTCAGCCCGGTAGGATTGCCCATCGGGTTGCAGATCACAACTGGGCCGGGCGCAGATGAACTTTGCCTGAGCATCGGCATCGCCTACGAATCCCTTCAATAATTTCCACAGGAGTATATTATGTCTATTAGATTGACCTCAGCCGCCGATCTGCCCTTTCAAACTGTCACCGGCGACGGGGCCAACGGTCTCAGCCTGGCCCGGCTCTATCAAAACCGGGAGCATTTTACCTTTCAACTGGCCCAGGTGGAGGCGGGGGGCATCTCCAAACGCCATCACCATGTCTGGGAGCAGGTGACTTGGGTGGCGACCGGCTCCGGCGAAGTGCAGACCGACGCCGGGGTCACCCCCATCGCCCCCGGCGATTTTTTCGAGATCCCCAGCAACGTCTCCCACGCCATCGCCAACACCAGGGAGGGCCCCCTACTCCTCGTCACCGTTCTGGGGCCGGGGGCGTAACACGAACAAACTCACCGCGAAGGCGCAGAGGACGCAAAGAAAAAGCAAAGAGTTCTTCTTCTTTTTCTTTGCGCTCTTTGCGCCTTTGCGGTGAAATCGATCTTTTTTTCTTCAACCCAATTCTAGGGAGGGTACTTTGAACATCGAATTTCACGGCAAGACCGTTATTGTCACCGGCGCGGCCCATGGCTTTGGCCGGGCCATCGCCTTGGGGTTTAGCAGTCGGGGTGGAAATGTGTGGGCCTGCGATCTGCTGGCCGATGAGTTGGCCGAGACCCGGCGTTTGTGCCAGGCCGCCGGGGGTCAATGCGAAGTACGCACGGTGGATGTCACCGATCAGGAGGCTGTCTTTGCCTTTGCCCGGGAAGCCGAGGCATCCAGCCCGGACGGACGGGTGGACATCCTGGTCAACAACGCCGGGGGCGTGTTGGGCCAAGTGGGCAGCCCCCTGGAAACCGTCACCGTGAAGCAGTGGAACGACATCATCGCCGTCAATTTGAGCGCGGCCTTCTTCTTTGCCCAGGCCGTGGCGCCGGGGATGAAGGCGGCACGATGGGGCCGTATCATCAACATTTCCAGCGGCGCGGGCTTGGGGGCCAGCCTCACAGGCATCCAGGCCTATTCGTCGGCCAAGGCTGGGCAGATCAACCTGACCCGACAGCTCTGCCACGAGCTTGGCCCCTTCAACATCACGGTCAACAACATCGCCCCCGGCTTTGTGCGCTCCAACCCGTCCACGGAACGTCAGTGGGATTCCTATGGCGAGGAAGGGCAGAAGGCCCTGGTCAACCGCATCGCCCTCAAGCGCCTGGGCAAGCCGGAGGACATCGCCAACGGGGCTATGTTCTTCGCCTCGGACTATGCCGAATGGATCAGCGGTCAGGTCCTGTCCATCGACGGCGGGAAATAGGGGGATCGGGGATCGGGGATCAGGGATTGGGATCAACAAATGATCGCCATTTGCTGATCCCAATCCCCGATCCCTGATCCCCGATCCCCGATCCCTGATCCCCGACCCCAACAGAAACGAGACCATGCCATGACACAAAACGTGTTGACCTATCTTTCTTCCCGCCACGACCAAATTCTGGCCGAGTTGGTGACGTTCGCCGCCATCCCCAGCGTGAGTACGGACCCAGCCTATGCGGATGGCATGGCCCAGGCCGCAACCTTTGTGGCGGATCAACTGCGCCAAGCCGGAATTGAGGGGGTGAGAATGATCCCCACGCCTCGCCACCCCGTTGTTTATGGCGAATGGCTACACGCAATCGATGCCCCCACCATCCTGGTCTACGGCCACTACGATGTGCAGCCGCCGGATCCCCTGGACAAGTGGCAGACCGAGCCTTTTCTGCCCACGGTGCGGGAGGGTCGCCTCTACGCCCGGGGCGTCTCCGACGACAAAGGGCCCATGCTGATCCCCCTCAAAGTGGCGCAAGCTTTCATGGCCACTGAGGGCAAGCTGCCCATCAACATCAAGTTCATCTTTGAGGGCGAAGAGGAGATCGGCTCGCCCAGCTTGGAGGGCTTCATCACTGAGCACGCCGACATGCTGGCGGCAGACTTCGCGCTCTCGGCCGATGGGGCCATGTGGCGCATCGACGAGCCGTCTATCACCGTGGCCAGCCGGGGCATGGCCGGGCTGGCCTTCACCCTGACTGGGGCGACCAAAGATCTGCACTCTGGGCGACACGGGGGCGCGGTGGCCAATCCGTTGCACGCCATAGCCGAGCTGGTGGCCTCCCTGCACACGACGGATGGCAGGGTGGCCGTGGCCGGTTTCTACGACGATGTGCTGGACCTCTCTGCCGAGGAGCGGGCCGCCCTGGCCGCCCTGCCCTTTGACGATACCAGCTATCTGGTCCAAGTAGGTGCGCCGGCCACCTTTGGCGAGGCAGGCTTCACCACCTTGGAGCGCAACTGGACCCGGCCCACCCTGGAGATCAACGGCCTATGGGGCGGCTATCAGGGTGCGGGTAGCAAGACCGTGATCCCGTCCGAGGCCCACGCCAAGATCACCTGCCGGCTGGTGGCAGATCAGAACCCCGCGGACATCGCCGACAAGGTGGCGGTCCATCTGCAAACCCACACGCCCCCCGGCGTCACCCTGACCCTGCATCGGGACAAACACGACGCCCTGCCCTACCAGATCCCAGCGGATCATCCCGGGCTGCGGGTGGCCGAAACGGTGCTACGCACGGTCTACGATCAGGAGCCGGTACGGGTGCGTATGGGCGGCACATTGCCCGTCAGCGAGCTTTTCTTGCGCATTTTGGACATCTACACCGTCTTCTTCTCCTTCTCCACCGCGGACGAGGACTTCCACGCCCCCAACGAGTTCTTCCGCATCCACCGTCTGCACGACGGGCTGGCGGCGTGGGCAACCTATTGGAGCATGTTGAGCGAGAAAAAATAGAACACAGATTTTACGGATCAAACGGATTTTTACGGATCTTTTTTGATCCGTTTTGATCCGTTAAATCCGTTTGATCCGTGTTCTATTTCGACAAACACTATCCGAAAAAGGACTAAATCATGAGTGCATACGATCGCTTTGCCGCCCAGGTCGGAGAGATCAACGACCTGCTGTGTGCGGCCAACACGTTAGTTTGGGACAGTCGCACACAAATGCCCACCGGCGGCGCGGAGACCCGGGGCCAGCAATTGGCCACCCTCAGCCGACTGGCCCAGGAGCGACTGGTCAGCGATGAGATGGCCCAGTTGCTGGAAGATACCGAGGCCGAGGTAGCCGGAGAAGACGGGGATTCCTACCGGGTGCGGGGGGTGCGGGCCGCCCGAGAGGCCCACACCATCGCCCGGCGCATCCCCATGGAACTGGTGAGCGAAATGGCGACCCGCAAGCCCCTCTCCCAACAGACCTGGGCCGAGGCCAAGGCGGCGGACGATTTCGGCCACTTCGCCCCCCATCTGGCCCACATGGTGCGGCTGAATCGAGAACTTGCCGAGGCCATCGGCTACCCCGCGGACGGCCACCCCTATGACGCCATGCTGCTGCAATACGAGCCGGGGATGACCACAGCGAAACTCACCGCCCTCTTTGGCGAACTGAGGAGGGGCATCCTTCCCCTGCTCCAGGCCATTGTGGAGCGGGGCAACGAACCTCGCTGGGACTTCCTGACCCGCACCTTCCCTGCCGAACAGCAGCGGGCCTTTGCCTTGGAGATCGGCCAGAAATTTGGCTATGACATGAACCGGGGGCGGCTGGATGCCTCTGCCCACCCCTTCGAGATCTCCTTCACCCGCAACGATGTGCGTATCACTACACGATATCAGCCCAATTATTTGCCCGGCGCGGTCTTCGGTCTCTTCCACGAGACCGGCCACGCCCTCTACGAACAAGGGGTGGATCCCTCCCTGACCCGCAGCGCGCTGACCACGGATTTCCTGGGCTTGTACGCGGTGGGCGGGGCCAGTTTTGGCGCCCACGAATCCCAGTCTCGACTGTGGGAAAACCAGGTGGGGCGCAGCCGAGATTTCTGGCGGCTGCACTTCCCCCGGCTGCAAAGCTTCTTCCCGGATCAACTGGCCGATGTGGACGCCGAGGCGTTCTACCGGGCGGTCAACCGGGTGCGCCCCAGCTTGATCCGGGTGGAGGCGGACGAGGTGACCTACAATCTGCACATCATGTTGCGGGCGGAGATCGAGATGGGGTTGATGGATGGCAGCATCGCCGTGGCGGAACTGCCCGACCTGTGGCGGGCCAAGGTGAAGGAATATCTGGGCCTCACCCCGCCATCCGACCGGGAAGGCGTACTCCAAGATATCCACTGGTCGACCGGCTATATCGGCAGCTTCCCCACCTATACCATCGGCAACGTGATGTCCGCTCAGTTCTTCCAAGCAGCCCACACCGCCCTGCCCGGTCTGGATGAGACCCTGGCATCGGGCGACTACGCCCCCCTCCACACCTGGCTGCGGGAGAACATCTATCGCCACGGCCGCGCCTTCAGCCCGGAAGAGCTGCTGATCCGCACAACGGGGGAAGACTTGAACGCCCGCGCCTATCTAGACTACTTGACCACGAAGTTTGGGGCGCTTGCCTGACCCACAATCGGTGATAGCCATCTGGGTTTGGCAAAGATCTCTCAGCCGACAGGCCATCCCCAACCAGACCAGTAACCCTGTAGGGGCGCATCCTCGGATGCGCCCTCTTTGTTTATCCCATATTATTTGGGTGTGTATATTTTGAGGTTTATTGGAAATATCTGTGGTCAACCCGCTGCGGTTTCGATACGACCGGAAACTGCCCCGGTCTACTCAAC
>CAZKEX010000078.1:8029-14771 GCA_964551895.1 uncultured Caldilineaceae bacterium | reverse complement strand
GAATCGGCGGGGCTTGCACCTCTTGGTGCAAGCCCCGCCGATTCACTTTGAACATACCTCAATCCAATTCGCTACCGTTGCAACTGGGGAACAAAGACATTCAGGGGATTGATAGTCACTTCCACTGGGATCAAGATCGACCCGGCCACGTCCGGGCTGGTGATGGTTATCGTGCCCAGCAGTTCACCCGAGGGGGGGCCGCCCGTCCAGTTGACCGAGGTCCAGTTCACCGAAGTCCAATTGACCGAGGTCCAGTTGACCGACGTCCAATTGACTGAGGTCCAGTTGACCGATGTCCAGTTGACCGAATAGGGAATGCTGTCCGGCGTGGCGCCGCTCGTCTTGCCCAACACCAGCCAATCCTGGTCCGATACCGCGGTCCAGTTGACCGAGCGGGTGATGTTCTTGTTGGTCACATAGATGCGCTGGAAAGTGATGTCATCCCGAATGGTGGGGGCCAGGAAGGTGGGGCCAACGATCAGGCCGTCTGGGGAGGAGGCCGCGGGCAGGTTGGCCACGTTCGCCACCACGGTCACCTGCACCGTGGCAACCCCGGATGCGCCAGATTCATCCGTGGCGCGCAGGGTGATGGTGTGGGTACCTACGCTCAGATCAACCAGGCGCAGAAGGCTACCTGTGCCCATCTCACCATCCAGATTCGATGCCCAGTTCAGGTCGCCGCCGGTCAGGGGGCCGATATCCACGTCATATCCGCTGCCCATCAAGGCGACTGTTTGGCTGACCGCCACCGTAGGGGCGACATTGTCGTTGTGAATCTTCACGATGGGTGTGCGGTTGGGAATGATGAAGGAGGGCGACTCTTGGTAGGTGGTGTTGATGCCGTCGCTGGCCCAAACCCGCATGCGCCCTGTCTTTGTAGCCGCCAGATCGGACAGACTGATCCCCACATCCGTGCCCGTAAGACCTTGGGCCACCATCTCCCAACTCTGGCCGTCATCAGCCGAGTATTGCACATTGTAGGAAAGCTGGTCTCCATCAGCATCCTCGCCCGTCCAGTTGACCGAGAGGGTGGCGCCGAGGAAGGTTTCTCCTCCAACCGGATGGGTGATTTTGACCTGGGGCAGACCGGGGTTGGCTGTCACGCCGGCAATGGATGCGGTGTCCGGCGAGAGGATCTCCACCTTTGTTGTCCCCGCCACATAGGGCACCAGCTCGGTGATGATGAGCAGGGTCTCGCTGCGGTCGATGGGATCTTCGGATTCATCCTCTTTGAGCCGGGGCGCGCCCCCCACAGAGAACCGGGGGGTGAAGGGATATTGGGCCAAGGTTTGACCCGAACTGTCTTTTAGCACAATGGTATAGGGGCCCGGCACAATCGGGGCCAAATCCCCGGCATTGGGGATCACAAAGAAGGGCTCCAGGTTGATGGCCTTGGTTGTCGGGTTGATGGATCCGGTCACAAGCAGTCGATCCATGGGGTCATCGGTACGTCGATCCACCAGATCCTGGGCCAGATTGGTCACAGAGCCCGATTGGAAGGTGTCCATCAGCCCTTCGTAGGTAAAATCACCGATCCACTGAAAACCACAGTGGGTCATCAGATCCTTGTAGGCCGGGCTGTAGAGGGCCTTGCTGCCAATATCAAACCCATAGATGGCATTGTCCCCGGTGAGGCTGGGGCTGATGCGACCCTTGGCATAGGGATAGGTCGCGCCCTCCGCGGCCCCGCAGAAGCCCGCATGGTCACGGCCAAAGGTGTGGGCCAGCTCGTGGGCCCCATACCAATCTCCGTAGCTGCCGTCGTTGTCCCAGCCCCAGGTCATCTCCCCTGTGGGGCCGGAGCCGACAAAGAAGGGTGCGCCCAGGGAACAGCCCCGCATGAAGCCGCCCCCATCATCCATCAGCCCGTAATAGTGGGCATCCACCGGCACGCCTGTGGCCCCATAGCTTGTGTCCCACAGCTTTTTAGAGACCAGGGTAGCGTTCACCGACGCACAGGTGGGATTGGTCAGCTCGCCGTTCTGATTGACCGCCGCATCGCCCAGCCAGAGGGTGCGATTCCACACCCGCAGATCGCTGACCGGGTAGGCCCGGCGCAACCAGTCGGCCAACTTGTCCCGGTCGGTCACAGAGGCCCAATACTCGACCCCGTCCAGTTGATAGCCCAGGCGATAGAGGACCAGGTTGATGGTCGGCACAGGCTCAAAAACAACCGTGGCGCTGACCTGGTTGTTATCGTAGTTTCTCTCTCGATCCGTCGTATCCCCAGGGTTGATATAGCCGGTCAGGATCACCGTGCCCGTGGTGAAGCCGTCGGGCAGTTCAAAGAGAAAGGCGTGGTCCAGGACACCCCGGTCTGGATTGGGCTGCAAGACAAGTTGATTGGCGTTGAGGGGGAGCAACCAGCTCTCGTTGTCGCCCTGTTCAACCTTGAGCAGGGCGCCCACCGCATCTGCCGGCTGATCTTCGGCGTGGACATGGAAGCGCACAAAGGTGCGCTTGTTTTGGACTAGACGCACAGAGTTGTCCAGATCCTGGATAGCCTGGGTAACCTCCAGACCGTCGGCGACGAAGTCGGGTTTGGCGGCCACCCCTTCGGCCAGCCCGCTCCCCACAACCTCACCTTGGGCCCAGATGGCCGGCGACGACCACCGAGCAGGCACAAGCCCACCTGGCCACAACAAAGTGACAATCAACAGCACGGCCAATCGTACACCACGCACAGGGGCCCAAGCAGGAAAAAGAGTGGGATGACCCCCACCCTGCTCGGTCCGGGAAATAGATTGCCGCTGACTACGGGGAATCGGTGACATGGGTAGCTCCTTATGTGAATACTATTTTACACTGCAAAAAGGAAACGAAATCATTGGGCTGCAATGAAGATACGAGGATTGAGCGAAAAGGCGCGGCGGATCACCACCTATTTTACACGACTATTTATGCAGAGGACAATCATGGATTTTACGTACTAATCTATGCAAGATTACGTAGTCTCCGGGGTTTTTGGCGCATCTCCTCCTATTATGACACAATTGTACCCAATCCATGCACGGACTGATGTCACCCGCAGTGGCAGAGATCGCCAAACCGAAGCCACCCAGAGTAGGAACCTGAACAGGAAACTGAGCGGGAACCTGGGTAAGGCACACTGATCGGGACTATTTTGACCGCCAAAGCCCAGAACGCCAGGGCCGACCAGATTTTAAGGAGCAGACCATGACTTCCACACCCCATGCCTCCGTCCTTACCCCAGCCCAAACCGGTCCCCTGGCCGGGCTGTATGTGGTGATCACCCAGGCCGAAGAGAGATCCGCCCCCCTCGCCCGCCTTCTGTATGACCGGGGGGCTACCCCTGTTTTCTATCCCTGTATAGACGTCGCGCCGCCCCGCAACATGACCCCGCTGGATGACGCCATCCGACACGCGGTTGCGGGCAAATTCGACTGGCTGACTGTGACCACTCCCCACGCCGCGGAGAGCCTGGCCGACCGCCTGGCCGCGGCGGAGCTGACCGGACAAGCCCTGGCCGGTCTGCGGGTGGCCGCAGTCGGTCCCGACACGGTCCAGGCCGTCAGCGAAAAGTTGGGGCTGTCCGTGGAGGCTGTCCTGCAAGATTTGCCGAAGAAATTGTCGGGAGATGCGATTGGGGCGGCCTTGGCCATCCAGCCGGGGCAACGGGTTTTTCTGCCCCAGTCCGCCCAGGCCAAGCCGGACCTGGCAGATGCCCTCATGGCCGCGGGGGCCGATGTCACCGTGGTGGACGCCTATCGCCCGGTTCTGGCCGAGGGGGGCGATGATGTGCCCACCCAGCTCTGGCGGGGCAGGATCGACGTCATCGCCTTTGCCAACCCGGCCACCATCCGCTACTTCCGCAAGCGGCTGGACCTCATGGGCGGCAATCTGGGCATGTTGCAGGACGTGGTCGTGGCCTGCATGGATTCCGCCACCGCGGACGCGGCGCGTCAATATGGGCTGCGGGTGCGGGTCATGCCGACGGTGGAAACGGAGAAGGGGTTGGTCGAGGCGTTGGTGGGGTATTTTGGGGAGAGAAAGACGGCCAGCTATTGAGAAGAGGTTCATTGGGAATGTTCGTGGTCAACCCGCTGCGGTTTCGATACGACCGGAAACTGCCCCGGTCTACTCAACCTGCGCTAGCCCGCGGACCACGGAAGATCCCAATGAGCCAGAAATAGTACCTGCCGATCTCCCCCAAATTTGCCCAAAGCCGCCAAAAACGCTATACTCTTGGGACGGCCTGGAGAGGTCGCATAGTCTGGCCGAGTGCGCGGGCCTGGAAAGCTCGTAGGGTGCAAGCCCTCGAGGGTTCAAATCCCTCCCTCTCCGCCATTAACAAAAGAGATCGTGTGTCCACACCGCTCCGTCAGGGGCTGGGTCCTGTGCGGCAGAGCATCGTGAACCCCGTCAGGGCCGGAAGGCAGCAGCGGTAAGCGAATCGTTCTGGGTGCCACGGGTACGCCTGGTTCCCTGGCGGCGCGGTGTGGGCACACGATCTTTTTTACACCAGGAGAAAAATATTATGTCAAAACAAACCGTCTACCTCACCCGCCACGCCACGCCGGATTGGTCCCGCACGGATATCCGTTACGACATCCCACCGGGGCCGCCCCTCACCGCCCAGGGGGAGGCTGAGGCCGAGAAGTTGGGCCAGTTCCTGGCCGCCAACCGGGTGACCCAGATCTTCGCCAGCCCCTTGGAACGCGCCCAACACACGGCAACCATCGCCGCCCAGGTTCTGGACATCCCCGTCACCACCGTGGACGCCATCGCCGAGTGGCGGCACGGGGAGAGCGAGGAGGCGGTGCTGGGCCGCGCCCACGCCATCTGGAAAGATCTGTTCGAAGCTCAACCAGCCAATGGCCCGGTGGCCCTGGTCTCCCACGGCGGCCCCATCCGTCTGCTGTTGGAAACCCTCTCCGGCGACCCGGCCCGGATCGGCGAGTATCTGCCCCGCTTCGACCACCACAACCCTCTGCCCCCCGCCGGGGCCTGGCGCGCCCAACGCCAAGACGACGGCTCCTGGGAAGTCGATCTGGTCTTCATGCCTTAATCGAACGGGTGATCCACGAATCTACACGAATCTACACGAATTAAAAAAGATTCGTGCCGATTCGTGGATCACCCCCCCGGCCAATTGTCACTCGCACACCAACTTAGTCTTTGGGCGGGCTTGGTGTATACTTTATGCTTGGAACCAGATGTTGTTGTTCTAACCGGGCACAAAGAGGTGCCCAGGCTGGCCAAGGAAGCCCTCCGCACAACTTCGCACCCTGATTCCGGCTGATCCGATCCCATGGTTGGGATCTCGATCAGTCCATTATCAAATCTCAATCCAAGCGAATAGTTCAAAAAAGGAGTGTTTCACCATGACCAAAACCCTTGGCCTGCTTACCGGCGGCGGCGATGTCCCCGGTTTGAATCCCTGTATGAAACAGGTTGTGACCCGCGCCATCGACCAGGGCTATCGCGTCCTGGGCATCCGCCGAGGCTGGGGGGGGCTGCTCAACTACGACCTGGATGAGCCCTCCACCCACGACTACTATGTGTCTGAGTTGAGCAAGAACGACGTGCGCAAGATCGACCGCACGGGCGGCACCTTTCTGCATACCTCCCGTACCAACCCCCAAAAAGTGCGCGCCGATCTGGCCCCCGCCTTCTTGAAAGACTCCAAATGGGGCAAGATGGTCAACGAAGAGAAGCAGATCGTGGACTACACCGCCTACATCCTCCAGGTGCTGACCCACCTGGGCATCGATACCCTGGTCACCATCGGCGGCGACGACACCCTGAGCTACACCGCCCGCATCGACAAAGAAGGCTTCCCCGCGGTGGCCATCCCCAAGACAATGGACAACGACGTCTTCGGCACGGATTACTGCATCGGCTTCTCCACCGCGGTCACCCGCAGCGTGGAGATGATCACCAACATGCGCACCTCTGTGGGTTCCCACGAGCGCATCGGCGTGGTGGAGCTCTTTGGCCGCAACTCGGGCGAAACCAGCCTGATCAGCGCCTATCTGGCCGGTGTGGACCGGGCCATCATCTCCGAGGTGCCCTTCAGCGAAGAGAAGTTGTGCCGATTCCTGGTGGAAGATCGCCGCAACAACCCCTCCCACTACGCCATCATGACCATCTCCGAAGGGGCCAAGATGATCGAGGGCGAGATCATCCAGCGGGGCGAGGCAGACGCCTACGGCCACCAAAAACTGGGCGGCATCGGCCAGGTCACCGCCGAGGAGATCAAGCGCATCACCGGCCAGAATGTCATGTATCAGCAGTTGGGCTACCTCATGCGCTCCGGCGCGCCGGACTCCCTGGACCGCATGGTGGCCATGTCCTATGGCAACCTGGCCATGCAGTTGGTGGAGAGCGACGAGACCGGCCACATGGTGGCGCTGCAAAAGGGCCAATACACCTATGTGCCCATCGAATACACCATGACCGGCAAGAAAGTCGTGGACATCGAGCATCTCTACGACTCGGAGAACTACCGGCCCAAGATCAAGGACTTCAAAAATATGCCCATGTTCCTTTACTAAGGGACGGGGGGCGAGGGGCGAGTTGCGAGGGGCGAATTGCGAGGGTTTCCTGGCGATTCGCCCCTTTTTTGTGTCGGGTGGTTGGGGATCGGGGATCGGGGATTGGGGATTGGGGATTGGGGATTGGGCATAGCGTAGGTTGAGTAGACCGGGGCAGTTTCCGGTCGTATCGAAACCGGATTGGGGGATTGGGGATTGGGGATCGGGGATCGGGGATAGGGTGC
>CAZKEX010000078.1:0-8019 GCA_964551895.1 uncultured Caldilineaceae bacterium | reverse complement strand
ACTCGCAATTCGCCCCTCGCAATTCGCCCCTCGCCATTCGCTCCTCGCAACTCGCCCCTCGCAACTCGCCCCTCGCCCCTCGCAACTCACAGGGAGAAAACCATGAATTTTTTTGATAAATTGACCGCTGCCGTTGAACGAAATCAGAGTCTGCTGTGCGTGGGGCTAGACCCAGACCCGACCCAAATACCCCACCGCTATCAGGGGGAGGACGGTGACATCGCCGCCATTCTGCGCTGGAACCGGGCGGTGATCGAGCAGACGGCCGATCTGGTCTGCGCATTCAAACCGAACATTGCCTTTTACGAGGCCCTGGGTCTGCCCGGGCTGCAACTGCTCCACGACACATTGGCCGCCATTCCGGCGCACATTCCCGTGATCCTGGACTGCAAGCGGGGGGACATCGGCAGCACCGCCGCCGCCTATGCCCAGGCCGCCTTCGACCAATGGGGCGTGGACGCCGTCACCCTCAGCCCCTACCTGGGCCGGGACAGCATCGACCCCTTCGCCGCCTACGGGGACAGGGGTCTCTTCGTCCTCTGCCACACGTCCAATCCCAGCGCGGGGGAATTCCAGGGACTGGGGATCGGGGATCAAGTTTTGTTCCGATCCCTGATCCCCGATCCCCGATCCCCGATCCCCGATCCCCTTTACATTCGCGTCGCCGAAACCGCCACTGCCTGGTCCCCCAATGTGGGGCTGGTGGTGGGGGCGACCTATCCCCAGGCCCTGGCGGATGTGCGGGCCGTGGCCCCGGAGGCCTGGTTTCTGGTCCCCGGCATCGGCGCCCAGGGCGGAGATCTGGAAGCCACCCTGGAAGCCGGGCTGCGGGCCGATGGCCTGGGGTTGATCATCAGCAGCAGCCGGGGCATCTGCCTGGCCGCGGATCACCGGGCCGTGGCGGAGGAGACGAGACTGCAAATTGAAAATTCAAGATTGAAAATTGAAAATGCGGGCGTACAACGGGAACGCGTCGCCAATCTCCCAATCTCCCAATCTCCCAATCCCCCGCCCACACAAGATCTCCAACCCTTAATCCTTGATCTTCAAACCCTCGAAGCCATCAAGTTCGGCAGCTTCACCCTGGCATCGGGCAGCCAGTCGCCCATCTATATTGACCTGCGTCTGCTGGTCAGCCGTCCCCGGCTGCTGGCGGAAGCGGCCCAAGAATACGCCCGACTGCTGGCGGACCTGCCCTGCGACCGGGTGGCCGGGGTGCCCTATGCGGCCCTGCCCATCGGTACCGCGGTGGCCTTGGCCGCGGATATGCCCCTGATCTATCCCCGCAAAGAGGCCAAGGCCTATGGTCTGGGCAAGGATATCGAGGGGGCCTGGCAGTCCGGGGACCGGGTGGTGATCATCGAAGACCTGATCACCTCCGGCGGCAGCACGGTCAAGACCGCCCAGCGGCTGCGGGAGGCCGGGCTGGTGGTCGAACATGCCATCGTCCTCATCGACCGGGAACAGGGGGGGGTGGAGAACCTGGCCGCGGCCGGCATCACCGCCCACGCCGTCTTCACCCTCTCCCAGATCCTGGAGACCCTGACCCAGGCCGGACGCCTCAGCGTCGAAAAGCGGGCAGAAGTGTTGGCTTTTATCAACCTGCGCTAGCTTTGGGGGGCGGTCTGTCCGTTCATTCCGGGAATGGGCCAAAACTGCTCACTCAACCCAAAAAGAACCGGCCCATTCCCGGAATGCCAAATCCCCACCAAACACCTTGCACCCCACGCCATTCCCCTTTACAATAGATCCCATAGATCCCATTCGCCATCCGCCATTCGCCATTCACTCCGGAGGAAACCCATGTTTATCGCCCATGTCTTCATCCACATCAAGCCGGAATTTGTCGAACCCTTCAAGATCGCCGCGTTGGACAACGCCACCAACAGCGTGCAAGAGCCAGGCGTGGCCCGCTTTGACGTGATACAGCAGATGGATGACCCCACCCGCTTTGTGCTGGTGGAGGTCTACCGCGACGAGGCCGCCGTTCTGGCCCACAAAGAGACCGCCCACTATGCCCGCTGGCGAGACACCGTGGCCGATATGTTTGTCGAACCTCGCTATGCCATCAAATATCACAACCTCTTCCCCGGGGAAGATGGCTGGGCAGTAGCGGGGTAGCAATTTTCAAAATAGAACACGGATTGGACGGATCGAACAGATCAAAACGGATCTTTTTTGAAAATCCGTAAAGATCCGTCGCATCCGTCCAATCCGTGTTCTATTTCGGCCCAATCTCCCAATCACCCAATCTCCCAACCGGAGACACCCCCATGAACTTTGAATTTGCGACAGCCAATCGAATCATCTTTGGGCCAGGCCGGGTCTGTGAGGTCGGCGCGCTGGCCGCGGCCCTGGGCAGCCGGGCGCTGCTGGTGACGGGCAGGGATGCCCAACGTTCGGGCTGCGTGGAGCCAGAACTGGCCAAACACAAACTGGCCGTGACCCATTTTGCCGTCACCACAGAGCCAACCACCCACATGGTCGCCCAAGGCGCGGCCCTGGCCCGAGAGGCCGGGTGCGATCTGGTGGTGGCCGTGGGTGGCGGCAGCGTGCTGGACGCCGGCAAGGCCATCGCCGCCCTGGCCACCAACCGGGCCGACATCCTCACCTATTTGGAGGTGATCGGCCAGGGCCAGCCCCTCACCCATCCAGCCCTGCCCATCATCGCCATCCCCACCACCGCCGGCACAGGCGCGGAAGTGACCCGCAACGCGGTGCTGGCTTCCCCCGCCCACCGGGTCAAGGTGAGCATGCGCAGCCCGTCCATGCTGCCCACCATCGCCATCGTGGACCCGGAACTGACCCGGCATCTGCCCCCGTCCCTCACCGCCACCACGGGGATGGACGCCCTGACCCAAGTCATCGAGCCCTATGTCAGCGCCTTCGCCACCCCCCTCACCGATGGCCTGTGCCGGGAAGGGCTATGGCGGGCCGCGAACTCCCTGGAGAAGGCCTTTCACGACGGCGAGGACCGGGCCGCCAGGGAGGAGATGGCCCTGGCCAGTCTCTGCGGCGGTCTTGCTTTGGCCAACGCCAAGCTGGGGGCCGTGCATGGCTTCGCCGGTCCCCTGGGCGGCCTGTTCGACGCCCCCCACGGGGCCATCTGCGCCGCCCTGCTGCCGGCCGTGATGGAAATGAACGTGCAGGCCCTGGCCGCCCGCACCCCCACCAGCCCCTACCTGCGCCGTTACAGCGAAGTGGCCCAGATCCTCACCGGACGCCGAGAGGCCACCCCAAAGGATGCGGTCGCCCACCTGCAAGGGCTGAACGCCACCTTCGCCATCCCCGGCCTGGGCAGCTACGGCGTCACCCCGGCGGACTTCCCCCGCATCATCGCCGCCGCCAAACCCTCCAGCAGCATGAAGGGCAACCCCATTGTGCTGACAGACGACGAGTTGACCTGGATTTTGGAGCAAGCCCTATAGTCAATGGCCAATACACAATGCACAATGGACAATGTGTTATGTCCACCACCCATTGTGCATTGGCCATTGTGCATTGTGCATTGAACACCTATGACCCAAACCCTAACCATCTGGCTGGCCGGGCTGTGGCTGTTGTGGCTGCCCGGCGTGGCAATTCATCGAGGACTGATCCGCTTGGGGCTGCGGCCCACGCCGGACGCCCTGCACAGCGCCGCCATCCAGATCGGCCTGGGGCTGGCGGTGTGGCCGATCCTCTTTTTATGGACATCAAGCACGGGAATGGTTTGGACGCCCCGGATCGCCCAGATCACAGTCGTCGGGTTGGGGACGGTGGGGCTGGGCTGCCTTCTGCGCTCGTGGGCCAAAGGCTGGCGGAGACGGCTGGCGCGCCTGCCCGGACGTGGTGTCGAGATGCTGGCCTGGGCCGGGCTGATCGTCCTCACGGTCAACAGCCGGTTGGCCCAGATCCGGGAGTTGGTTCTGCCCAACTGGGTGGACAGCGTCCACCACGCCATGATCCTGCGCATCTTTGTGGACAGCGGCCATCTGCCCGCCACCTTTGCCCCCTTTCTGCCCAACAACAACTTTCTCTATCATTGGGGCTATCACGCCAACGGGGCCTGGCTGACCTGGCTCCTGGGCTGGTCCGACCCATTCCAGTTGACCCAGTTGATGCTCCACTTTGGCCAACTGCTCAACAGCCTGACCCTGATCATGGTCTACGCCGCCGGTCGCACCCTCTTCCACAGCCGCCGGGCCGGGATGTTGGCCGGGGTGTTGGCCGTGCTGGTCTCGTGGTATCCGGCCTTTTACGTCTCGTGGGGCCGCTACACCCAGCTTTCCGGCCTGCTGATCATGGCCCCCTTTATCATCCAACTGTGGAGCCTGCACCGGGTCCGGCGCATGACCCTGGGCGACCTCCTGGCCGTGATCCTGCTGGGGGGCGGGCTGGTGCTGATCCATGTGCGGGTGGCCTTCTTCGCCATCACCCTGGGCGTGGCGCTGGCCGGGGTCGTGGTGCTGGAAGAGCGCTGGCGCACCTTTGGCCGCTGGACCCTGGCCGGGCTGGGGATTGTGGGGGTCAGCGGGCCGTGGCTGTGGCGGCTGGTCTCCAGCTCGTGGATCCAGCGTTTCTACGCCCCCGTGCCCGTCGTCGATCCCAACCCCCTCTTCGCCGACTACAACGTGATCCAATGGGGCCTGGTCTGGGTCCCCCGCAGCCAAGAACTCTTCGCCCTGGCCACCGCCGGTCTCAGCGGCCTGCTGGGCTGGGGCGACCCATCCCAACTCGTCCGCATCGGCTCCGGGATCTGGCTGGCCGTGCTGATGGGGCTGGTCGGATGGATGCTCGCTCGTTCCCACGCTCCGCGTGGGAACGCAAACGGACGCTCTGCGTCCCTCGGCTCCCTACGCCACCCCTGGGGCCCCGTCCTGATCCTCTGGGCCTGGGTCGGGGTCACAGCGGTGTTGCTCAACCTGGAGATCTTCGGCCTGCCCCCCCTGCGCATCTCCAACAACAACGCCGGGGTGATCACCCTCTTCGTGCCCCTGGCCTTGGCCGGGGGCGGGCTGCTGGCCTGGGCCTTGGGCAGGTTGACCCCCAAAACCTGGGCCTTGCCCATCACCGCCCTGGTCGCCGTGGGCATCGGGGCCTGGGCCGGGCCGGGGATGGCCAGCGTGATCAACCCGGTGACGACCCTGGCCCGGCCGCCGGATCTGCCCGCCCTGGCCTGGGTGCGGGAGAATGTGCCGAAGGATGCCCTCTTCGCGGCCCGGCCCTGGCTCTGGCTGGGGGACATCTACGCCGGGGTGGATGGGGGCTACTGGCTGCCCCTGCTCACCGACCGCCCCTCGGTGTTGACCCCGGCCCTCTACAACATCGGCACGGACAAGGCCAGCTTTGATGCCGCCAACGAGATGCTGGCCGCCCTGGCCGCGGCCACGGACCTGGGCGACCCGGATCTGCGCGCCCGTCTGGCCGCCGCCGGGGTCACCCACCTCTACATCGGCCCCCGGGACGGCAACGGCTTCCAGATCGACCGCCTGCGCCACAGCCCCCACGCCCGCCTGCTCTACGAACAGGACGGAGCCGCCATTTTCGAGTTTTTGCCGTAGAGCGGGGATCGGGGATCGGGGATCGGGGATCGGGGATCCCCAAACACCATGACCAAATACTGGGCCATCTTCAAAACGCAGACCATCAACAACATTGCCTACGCCGGGGATCTGGCTGTGGGGGGTGTGACCATTGTGCTTTTTCTGTGGATCTTCGCCCAACTGTGGCGGGTGACCTATGGGGCCGTGGGGGCCACCCAGATCGCCGGCATGACGTTGAGCGATACGTTGTGGTATCTGATGATCGCCGAGACCATCATCCTCAGCCGTCCCCGCCTCTCCCGCATCATCGCCCAGCAGGTGCGGGATGGCTCCGTGGCCTATCTGCTCAACAAGCCCTATAACTTTCTGCTCTATCAGGCCAGCGTGGGCCTGGGGGACAGCGTGCTGCGCATGGGCTTCAACCTGCTCTTTGGCGGGGCCATCGTGTGGATCCTGGCCGGGCCGCCCCCCTCCCCGGCCGGCTGGCCCTTGGTCCTGGTCTGCATCGGCCTGGCCTGGCTGATCGACTTCTGCATCAGCGCCATGATCGGCCTGGCCGCCTTTGTCACCGAAGAAGTGACCGCCTTCGAGTGGATCTACAGCAAGATCCTCTTCATTTTGGGCGGGCTGCTGATTCCCTTGGATTTCTATCCCGGCTGGCTGCAATCCATCGCCAAGTCCTTGCCCTTCGCCTACACCGTCTACGGTCCCGCCCGGCTTTTTGTGGACCCCAGCCTCAGCCGCTTTGGGGAGTTGGTTTTGTTTCAGGGCATGTGGCTGTTGGTTTTGGGCGGGTTGGTGACGTGGATGTTCAATCGTGGGATGCGATGGTTGTCGATAAATGGAGGGTAAAATGCTCCGTCGTGAATTCACATTTTTGCTCGCCCTCTGGAAAGCCAACCTCCTCAAACACATGGAATACCGGGCCGCGTTCCTGACCGGGATCGTCGGCATGATCCTGAACAATGGGGTCTATTTCCTCTTTTGGGTACTCTTCTTCGACCGCTTCAAGGAGATCCGGGGCTGGGCGCTGCCGGACATGATGCTGCTCTTTGGGATTGTGGCCACGGGCTTTGGCATCGCCAACTATCTCTTTGGCAATGTGTTGGTCCTCTCCCAGGTGATCAGCGAGGGGCGGCTGGACTACTTTCTAAGTTTGCCCCGCCCGGTCCTGCTCCACACCCTGGCCAGCCAGAGCGTGGCCTCGGGGATGGGCGACTTGATCTATGGCCTCCTCAGCTACATGGCCTCCGGCTATCTCACCCCGGATGGCTTTGTGCGCTTCGCCCTGGGCGCGGTGATGGCCGCCTGCGTCTTTCTGGGCATCCTGATTCTGGCCCAGAGCCTGGCCTTTTGGATGGGCAGCGCCAACATGCTGGCCGCCCAGGTCACCACGGCCATGATCACCTTCTCCATCTACCCCATCACCCTCTTTGACGGCACGGCCAAGCTGCTGCTCTTCACCGTCCTGCCTGCCGCCTTTATCGGGGCCATCCCCGCCCAATTTGTGCGCGCCTTCACCTGGGCGGACCTGGGGCTGATGACCGGGGCCGCGGTCGTCTTCCTCAGCCTGGGCATCGCCGTCTTCCACCGGGGGCTGCGGAGGTACGAGAGCGGGAGCGCGATCCAGACCCAGGCGTAGGGGGGGGATTAGTTGATTTGTTGATTTGTTGATTGGTTGATTGGTTGAGGTCTTTGTGGGGGTTTCGGTGGGCGGCCCGCACCCCCTTGAATGTGCCCATCTTTGTTCGTGCCCACAGCCGTGCTATAATTCAGCCCATCGTCAACCAATTACCCAATTACCCAATCTCTCAATCTCTCAATCTCCCCATCTCTCACCCACCCAATCAACCAATCAACCAATCAACGAACACCCATGCCCAAAACCTTCTCGAACGCCGAAATTGCCGAAATTATCCAAAATATCGGGGACATCCTCAAGCTGCAAGGGGCCAATCGCTTTCGGGTGATTGCCTTTGAGAACGCGGCCAAGGCCATCGCCGAACTGGGCCAGAGCGTGGCCGGCATCTTTGTAGACGGCAAACTGACCGACATCCCCGGCGTCGGCAAGGGGATCGCCGCGGACATCACCCAACTGCTGGAGACCGGGCAGATCGACTTTTACGAAAAGCTCAAAGCCGAGGTGCCCCTGGGCGTGGTGGCCATGATGCGGGTGCCGGATGTCGGCCCCAAGACCGCCATGCGCATGTGGCAGGAGTTGGGCGTCACCTCCGTGGCCGAGCTGGCCGAAGCCGCCCAGACCCAGCGCATCCGGGAACTCAAGGGCTTCAGCGCCAGATCCGAGGAGAAGATCCTCAAAAATATCCAACAGATGGCCCTGGGCACCGACGACCGCACCCCCATCGGCGACGCCCGGCCTGTGGCGTTGGACATGATGGCCGCCCTGCAAGCCGCGGTCGCCCCTGGGGTGATCCAGCGCATGGACGTGGCCGGCAGTCTGCGCCGCTGGAAGGAGACCATCGGCGATATGGAT
>CAZKEX010000077.1:1862-14800 GCA_964551895.1 uncultured Caldilineaceae bacterium | reverse complement strand
TGGTCAACATATAGTTGTGCAGCGGCCCGCCGGGGTCAAAGTTGGAATCCATCACTTCCACCCAATAGGTCAGGCCACGGTTGACGTTGAACTGGTAGAAGCCCGCCTGCTTCGCCCCGGTCCCGTCTGCGGTCACTGTGGTGGAAAGATAGGTGTCTTTGGCAGGGTCGAAGACAAAATCGTTGTCGTCTTGCCACAGACGCAAGAAAACGCCGGGAATTCCCGGCTCTCCGGTGTCCTCAAGACCGTTCAAACTTGTATCCAGCCACACAAAGTCGCCAATAACGGCCTCGCCTATGGGTTCGTTGGGCTGATTGACCGCCTGGGTATTGGCCCCTACTGGGGCCAGTACTGGGGCCTGTCCTGGGGCCTGTGCGGGAGTCTTGGCTATCTCCGCCGGCCCAGCCGCCTGGTTGGCCGCAGCCTGACCAGGGGTGGAGCCAATACGCGCAGACAACACAAACACTGCCAAGATTCCAAAAGTAATCATCAGCAGACGCAGGGATGGTCGATATGCTTTTTGCATCTCAGTTCCTCCAACTAATAGTCTATCCATTAACCTTACCTGTTAATTTTACCTGTCAACTTTATCTGTTTTTTTGACATTTCGGAACTCATCACAACCAAGGCTTTGGATAGGGATCAGGCCCAGGTTTCGATGAAACAACGATGACGCACCTGCTCCATACAATATCATCTCTTCGACCTATCGTAGTTTACGATTGGCTGATACTTTGCCTGTAAGGTTGGAGTCAAAAGCGCTCAGTCCAATGGCGTAATCGTTTGCCAAACGACCCATCCTCACCGCGCCCTCGCTGTGCGGAGAGATCACTATGAGTATGCCAGAATCTACGCGCTGGGCCTATTCGTAGTTCCCCTCAGAATTGGCACAGTTTCTCCGTAATTCTATTCGTTCCTCTGCACACCAAGACGCAGAAAGAGATAACAAATTACTGACAATCTCCCGTCCAGGCGCGCAAACCCGGCCCAAATCCACATGGTGGACTGGGGCCGGGTTTGTGTTTCAATCAAGTTGGTCGATCTGTCATCCTCCACCGCCTCCACCGCGCCGCCCCAGGGTTGGGCAGACGAGGTGGGGTGGCTTGGTCGGCCCGATCATCTTCCCGATCAGTAGATATCCGGGAAGACCTGGATACTGCCTGTGCTGCGCAGCCCCACATAGACCTTGCGTGTGATGGGGTTGATGGCTATGGTAAAGGGATCGAAGCCCGTGGACTCTGTGGCCACCACCGTGTTGGCGCTGCCGCTGATCACGCTTAGGCTGCGAGCGGCTGTGTTGACATTGAAGACGTTATTGGTCGCCAGGTCCACTTCCAAGCCGCTGCCGCCCACATTGGGATCCTTGGCCCCGCCACCGCTCTGCACGGGGACAGTGGCCTGATAGACCAGGGTGCCTTCGCCATTGCGCTTCCACACATCGACGGCCCAATCATTGTTGATCACGTAGACCATGTACAGCTTCTGATTGTTCGGGTTGTACGTCACCTCAAAGGAGACCCGGCGGTCGTCAAAGGTGAAGCTCTGGCCTTCGGTCAACCAGCTACCGAACTCATTTAGATAGATCTCGTGCATGCTGCCGCCATCTCGGTTGGTCACAAAGATGCGTTTGTTCACCACATCCGCCGTGATGCCGTATGGGCCAACGCCGCCAGTTCCTACGACCTGTGTCAGCCCCATTCCTTGGATGATGCCCACGCCATTGCTGCCGCGGATCACCACTGCCACCGTGTCCAGATCCGGCAGAATGGTCATCATGGCCGGGTTTCCGCCCACGTGGATCTTCTTAAGAACAGCCATAGTGGTAGCGTCATAGACCCAGACATCTCCGCCGGCGTAGTTGCTGACATAGACCCGGTTGGTCTTCCGGTTGACCACCACACCCCACGGCTCTGCGCCGGTCTCGGCCTCGGCCAGGACGGCCAAGTTGTTGCCGGCTACCTTCAACAGCCGGTCATTGTCTCGGCTGGCGATGTAGAGCATATTCGTCCCGGAATTCACGGCCAAGCCCTTGGGATGGTACAGGTTCGGGATCACCGTGGGTGTCCCCTGAGGGCCAGGTCCATCTTCCGTCGGCGTGGGGGTGGGCGTCGGTGTGGGCTGAGCAGGGACGATCAGCAAGGGCAGGTAGAGTTTATAGATGCTCGGAACCACCGTCGGCGTCCCCTGGGGGCCGCCACCAGATTCCACCACTGCATCGTCAGTAGCGGACACATCATTCATGCCCGGCAGATCGTTCCCGCCACTGTCAGTGGGGTTGCCTGTGGCCGTCGCCACATTGCGATATTCGCCTTGCCCATCACCCACAACCACAAAGATGTTCTTGCTACAGTTAACAGAACTGCCTGGCGCCATGACCGTGTTGATGGTACAGACGTCAAAATCATCGCTTGTATCGCCAGCAGTACCGTTGTTATCGACCACCTTCACATTGGCCAGATAAGTCTGGCCAACGTTGGTGACTAAGTAGTTAAAGGTGACAATCGCACCCGTACTGGGAACGTCCCAGACAGCGCCGTCCGCAGCATTGCCAGCGGTCTTCACAACCTTAATACCTGCACCAAGAACGGGTGTGGGCGTGGGCGTATTCGTTGGCGTGTTGGTCGGTGTGTGGGTCGGTGTATTGGTCGGCGTGTTGGTCGGCGTATGGGTCGGTGTCGGTGTATGGGTTGGCGTATTCGTCGGCGTATTTGTTGGTGTATTGGTCGGCGTATTCGTCGGCGTGTTGGTTGGGGATGGCGTACCGGTTGGCGTGTTGGTTGGGGTGTTTGTCGGTGTATTCGTCGGCGTGTTGGTCGGTGTATGGGTTGGGGTGTTGGTTGGGGTGTTGGTCGGCGTCGGGGTGTTTGTCGGCGTATTCGTCGGCGTATTGGTCGGCGTATTGGTCGGCGTATTGGTCGGCGTCGGGGTGGGCACCGATGGGCTGACGACGGCGTCGTCCTGATCCTTCACGCTGTTGCCCGGCAGGTCGGTGCCGAAGCGATCGGTCGGGTTGCCCGTGGCCTCAGCCATATTGGTATGGTTCGCCGTCACAAGGTAGCTTGTGGTACAGGTGACCTCACCGTTGGGCGCAAGCGGACCAAGCAGGGCCGGACACTGCCCAGAAGTGATGGTAATATCATCTCCAGGGGCGCCAGGGGTACCCTTGTCATCCACAATCACTATATCAGAAAGGTGGGTCTCGCCCGTGTTGCGAACCAGGTAGGAATACTGCACCACCTGGCCGGCCGGCGGGATCACCAAGGTGGCGCCGTCCGCGGCGTTGCCTGCGGTCTTGATCAACTCAATACCCGGTCTGGCATAGCCGAAATCGGCATCGTTGAAGAAATCGGCAATCCCAGCCACATCGGCATAGAGCGGATTCTCACCAAAGGAAAACTCGGAGGTCAGCACCATGCCCTCAAGGGGGCCGCCGGGGTCAAAATTGGATGCTCGAACCAAGACCCAATAGACATTCTCCCCGGTCACGGCAAAGAAATAGTAGCCGGTTTGGGTACCCGGCACATTGGGGTTGTCCCCTGTTGCCGTGATGCCCGTGCCGCCAGAATCCGTAAAGAGTAGATCATCGGTGCCCGGCTCATAGATACCGTCACCGTCATCCTTGTAGATGTGGATGAAGACATTGTTAATGCCCGGCTCGGTCGGATCCTGCACACCGTTGACATTCATATCATGCCAAACCAAGTCACCAAGGCCAGCGTTTCCAAGTGGCCCAGCCGGCGCGGCGTCAACAGCGCCTGTGGTCCACACCACAGTCCCCAACAAGATAGCCAGACCCACCAGGGCCATGACTACCCACAGGTTATTTGATCTGCCTGCAAGTCGCACGTTCATACCAAGTCTCCTTCTGGATCTCCACCATGCCCATGTCCGAAGCCAACAACCAAATCGACCCGAAACAACTCTCTCAACTTCATCATCCCATATAGAAAAGCTATCTAAGACTCTGCTGCAAAAAGCCATTTAACCGCCGAAGACACAGAGGTTTCGCAGAAAACCCAGAGGAACAAGCCTTGCTTTTCTTTGCGTTCTTGGCGTCTTTGCGCCTTTGCGGTGAATTTGACCTTTTTCAGCAGAGTCATCTCACCAACAAGGGCAAGAATATTGTCGAACCACTGTCCACCCCCACCATGCGCAGGGCAGGGTCCCCAAAGAGCATAAAGGTGTCCAACAGATCATCGTACCGACCGGCTGAAGAGTTCTCGTGCAGGAACAATTTGCCGTACTGGGTCGCCTGCCCCAAAAGAGGCATATCCTTGTGGAAGACGGCCAGCATAAAACCCCGCTCCATCAGATCGTGGCCGGTGGCCAGACCAAAGCCTGTGGGGGACCAACTGGCCACGGCCCCCTTGCCCGCGCTGCGCACGGAGATCTCCGCCAGGGCGGGCTTGTCGGGCAATTGGAAGTAGCCCTCCTGGCAGGTCATGGCCAGGATCACGGGCTGTTTGTCCCCGTTGTTCAGGCCGAGGATCAGGGATTCGTCATACAGCTTCTCTGCTGTCCAGGCATCCTTGGTGCCGTGGCCCACAAAGCTCATGATCGCCACGCCTTCGTTGAGGGCCTGGTTGATCTGATTGCGGCACACCACCGAGGGATTTTCGACGGCGCAGGTCTGGCCCATGTAGACCTTGGTGCGCTGATATTCACTGGGCAGCAAGAGATCCCCAGAGGTCGTCCCATCCACGGTGCCATCGGCCACGCTGTCGGAGAATGCGTAGAACGCACCGCCCCCATTTTGCAGATCATCCGTGATAAAGAGGGCCTTCTTCTGCCACGGACCGGACGGGCTATCGGTCTCGTATTTGATGGTCTTTTCCACCATGATCGTGGTTTCGGCCACGCTGTTGACGGGGAAACGACCGATATACATGTCGGCCAACAGGTCATTCCCGACCAAAGTGACAAAGCGGTTGTCCGAGGCCGTCTGACCCAAATCCGGGTCCACCATTGCCAGGAAAGGCGGCAGATAGGTGGGGGCGCTGGTGGATAGATAGTTGCGCAGATCATAGGTGCCATCCCCGACCAACAGCACATAGCTGGGCGGGGTGCCGGGCCAATTGCCATACGCATAGCTCAGAAAATCCCGGATCGCCTCGGCGGAGGGCAGACCATAGTTGAACTGGTCATACACATCCTGCAAGCTGATGGAACGCACCCGCAGCCCTGTGGTGGCCCGATAGTCGGCCAAAGGCTGCACCGCGGCCACAAATTCCGACGGCGAAATGATAATGTAATCCGCCCCGGTGCTGGGGCCGCCAGCCTGAAGGCTGACGCTGTTCACCCCCTCGATGGCCGTGGGCGAGAGACGCTGGGCCGCTTCCACGGCCACATAGCGCCGGGCGGCAGCATTGGTGCGGTCAAAGGAGACCACACCACCGTTCACCTCTGCGGGTACCACGGCCACCTGCCCCGGGGTGGTGACATCGTAAACGGTCACATCCCCGCCAGAGAAGCCGCTGACCGCATAGGACCAGGACCCGGCCTGGGCATCCCCAAAGTCCAGCCGTCCGTTGCGGGCCAAAAGTTGCCGCTGATAGGAAAGGCTGAGCCAATCCACATAGATGGTGTCGATCCTGGTATCGATGGGCTGGCCGCTCAAATCATTGCTGATGGAGATCATGACGCTGTTGCTGGTCGATAGGATACTGTGGGGTACCTGGGTCTGCACTTCATGATAGGCCCGGTTGTTCCACTGAAAATCACCCACCACCTGTCCGTTGACCCGCAAAGTCATGTGGTGAAGCCCCAATGTGTGGCTGCCCACGGCCACGCTCAAGGTGGCCGTGAAGGGAGTTTGGGCCAGATCGCTGGCGGCCAACGTGTACAAGCGGACACCGGGCGCCGCGCCCAAGGCATCGATCTTCACATCGTACCAATGGTCAAAGCCCTCCACCTTGGGCAAGGACGAGACATAGTTGATGTTGCGCTCAAAGGTGACGGTTTCGGCATAGCTGGTGGCCGGGGTGCCGTTGCCCCCCGTGGTCGCCTGCTGCATCCGCAGCCCGTTGGCCCCGCCATAGGTCAGCCAATAGACATTGGTGTCCGTGTACCGGGTGTCCACGGCCTCGCCATAAAAGATCACCGCATCCCCGGCATCAAACTTGCCGTCCCCCTCCCCTGTCACGGTGATGGGGATCTCCTTGCCAGCGTTGAAGAGACGCAGGCTGGCCGGAGTCAGCGTCCCCACCGGCAATCCAGCAGAGGAAAGGTCGGAATAGCTGAGTTGATAGATACCCGTGGTATTAACCTTAACTCGATAGGCTGGGCTGGGGGGCGTCCAGATAGCGGTGGGGGCTTCGCCGACGCCGGCTGGGAATAGTGCGCTCGCCCCATCTGTGCTTCCAGGGTCCAGCCGCCAGGCCCGGGCCTGTTCGTAGTTCAAGAGGGTCTTGGCAAAAGTGGCCTCAAAGGGGGCGGATTCGGCCACGGCCTGGGAGGTCAAGGCTCGGCTGGCCAGGGCAGCCATCCCCGCCTGGTCAAAGCTGAGGGTGACCAGCACCCGACGGTGCAGGGTCACTCGGCCAGCCACCGGGTCAATCTGCACCGGGCTAACCTGCACCCGGCCCAAGCGCTGGCTGCGCATATAGCCCAGATCCCCAAAGGCCACAGTCTGGGCCGGATAGGGCAGGGCCACCCCATAGACGGCGGGGTCCGGCTGCACCTTGCTCTCCACATAGGTGCCCGTTCCGGCGTCATCCACCTGGGTCCCCTTGTCCAAGGCCGGACAGATGTGATAGACCCCAGGCAAGGTCACCGGATCCAATTCCACGCTTTTCACCGACACCTCAACCCCAGGCGGGATGCCCACCAATTTGGAAACCAGGGGCAGGCCCGGCAGACCAGGCGTTTCGTCAGCCACCGCCCCAGCCAAGATCACATTTTGGCAGGTCCGCCCTGTGGCGTCCACGCTGGGCGAAGGGTCAACTTGCAGTTGGTTCAGATCAAAATCAAAGGCCAGGGTCATGGACCCCTCATCGGCGTCCAACAGGGTGATCCCCGAGGCGGTTTGGGGCGCGGCGTCAACCGCGGGTGCGGCAGCCTGGGCCACGCCCAGATTGCCCGACCCCAGGCCAGTCAACAGCAGAGCCAGAATAAGGCCGACCCGAACCGCCTGGTGGGTCCAACGCCCTACAGGGGCCGAAATATGTGGGGATGAAGTGCGAGATCGAATTTGATGATTAGCCATAGTTTTATTTTCTGAGAAAAGCAACACGATACGGTGTAAGATTCAAGAGTCAAGATTGCGGTTCATTGGGAATATCCGTGGTCAACCCGCTGCGGTTTCGATACGACCGGAAACTGCCCCGGTCTACTCAACCTGCGCTAGCCCGCGGACCACGGAAGATCCCAAGGAGCCAAGATTGCAGAAATACCCGAAGAGAAGAAACACGAAAAAAACGAGGTCAAGGACTTTTCCCCGCATGATCACTATATCATGAGCGCAGACGGCGTCGGCTTACTGTTTGCTGTCGGACAAAAAGGGGTAAAGTAAGGTCTGGGCGTGGGTCTGGAACAGGAAGACCAATATAGATCAGTAGTCCTGCCAGGAAGCTAAGAGCTTCCTGGCAGGACTATCAACCCACTTCACCGGTCACAGGGTCTATCAACGACCGGCCACTGGCAAGAAGGTGTGCCAGATCTGGGTATTCTTGATGGCCGCTTCGGTCAGGCCATAGCGTTCCACCGTGCCGTCGCTCTTGATCACATCGAGGGAATAGCGATAGGTCACGCCCACCGTCAGGTTGGCATCCGTATAGCTATAGGCCAGGCCCAGAGGCGTCCCCCCAGCCTGGGCCGGGATGGGCACGGGGTTGATCTGCGCCCACGCGTCCTGCACCTTGCCCGTGACCGGGTCTACACTCGCCCGCATCACGTTGAAGCCCGCCATATCGACCTCGCTCACAGTCTGCCACGAGAGGAAAGCCGTGTCCCCCACGGCCACCGCGTCCAACCCGGCCATCTCCACCGCGGTCGGTCCCAAGAAGGTCTGTATGCGCAGGGCCGGGTCACCAAAGAGGAGATAGGTATCGATCAGATCCTCGAAGCGCCCCGTGGTGTCGTGTTCGTGGAGATCCTCCTTTGCCAGGACAGTCAGCCGACCCAATTCGGTGACCCCGTTCTGGAAAAGATGTGTAAAGAAAGATTGCTCCAGATGATCATGGCCGGTGGCAACCCCCAACCCTGTGGGCGACCAACTGGCCACCGCCCCACCACTGGCCCGCATATAGGATTCAGCCAAGGAGAGGACCGATGAGTCATGGAAGGATCCCTCCAGGCAGGTCATGGCCAGGATCACCGGCAGTTTATCGCCGTTATTCAGATCGGCAACCAACTGACCGTCCATCAGATATTCCAACGCCCAGGCGTCTCGACTGGAATGGCCGATGTAGCTGACCAGCATGGCCCCGGTGATGTTGAGGGTTTCCGAGATCATGGCGCGGCAGCCGTTGGCCGGAGACTCATTGGAGGTGTCACAGGTCACACCCAGATAGGCCCGGGTGGCGCTGTAGGACGGGGGCAGATAGGGAATGGTGTTGGTGGGCGCATCCACAAAGCCGCTGACCAGGATGTCAGAATAGCCGTAGAAGTCGCCGCCCCCTCCCTCTAGATCGTCGGAAATGAAGAGAACGTTCTTTGTCCAATCCCCCACCGGCGGATTGATCTCGTAGTCCAAGGTCTTTTTGACCATATTGACCACATCTGCCTCGCTGCCGGCAGGAAAGCGGCCAATGGCCATGTCGGGCAACACGTCGTTGCCTGCCAACATCACAAAACGATTGTCCGCGGCCGTCTCGCCCAGATAGGGATCCACGGTGGCCAGGAAGGGGGGGATATAGGTACGAGGGGCGACCCGGGTATAGTTGCGCATGTCCACCGCCCCATCCCCCACCAACAGCACGAACTCCGGCTGGGCTCCGCTCCAATTGTTATAGGCATGGGAGAGGAAGTCTCGGATGGCCTCTGCAGACATCATGCCACCGCTGAAGCTGTTGTAGATCTCCTGGACATCGATCATGGCCACATCATAGAAGAAGCTGCGATAGCGGGCCAGGGGCTGCATTTCATCCCAAAAATCGCCGTGGGTGATGATGATGTAGTCGTAGCGATTGGCGTTGGCCAGGATATCCACAGGGGTGTAGGTCGATGTCAGGGGGGCTGCGGATATGATGGAGACCGGCTGCTTGTGCGCGGTGGGGGCGGCCAGGAAAAAGCGCGTCTTGGGGGTGACGGCTGCCTCAAACGTGATGCCGGCCGCGCTCTGCTGGGAGCCTACCGGCCCCAGGGCGCTGGGCGTGCCGTTGATCACCATCCCCACGTTGTTGGGGTCCGTGACATTGTAGATCGTGACATCGCTGCCGCTAAAGCCGCTGGCCGCAAAGGTCCAGGTCCCCGTCGTCACCCCGCGAATGTTCAGGCTATCCCCTTGGGCAACCAACTGCCGGGCATAATCCATCTGTGTCACGTTGATATAGACCTTGTCCTGGTTACGCCCTGCCACATTGTTGATCAGCTCGACCTTGAGGACATTGGTCCCGTTGACAAAGAGACCGGGAGAAATGATCGTGGACACCCCAATATCATCAAAGCCTTCCCATCCGCCTGTGCTAGAGTAAACCCGGGTGCCATTGAGATACAGGAAAAAGGAGTGGGCGCCGGTCGCATACCCTTGGAGGGTCATGGACAGGTTGCCAGGCACACTGTTGTCCACATTCGACGCCACAAAACGGATATCCCGAGAGGAAGATCCGGTGCCCCGTGCTTGGATCCAGTGGCCAAAGAAGTGATCTCCCCCAGTGATGGGCAGGCGGGGATATTCACTAAAATACCACAAACTGGTCTCGTCCAGAATATGCTCCAATGAAACAGTCTGGGCAGGCGCCCCAGTCGGCGCACCCGTCACTGTCCCCATGCGCAGACCGTTGCCCGCCCCATAGGAAAGGAAATAGATCAGTTCATTGACATATTTATTGCTGACGAAAAGGCCATCGTAGTACAGGGTATCCACATTGCGCCCATAAAAAATCACCGCGTCCCCTGGATCAAAACGACCATCGGCCTGACCGGTCACTTGGATGCTGATCTCCTGGCCCATAAAATGCATGCGAAAGGTTCGGGGATCCAGGGTGTCCACGGGCAGACCGGCGCTCTGCAAATAGGCATAGCTCAGTTCATAGAGGCCATCGTCCATGACAGAGACCCGATAGGCATTGGCCGGAGTGGTCCACGGGATAGCCTGTGGATATGCCGGATCGGCCAGATCCCCGGCGAGATTTGCACCCGTGGCCGAGGCAATCGGGCCAGGGAGTTGGGCAGATGGCTTCTCGGCCAGACCAGTGGCTTGGGCCGGGGTGATCCCAGAGGCCAAAGCCAGAATGAGCATCATCATCAAGCCAAGACCAACACCCCCTACGCCAAGCACATGGCCGACGCTCTTGCGGGTGATCAGGCCCAATCCAGATCCAGGATTGATCGAATGGTGATTTTGGTTCATTGTGTCTCCCCGTTTTTTCCCCCGGCGGCTCAAGCTGCCATGCAGGTCAATATGCAACCTGTCGCCTGGCCCCCAAGGGTAGACAAAGGGCTGGGATGGGCGGATTGACCGCGCATCCCAGCCCAGGCGTATATAGATTGGTCTTACAAGCCTTAGCGAATGACAAAGGGCAGATAGAGGGTGTAGCCCACAAAGACCGGCCCCAGTTGATAGTCCACTACCCGGCCATCCGCCATGACAAACTGCACGGCATAGGTATAGGTGGCTCCCCGGCTAACCTGGGTATCCAGTACAGTATACCAGCTACCCACCGGCTGGCCGGAATTCTGGGCGGGGATCAACTGGCTGTTCACCAGTTCCGTCACGCCCTCGCTGTTCGTGCGGGTCAGGTTGAAGGCGACGATGTCCACCTCGCTGACCGTCTGCCAGTTCACAGTCACCACACCGCTGACCGCATCCACCGTGGTCTGGCTGGCGGCCAAAGCCACCCCTGTGGGGTTGATGATCTGCACGCTCACGTCATCGAACTTGGTGGGCAGAGGCTCCAAGGCCCCCAAGGGGCCGGCGGGGCCGTCCGGGTCGGCGAAGGGTAGCACCAGGCGAGCCTCGTTCTTGGTGTTGGGCAGTTCCGGGTTGCCCTTGGTGATATCCGTGGTGTCCCCAATGGCCTTAAACAGGACATTGATGGAGAAGTTGCCACCGGGCGCCAGTTGGCTGGGCAGCACGTTTGTCCAGTTCAAGACGCCCGTTCGGGTATAGGGGGCGTTGGCAACGATAGTAGCAGTCGGGCTGGTCGATGCCGTTGAACTCACAAACTCCAGGTAGTCGGCGTTGTAGGTATCCTTCAGCGGAGCAATCGCCAGATAAGAGGTGCCGCTGTTGTGGATCTGGATGGTGTAGGCGATCACATCGCCCAAGCGCTGGGCCCCAGACGCACTGGTCGTCTTGGTGATGGTGTAGTCCGTGTTCTTGTAGAACCCGAAGTCATTGCTATTGTCCGTGACGCCCACACCCAGAGCCACGCTGTTGATCACATGGGTGGCCGGATCCGCATCCGAGTCAATCAGATCCGATGCAGGCGTGTTGCCCCCTGTGTTGAGGGGGCTGCCGATCCAGTTGACCAGAGTCTCAGTGCCGCTGAATTCGCTGGGCGGAATCGCGATACGATAGTTGTTGTTGGGCAGGTTCTGGAACTGATAGATGCCGTTGGCATTGGTCTGGGTGGTGCTATAGACCGTGCTGGAGGCGCCCACATACAGGTTCACTGTCACACCCGGAATCCCCGGCTCGCCGCTGTCCTGGATGCCGTCCTTGTCAATGTCCCACCACACCTTGTCGCCCAAGGTGGCGGCCAGATAGGTCTTGGTGGCCGTACCGGTCAGGCCAGAGCCGACCAGCGCGGCGGCGTTGCGGGTGTCACCCGTGGTGCTGCGGGTGATGCTGACGATCTGTGTCCCGTTGGCCACATTGGTGGTCACGCTGGCGTTGGCCGTGTAGACCGCCGCCAGACTCGAATTGATTCTCACTGTACAGGCGCCCGTGCTACCGGCTGTGCCGGGGTTGGCGCATGTGTTGGCCTCGGTGGTCGCCGCCGGAGAGCCGCTGATGGTCACGTTCGGCTTGACACCATTGCCCACGGGTGTCCAACTGCCCCCACCGACCTTCTGCTCCACCAGCACGGTAAAGGTATGGGCGGCAAGCACCGGGTTCGTGGCGCTCAACGGGCTGATGCTGATGCGCAGGTCCACATAGGTCTTGGTGGCCGTGCCCGTGCGGGCCGGGGATTGCAGCAACGCGGCCGCATTTCTCGTGTCACCCGTGGTGCTGCGGGTGATGCTGACGCTCTGTGCCCCGTTGGCCACATTGGTGGTCACGCTGGCGTTGGCCGTGTAGACCGCGGCCACGTCCGAGTTGATTCTCACGGTACAGGCGCCCGTGCCACCGGCTGTGCCCGGGCTGGCGCATGTGTTGGCCTCGGTGGTCGCCGCCGGAGAGCCGCTGATGGTCACGTTCGGCGTGACACCATTGCCCACAGGCGTCCAACTGCCCGTACCCACCTTCTGCTCCACCAGCACGGTGAAGGTATGGGCATCGCCCACCTTGTTGGTGGCGCTTAGGAGACCGATGCTAATACGCAGGTCCACATAGGTCTTGGTGGCCGTGCCCGTGCGGGTCGGGGATTGGAGCAGCGCAGCCGCATTCCTCGTGTCACCCGTGGTGCTGCGGGTGATGCTGACGCTCTGTGCCCCGTTGGCCACATTGGTGGTCACGCTGGCGTTGGCCGTGTAGACCGCGGCCACGTCCGAGTTGATTCTCACCGTACAGGCGCCCGTGCCACCGGCTGTGCCGGGGCTGGCGCACGTGTCGGCCTCAGTGGTCGCCGCCGGAGAGCCGCTGATGGTCACGACAGGGGTAATGCCGTTGCCCA
>CAZKEX010000077.1:0-1762 GCA_964551895.1 uncultured Caldilineaceae bacterium | reverse complement strand
CCGTTGGCCACATTGGTGGTCACGCTGGCGTTGGCCGTGTAGACCGCGGCCACGTCCGAGTTGATTCTCACCGTACAGGCGCCCGTGCCACCGGCTGTGCCGGGGCTGGCGCACGTGTCGGCCTCAGTGGTCGCCGCCGGAGAGCCGCTGATGGTCACGCTCGGCGTGACACCATTGCCCACAGGCGTCCAACTACCCGTACCCACCTTCCGCTCCACCAGCACGGTGAAGGTATGGGCATCGCCCACCTTGTTGGTGGCGGTCTGGGCGCTGATGCTGATACGCAGGTCCACATAGGTCTTGGTGGCCGTGCCTGTACCACCGGCTGCCGTGTTGGCCGCATCCCCCGTAGTGCGATCGATGGTCACCGTGCCGTTGACGCCGCCGGCGCCGTAGGTTACGCTCAAGTTGGCGCTGGCCGTGTAGACATCGGCCACGGCAGAGTCCATGGTCACGGTACATTGACCGCTGTTATTGGTACCGGTCGTGGAACAGGTCTGCGAAGTGGGGGCAACGATGGCGTTGGCCGCATTGCGCACGGTCACAACCGGATTGGCCCCCACCTTGGGGACCATGGTTCCGGCGTTGGGACCTGTTGCTGCCCGCTCCATCACAGTAACGATAAAGGTGTGTGGATCACCGACCTTGTTTGTGGCGCTGCCAGGGGTGAGGCTTAGGGAGAGGTCTGGCTTCCAAAAACCAAAGTCCGCCGTGTCGATGACAACGCGGAACTGGCCCACAGAAGTGGCCACATACATGCGCAGGGGATCGGCAACGCTGCCCGGCACACCCTCCACCGTATAGGCAGAGAGCAACTCGCTGCTGAAAAGGTAACCTTCCAGCACGCCACCGGGATCAAAGTTTTCGCTGTCGATGACGACGAAGAACGCATTGCCGTCAGCGGTGATCTTGTCATAGTTGTAGTAACCAGTTACGGCGCCATTGATCGCCGTGGTGGTCTTGCCGTCGGGGAAGGTCTCAATGTCCACCTGGTCGCCCGCAGGGCCGGGGTCAAAGACACCGTCGCCATCATCAACGTAGAGAGTGATCTTCACCCCATTAATGCCGACCTCGCCCACATCTTGGGCGCCGTTGTTGTTGGCATCATTCCAAACCCGATCACCCAGGGAGCTTTCGCCAGTGGGGACAGCGGGCGCGGCCATGCTGACCGTGGCAAATGCCAGGGTCAGCAGAACCAGCATCGCCACCAGACTCCTTGCAACCATCCATGCTGGCTGAGAAGTGTGAAGTTTAGTCATCATTGTCAATGTCCTTTCCCACAATTACTTTGGGATTCGCTATATGTCTTGAGCCGTTGCCAACGCAGATGCCTAAACTAAATAATCTTCGTTTGATTTTCGTTGTTTTCGCTACATCTGCACAAGTTGATTATACAGAGAAATCTCCGCCTTGTATGTTACACTTTGCTGACAACAACTTTACGATTAGATTAAATCAAGTTCTATTTCTCTGCGCGCCCTGGGAAAGCCCTCTCGCCTCGGCGGTTAACTGGCCCTTTACAGCAGAGTCATGAAGGATGACGTCGAAAGGCCCCACAAGTTGCGGCTAGCGGCCCATTCGCAAGCGGATTGTAAGCATTGCAAGCTGGTTTCTTGGACGAGGACGGGGGAACAGAAACGGCCCCACCTGTGCAGGTGGGGCCGTTTACTTGGGCGGTTGGGAGACTGGGAGATTGAGAGATTGGGAGATTATGTCGTGATAATCTCCCAATCTCTCAATCTCCCAGTCTCCTAATCTCCCA
>CAZKEX010000076.1:0-14885 GCA_964551895.1 uncultured Caldilineaceae bacterium | reverse complement strand
TCTCTGCGAAATCTCTGTGTCCTCGGCGGTTAAATGGCTTTTTGCAGCAGAGTCACAAATCAACAAATCAACAAATCAACAAACCTAAATTGACGGAGGAATTTGTGGCAAAAACGCTATTTGAAAAAGTATGGGACGCTCATGTGGTAGCCCAAGAGCCGGGCGCTCCCGTTGTACTCTACATCGACGCCCACCTGATCCACGAAGTCACCTCGCCCCAGGCCTTCGGGATGCTGCGGGAACGGGGGCTGTCTGTGCGTCGCCCGGAGAAGACCTTTGCGACCATGGACCATGCCATCCCCACACGGATTGGGGTGGGGATCGACCTTTGGCCGGCGGACGCGGCCACCCAGGTGCGCACCCTGCGCCGTAACTGCGCCGACTTCGGCATCACCCTCTTCGACATCGAGGGCGATGTGCAGGGGATCGTCCACGTGGTGGGGCCGGAGATGGGCATCACCCAGCCGGGCATGACCATCGTCTGTGGGGACAGCCACACCAGCACCCACGGCGCGTTTGGGGCGCTGGCCTTTGGCATCGGCACCAGCGAAGTGGGCCATGTGCTGGCCACCCAATGTCTGCTCCAGACCCGGCCCAAGACCTTCGCCATCACCGTGGACGGGGAACTGGGCTTCGGCGTCACGGCCAAGGATGTGATTTTGGCCATCATCGCCAAGAACGGGGCCAACGGCGGCATCGGCCATGTCTTCGAATACCGGGGCAGCGCCATCCGCGCCATGAACATGGCCAACCGCATGACCATCTGTAACATGAGCATCGAAGGCGGCGCCCGGGCCGGTATGATCGCCCCGGACCAGACCACCTACGACTATATTCAGGGCCGTCCCCACGCCCCCAAGGGCGCGGACTGGGACAAGGCCGTGGTCCACTGGCAGACCCTCTACAGCGACGAGGACGCCGTCTTCGACCGGGAGCTGACCCTTGACGCGGCAACGTTGGCCCCTATGGTCACCTACGGCACCAATCCGGGCCAGGGCGTCCAGGTCACCCAGCGCATCCCCACGCCGGAGGAGCTGGACGACCCGGCGGAACGGCGCAGTCTGCTCAGCGCGTTGGAATACATGGGCCTCTCCGCTGGCCAACCCATGGAAGGCCAGCCCATCGACATCGTCTTCATCGGCTCCTGCACCAACGGGCGCATCGAAGATCTGCGGGCCGCCGCCCAGGTGATCCAAGGTCGGAAGGTGGCGGACAATGTGCAGGCCTTGGTCGTGCCCGGCTCCAAGGCGGTCAAGGCCTTGGCCGAGGCCGAGGGCTTGGACCGCATCTTCAGCGAGGCCGGTTTTGAGTGGCGGGGCGCCGGCTGCTCCATGTGCCTGGCCATGAACGATGACAAGGCGGGCCGGGGCAAATATGTGGCCAGCACCAGCAACCGCAACTTCCAAGGCCGCCAAGGGCCGGGCTCCCGCAGCTTGTTGATGAGTCCGATCATGGCGGCGTCCGCGGCCATCAACGGCCGGGTGGTTGACGTGCGACAGGAACTGAAACAACCTATCGTGGCGTAGGGTTTTGTGGGAAGGGGGAAAATCATGTCGGCAAATATCGTCACCTTGCGGCCTGATCTGAGCGACACGCTTCAGGTCCGCGCACAGCAACAGGACACGACCGTGGACAATCTCGTCAACGAGGCGGTCGAACGGTATCTGCGCGAGGAGCAGCGACACAAGATCGATCGGGAGATCGCCTCATACGAGACGCTGCATCCCCAATTGTGGCGGACGATGCCGGGCCAGTGGGTGGCGGTCCACAACGGCAAGGTCGTGGATCAGGATGAAGATCGGGCAGCCCTCTATCGGCGAATTAGGGCTACATATGGCCGCACGGCTGTGCTGATCCGTCAGGTTAAGGCGGATGTAGTCGAGGAGATTTGGATGCGTACACCGAGTACAGGACGGGTGAAACCGTGAAGTTCTCGTACAGCCAGGACTACTTTCCTTCGGCTCCAGTCATCGAAATTCGCCTGGCCGTGCCGGAAGAAGGATTTGCCACCGGTCCGCTCACGGCCTTCGTGGATAGCGGTGCGGATGCCACCTTGATCCCTGCTCGGTATCTCAAATCTTTGAGTATCCAAGTGGATGATCGGCGCTTTATGCGCAGCCAATGGGGCGAGGCACGAGTTGTCGATATCTTCTCGCTGGACATTGGAATCGGCGATCTACGCCTGCCTGCAATGGAGATCGTGGCCGATGAACTTGGCAATGAGGTGATCATCGGCAGGAATGTTCTCAATCTGCTTCGTGTGGTGCTAAATGGCCCGGCGCAAATCACGGAATTGCTCGATGCGTAGGCGAGTTGGAAAGTCGAATCTGGCGGTGACGGATGCGACTTTTGTCGAACAGTATATTCTGCGAATCACCTTTTCCGACGGATTGACGCAGCATATAGACTTTGGCCCATTCTTGATGGCATCCACCAATCCGCTGATCCGCAAATACCTTGACCCAAATCTGTTCCGAAACTTCACCGTCCAAGACGGCGATCTCTTTTGGAACGACTACGATCTCTGCTTCCCCGTGGCGGATCTTTACGAAAATACAATCTGAATAGGAACGAAACCATGCAACAATTCACAACACTTGACGCCACCGCCGCCCCCCTGCGGGCGGAGAATGTGGACACGGACCAGATCATCCCCGCCCGCTATTTGACCGCGGTGACCAAGGAGGGGATGGGCGATGGCCTCTTCTCCAGTTGGCGCTACAACCCGGACGGCAGCCCCAAGCCGGATTTTGTACTCAACCACGACGAGTACAACGGCAGCGAAATTCTGCTGGCCGGGCGCAACTTTGGCAGCGGCTCCAGCCGGGAACATGCGGTGTGGGCGCTGACCGAGTACGGCTTCCGGGCCGTGATCACGCCGGGCTTTGCCGACATTTTCTACAACAACAGCCTCAAGAACGGGCTGCTCCCGGTCACCCTGCCCGAGGAGACCGTGGGCATGTTGCTGGATCTGGTGGAAGAAGCGCCAGAGACCCGCATCGCCATCGACCTGGCGGCCCAGAGCGTCACCCTGCCCGACGGCCAGGTGATGGGCTTCGAGATCGACCCCTTCCGCAAGACCTGCCTGCTCCGGGGACTGGACGATCTGGGCTATATCCAGGCCGTGGAAGAGGCGGTCGCTGCCCACGAGGCCAAGCAACCGGCGTGGGCATAGGGGCCAACCTATGACCATACGGCCAGGGAGCAAAGTCAAAGCCAGGGTCTGGTCCGTGGACGGCACGAGCAAACGTCTGCACACGGACCAGATCGCCACGGAAGAACCTCTGGAGATCCGGCTGTTGGCCGGAGGCGAGACCAAGACCGTGGCCGTCACCATGCGTACCCCTGGCGCGGACTTTGAGCTGGCCGCGGGGTTTCTCTTCAGCGAAGGGGTGATCGCCCATCGGGACGAGATCGCCACCATCGCCTATTGTGTGGATGTGGCCGCGGCCCAGCAGTACAACATCGTCAACGTCAGCCTGCGCACCGACACCATCCCGGACCTGCCCAGCCTGGATCGCCACTTTTTCACCTCCAGCGCCTGCGGGGTGTGCGGCAAGGCCGGGCTGGAGACCCTGCAAATTCGGGGCTGCCCCATCATCCCCCCCGGCCCGGTCTTCGAGCCAACGATGATCGTCGATCTGCCCCGGCAGCTTGAGGCCAACCAGCGCCTCTTCAATCTCACCGGCGGGCTGCACGCCGCCGCCCTCTTCGACGAAACCGGCGCCATGCTGGTCTGCCGGGAAGATGTGGGGCGACATAATGCGGTGGACAAGTTGGTGGGCTGGGCCATGATGGCCCACAGACTGCCCCTCAACCGTTGCGCCGTCATGGTCAGCGGCCGGTCCAGCTACGAGGTGATGCAAAAGTGTCTGGTCGCCGGGGTGCCCATGGTCTGCGCCGTCTCCGCCCCCAGCAGCCTGGCCGTTGAGGTGGCCCAAGAATTCGGTATGACCCTGGTCGGCTTTCTGCGGGGCGAACGCTTCAACATCTATGCCGGGCGAGAGCGCATTGCGGGGGTTTAAGGCAAAAGGCAAAGCGCAAAAGGCAAAAGGCAAAAGGAGTGTGAGCGACAGGAAAAATTGCCTAATCGCCCAATCTCTCAATCGTCCGCCAAAATCAACAAATCAACCAATCAACAAATGCAGAAAGGCCCGTCCTTTGAACGCAAAAATCGTAGTCCTCGCCGGTGACGGCATCGGCCCGGAAGTGACCAACGAAGCCAAGAAGGCGCTGGATGCCGTGGGCGACCGCTTCGGCCACACCTTTGCCTATGAAGATCACCTGATGGGCGGCTGCGCCATCGACGCCCTGGGTGCCAGCCTGCCGGATGAGACCGTGGCCGCGGCCAAAAGCGCGGACGCCGTCCTGCTGGGTGCGGTGGGCGGGCCGAAGTGGGACAACCCCAACGCCGTGGATCGCCCGGAGCGGGGGCTGCTGGCCATCCGCAAGGCCCTCAACCTCTTCGCCAACCTGCGCCCGGTCAAGCTGCACCCGCAACTGATCAGCGCCAGCGCCATCAAGGAAGAGGTGTTGGCCGGGGTGGATCTGCTGGTGGTGCGGGAGCTGACCGGCGGCGCCTATTTCGGTCCCCGCCAAGAGGCTGGGCCGGAGGGGTTCGAGGCCTACGACACCATGCTCTACACCCGGCCGGAGATCGAGCGGGTGGTGCGCCTGGCCGCCATCGCAGCCCAGGGGCGCAGGGGCAAGCTGACCAGCGTGGACAAGGCCAACGTTCTGGCGTCCAGCCGCCTGTGGCGGCGGGTGACTGTCGAGGTGATGGCCGACTATCCCGACGTGGCCGTGGAGCATGTGCTGGTGGACGCTATGGCCATGTACCTGATCCGCCGCCCGGCTGACTTCGATGTGGTGGTCTCGGAGAATCTCTTCGGCGACATTTTGACCGACGAAGCCTCCATGCTTGCCGGGTCCATGGGCATGTTGCCCTCGGCCAGTATCGGGGACATTATGAACAGCCACAATCTGCCCTTGGGCCTCTACGAACCCATCCACGGCAGCGCGCCGGACATCGCCGGCAAGGGCATGGCCAACCCCCTTGGCGCCATTCTGAGCTGCGCCATGCTCCTCCGCCACAGCCTGGGGCTGGACGCCGAAGCCGCCGCCATCGAAGCCGCCGTGGACACGGTCCTCAACCAGGGCGTGCGCACGGGCGACATCGCCCACACGGGCACGGAAGTGGTGGGGACGGTGGTGATGGGGGATTTGGTGGCGCGGGTAATAAGTAAGGAGTAATGAGTAATTTGGGTGAGCGAATCCATTGGCATTTTTGCCGGGATCTCTCCCAACCACGTTCATTACTCATCACTCATTACTCATTGCACTTATCAACACGAGGACTTGTCATAATGACCGAAACAAACAGCGCCGAAGCCACCCAGGCCCAACTGCGAGAGACCATCCGTCTCTTGGGCAATTTGCTGGGCGAGACAATTGTGGAGCAGGAAGGAGCCGAGGTTTTTGCCCTGGAAGAGGAGTTGCGGGCATTGACCAAGGCCCAACGCCAAGGGGATGCCGGGGCCGGTGAACGCATCCAGGCGCTGACCGGGGAGCTGGTGCAGGACTTTGAGCGCACACGGGCCGTGCTGAAGGCATTCACCACCTACTTTTTGTTGATCAACCTGGCCGAGGAGCAGCAGCGGGTGCGGGTGCTGCGCAAACGCTCCCAGAGCGCCCAGGAGCAGGGCGTGCCCTATCGGGAGACCATTGCCGAGGCCGTGGCCCGACTGGCCGATGAGGGGCTGACCGCCGACGACATCCGCCGCCTGCTGGCCGAGCTCTATATTCTGCCCGTCTTCACCGCCCACCCCACCGAGGCCACCCGGCGCACCATCCTGCTCAAGCTGCGGGCCATCGCCGCCATGCTCTACGAGCTGGATCTCCACGATCTGCTGCCCGTGGAGGAGACCGAACTGCTGGACAGCATCCGGGAGATCGTGGTCACCCTGTGGCAGTCCGACGAAACCAGGGATCGCCGCCCCACGGTGCTGGACGAAGTGCGCCACGGTCTCTATTTTATCGAGACCACCCTCTTCGACCTGATCCCCCGCATCTATCAAGAGGTGGACGCGGCCCTGGCCCGCTACTTCCCCGGCGAGCGCTTCGACCTGCCCGTCTTCCTGCAATATGGCACCTGGATGGGCGGGGACCGGGACGGCAACCCCTATGTCACCCTGCAAGTCACCGAGGATACTCTGCGGGAACAGAAGGGGCGTATCCTTAAACTCTATGCCCAGGCCGTGGAGGGGCTGTACGAACATCTCTCTGTGGCCAAGACCCATGTGGGTTTTTCCCAGCCCTTTATGGACAGTCTGGCCAGGGATCTGGCCGGGGTGCCTGGGGATGAGGTGGACGTGCTGGAACGCTTCAGCCTGGAGCCCTATCGCCAAAAGCTGATTCTGGTCTTCCGGCGGCTGATGGCCACGGTGGCCGAAACCGAGCAAGCCTGGAAAGACCGGGTGCGCAATCCCCGGGCCTACCACCACGCCGCGGAGTTTCTGGCCGACCTGACGTTGATCCAAGAGAGTTTGCGGGCCAACCAGGGCCAGCGCTTGGCCGATGGCCGCTTGGCCGCCTTGGTTTGTCAAGCGAAGGTCTTCGGCTTTCATCTGGCCACCATGGACATTCGCCAACATTCTGCCAAACACCGGGCGGCCATGGCCGAGGTGTTGGAGCGATACAACCCCGGTCTGGCCTACGCCGACCTGTCCGAAGCCGAGAAGGTGGCCCTGCTCTCCCGGGAGATCGCCAGCCCCCGCCCCCTCACCGCCCGGCTGGATTTCAGCCAGGAGACCAACGAGATCCTGGGTCTCTTCCGCCTGATCCGCCTGGCCCACGAGGAGATCGGTCCGGAGTCGATCCAGACCTACATCATCAGCATGACCACGGAGGTCAGCAATATGCTGGAGGTGCTGCTCTTTGCCAAAGATGCCGGTCTCTTCGGCCAGATCGATGTGGTGCCCCTCTTCGAGACCATCGAAGATCTGGAAAATGCCCCGGCCACCATGACGGCCATTTTCGAGAACCCGGTCTATCAGGCCCACATGGCCCAGCGCAGCAACCAGCAGCAGATCATGATCGGCTATAGCGATTCCAACAAGGACGGCGGCTATCTGCGGGCCACGTGGATGCTCTACCAGGCCCAGCGCGCCCTGGCCCACACCTGCGATGCCCACGGGGTGCGCTTTACCCTCTTCCACGGCCGGGGCGGATCCATCGGCCGAGGGGGCGGACCGGCCAACCGGGCCATTTTGGCCCAGCCGCCCGAGTCCATCCGGGGCCGCATCAAGCTCACCGAACAGGGCGAGGTGGTCAGCGCCCGCTATGACAACAAGGCCATCGGCCACCGCCATCTGGAGCAATTGGTCAACGCGGTGCTGCTCTCCAGCGGCAAACGCCCGGCTGTGGCCCAAGAAGAGGCGTGGGCCAAGATGCTGGACGAGATGAGCCGCCTCTCGGAGGTCAAATATCGGGCCTTGGTGACGGACCCGGCCTTTTTGCGCTATTTTCATCAGGCCACCCCCATCACCCCGATTGGCCAGCTCAACATCGGTTCTCGACCGGCCAAGCGCAGCAGCAGCATGGGGATCAGCGATCTGCGGGCCATCCCCTGGGTCTTCTCGTGGACCCAGAGCCGGGTCAACCTGCCTGGCTGGTATGGCCTGGGGTCGGGGATTGAAGAGTGGATCGCCGCCGGTGTGCCGGATTACCGTCGAGACCAACTGCGGGACATGTACGCGGCCTGGCCCTTCTTCCGCACGGTGATCGACCGGGCCCAGGTCAGCATGCGCCGGGCGGACATGGTCATCGCCCCCCTCTATGCCGAACTGGCCGACGCCGACATCCGCCAACAGGTCTTTGGCGCCATCGAAGACGAATACAATCGCACGGAGCGGGTGATGCTGGCCATCACCGGCCAGGTGAAGCTGTTGGACAACGAGAAGTGGCTGCAACGCAGCATCAACCTGCGCAATCCCTATGTGGATCCCATGAACTATATCCAGGTGGCCCTGCTCAAACGCATCCAGAACGAGCCTGAACTTTCCGAAGATCCCAATTTGCGCCAGGTAGTCCTGCTCTCGGTCAACGGAATTGCCGCGGGTTTACAGAATACAGGATGACAACTATGAACGTTCTCGACACAATCGATGCACTCTTGGTCGATATTGATGGGGTACTGACCATCGGCAATGAGGTGATTCCGGGCGCCGCGGAGGCTTTGGCCTCTGTTCGCGCCCGGGGGATTGAGGTGCGTTACCTCACCAACACCACCATCTATTGCCGCCATACCCTGCAAGAACATATGCAGGCCCTGGGCTTCTCCATGCAGATGGACCACCTGGTCACTCCCACCTTCGTGGCCGCGGAATATCTGCGCAGCCAGGGGGCCACCCGCTATCTGCCCCTGCTCCTGCCCGACGCCCAGTTGGAGTTCCCCGGCCTGGACGTGGATGAAGTCAACCCGGAATTTGTGGTGGTGGGGGACATGGGCGCGGGCTTCAACTTTCCTCGCTTGAACATGGCCTTCCGGGCCTTGCTCAACGGGGCGCAGTTGGTGGCGTTGCACAAGAAGCGCTTCTGGCGCACAGAGGACGGTCTCTTTTTGGATGCCGGTCCCTTTGTGATGGCCCTGGAATATGCCGCCGGTGTGGGGGCGGTGGTGATGGGCAAGCCCAGCGCCGCCTACTTCCGCCGGGTGCTGGACGACCTGGACATGGCCCCGGATCGGGTGGCCATGATCGGCGACGACATCGAGATCGATGTGCGGGGCAGCCAACAGATGGGCATGCACGGCTGGCTGGTCAAAACCGGCCGCTTCCGCCGGGAAGACCTCAGCCACGGCATCTGGCCGGATAGGATTTTTGAGAGTATTGATGATCTGAGCGAAGAGCAATGAGTAAGGAGTAATGAGTAAGGAGTAATGAGTAAGGAGTAATTGCTGGGTTAAGTGAATGGATCGGACCATTGAACCTACCGTGTCCAGTATCCCAACAAGTTACTCATTACTCCTTACTCATTGCTCCTTGCCCTTCCATAGCAAGGAAAACGTACGACTATGCGCATCCAAATCTACGACACAACCCTACGCGACGGCACCCAGGGGGAAGGGGTGAACCTGAGCGCGGATGATAAATTGAAGATCGCCCGCCGCTTGGACGACTTCGGCGTGGACTATATCGAGGGCGGCTGGCCCGGCTCCAACCCCAAGGACATGGAGTTTTTTGACCGTGCCCAGCGGGAGCTCTCCCTGCGCCATGCCAAGATCACCGCCTTCGGTTCCACCTGCCGGGCGGACACGGACCCGGCGGACGACCCCCAGATCCAACTGCTGATCCAGGCCAACACCCCGGTTGTTACCCTCTTTGGCAAGACCTGGGACATGCACGTCACCGATGTCCTGCGCACCACGTTGCCCGAAAACCTGCGCATGATCCGGGACTCGGTGGCCTATCTCAAGGCCCAGGGCAAGGAGGTGGTCTACGATGCCGAACACTTCTTCGACGGCTACAAGGCCAACCCGGAGTACGCCCTCTCCACCTTGCAAGCCGCCATGCTCGGCGGCGCGGACAGTGTGGTGCTGTGCGACACCAACGGCGGCGGTCTGCCCTGGCAGGTGGGCGAGGCCATTGACGACGTGCGCCGAGAGCTTGGGCTGGACGGATCCTCCCCCATCTCCGACCGGGTGACCTTGGGCATCCACGCCCACAACGACAGCGAGACCGGCGTGGCCAACACCCTGGAGGCCGTGCGCCGGGGCGCGGTGCAGGTGCAGGGCACCATCAACGGCTATGGCGAACGCTGCGGCAACGCCAACCTGATCAGCGTGATCCCCGACCTACAACTCAAGATGGGCTATGCGTGTGTGCCCCCGGAAAAGCTCTCCCATCTGACCGAGATCAGCCGCTATGTGAGCGAGCTGGCCAACCTCAGCCCGGAAAACCATCAGCCCTTTGTGGGCCAGAGCGCCTTTGCCCACAAGGGGGGAACCCACGTCAACGCCGTGGTCAAGAATGTGATGAGCTACCAGCACATTGAGCCAGGGCTGGTGGGCAACGAGACCCGGGTCCTGCTCAGCGAACTGAGCGGCAAGGACAACATCGCGGTCAAACGCAAGGAGTTCGGTCTGAAGGGGCTGAGCCTGGCCGAAGAGCGGGAGGTCTTGCAGCAGATCAAGGAGCTGGAAAACGCCGGTTTCGCCTTCGAGAGCGCCGAGGCCAGCGTGGATCTCATGCTGCGCCGGGTGCAGCCCGGCTATGTCTCCCCCTTTGAGATGATCGACTACACCGCGGCCGTTGAACATCGCCAGGGCCGGGGCATGTTCTCCGAAGGCACTGTCAAGGTGCAGGTGGGGGATCAGGTACTCCACGAGGTGGCCGAGGGCAACGGCCCGGTCAACGCCCTCAACCGGGCCTTGCGCAAAGCCCTGACCAAATACTATCCGCGCCTGCGAGCCGTGCATCTCACCGACTACAAAGTGCGCATCCTGGACAGCGCCAGCGGCACCGCGGCCATGACCCGTGTCCTCATCGACTTCGCCGACGGCGAGCGCACCTGGACCACCGTCGGGGCCAGCACCAACATCATCGAAGCCAGCTGGATCGCCCTCTCCGACTCGGTCGAATACTTCATCACCACCGACCGGGAAGCCCAGGCCAAGTTGGCCGAGGCGGTGATGGAGCCGGTTTTGGCATAAAGAATATCGAGTATCGTGTATCGAGTATTGTGTGGTAGCGGATTTTCGTGGCTATTTTTGATCCTTCAAACGTCACGAAGAACTGAACCACGCAAAAATACTCGATACACGATACTCGATAGATAATCCACCCTACTTCACACAGAAACCCACCCACCATGACCCAAACCACAACCGGCATTCTCGAAACCATTGGTCGCAGCGGCGGCTATCTGCGGGACGCGGCTTTTTCCTTTCAGCCCCTGTCCGATGATGTGTTGGTGCCGCCCAAGGTGATCAAAGAGTACGGCCTGATCGCCGGTGTGGAGGTGGTGGGCAGCGTGAGGCCCGGCAAGAAGGGGCCGGAGCTGGCCTCGGTGGAGACCATCTGTGGCCTGACGCCGGAGAAGTTCGCCGCCCGCACCAAGTTCGAGCGGCTGGTCGCCATCAGCCCCACGGAGCGCTTTCGCCTGGGAGATGGGGGCAACACGACCATGCGCATGGTCGAGCTGATGGCCCCCATGGGCAAGGGCACCCGGGGGCTGATCGTGGCCCCGCCCAAGGCCGGCAAGACCCGCATCTTGCAGGAATTGGCCCAGGCCATCCACGCCGCAGAGCCGGAGACCCGCATCGTGGTCCTGCTGGTGGACGAGCGGCCCGAGGAAGTCACCGACTTCCGGCGCAACGTGCCGGCGGAGGTGCTGGCCAGTTCCAGCGACCAATCCATGCAAGAGCATGTGCGCCTGGCCGAGCTGACCTTGGCCCACATCCGCTGTGAACTGGAATGCGGCCGGGACGTGGTGGTGCTGGTGGACAGCCTGACCCGGCTGGTGCGGGCCTTCAACCTGCAGGTCACCGGGGCCAGCCGCACCATGACCGGCGGCATCGATGCCAAGGCCATGGAGATCCCCCGGCGCTTCTTTGGCCTGGCCCGCAATATCGAGAACGGCGGCTCGGTCACAGTGATCGCCACCGTCCTGGTGGAGACCGGCTCCCGCATGGATGACTTTATCTTCGAGGAGTTCAAGGCCACGGGCAACAGCGAGATCGTGCTGGACCGGGAACTGGCCGAGGCCCGCATCTATCCCGCCCTCAACATCCTGGCCAGCGGCACCCGGCGGGAGGAGCTGCTCTACACCGACGACGAAATGCGCCGTCTGGCCACCCTGCGCAACTGGCTGGCCGGGGGGGATGCCGCCGCGGCCCTGCGAGGCTTGCTCAAACTGATCGACATGACCGATACCAACGAAGAGTTGCTCCTCCGCCTCAATCCAAAGAAGTGAGAAGTGTACTGTTTTCACCGCAAAGACGCGAAGAGCGTAAAGGATTGAAAGAAGAAAGGCAGAAAAACATTTCTTCTTTCCGCCTTTTCTTTGCGCCCTTCGCGCCTTTGCGGTGAAAATCCATCGCTATCCCGAATCGAAGTATCAACCCAAAAAGGAGACCCACATGACCCGTAATGCCGCAGTATATGGACGTGTCAGTATTTGGCTACATTGGCTCAGCGCGTTGCTCATCATCGGGTTGGCCATCTTTGGCATCATCATGACTCGAATTGATGCTGGCGCCACCCAAAATCAGATCTATCGTCTCCACACCCTGATCGGCATAATCGTGCTGCTTCTGACTGTGGCCCGGCTGGTCTGGCGCTTTGTGGATCCCTGGCCCCCGGCCCCGGCAGAATTGACCGGCGGGCGCAAACAGATCTTCAAATGGAACCACATCCTGCTCTACGCCCTGCTGGTGGTGATGTTGACCAGCGGCCCGGCCATGTTGCTCTTCAGCGGCATCAGCCTGCCTGCCCCGAACCTGACACCGGACATGATCGAGGATGTGCTGCCCCGGACCACCCACGGCATCGCGTCCAAGGTCTTCATCCTGCTCCTTGTGGCGCACATTGGCGGGGTGATCATGCACCAGCGGGAGGCTGGCAACGCCCTGAGCCGCATGGGGTTGCCCTGGTTCGACCGCAAGTAAACGAAACAAACCATTCTTCACCGCAAAGGCGCGGAGGGCACAAAGAAAAGAAGAGAGAAGAAAAGATCTTTTTCTTGCTTTTCTTTGCGCCCTCCGCGCCTTTGCGGTGAGGCTTTTTCCCACACAGATGGACAACCCTATGAATATGCCCGATTTCAACACCTACCAAACCGAATCCCGCAAGACGTGGAGTTTGATCCACACGGACCACGCCATCGTCTACCCCACCCTGGGCCTGGTCAACGAGGCCGGGGAGGTGGCCGGGAAAGTCAAGAAGATCTTCCGGGACAAGGGCGGTGTCATCGGCGAGACCGAGCGGGAAGCCCTCAAGCAGGAGCTGGGGGACGTACTCTGGTATCTCACCCAGATCTGCACGGACCTGGACCTGACTTTGGCCGAGGTGGCCGAGGCCAACATCGTCAAGCTCTTTGACCGGTTAGAGCGGGGGAAGATTCAGGGCGATGGGGACAAGCGATAGGGCAATTCGCAATTTACGATTTTGGATTTTAGATTTTGGATTCCCGTGGTTCTGCGGGAATGGGGCATGGAGGGCATGGATGTTCCCCATTTTTGTGGAAACTGGTATAATTTTTCGGCATGTTAACCTCATTACCCACCCTTTATCCTCATAGCCAGGAGACAAAATCATGGCCTCTTCCAACGGCGCGGCGACGACCGCGGTCCAACTCAACAAATATTCCAGCCAGCTCACCCAAGTCATTTCCCAAGTCGGTTCCCAGGCCATGTTGTATGGCGTGGGCCTGACCGACGAGGACATGAAGAAGGCCCAGGTCGGCATCACCAGCATGGGGTGGGAGGGCAACACCTGCAACATGCACCTCAACGCCCTGGCCCGCCGGGTCAAGGAGGGAGTCAACGCCCAGGGCATGGTGGGGCTGATCTTCCACACCATCGGCGTCAGCGACGGCATCAGCATGGGCACCGAGGGCATGAAGGCCTCCCTGCCCTCCCGTGACATCATCGCCGACAGCATCGAGACCGTCATGCGGGCCCAGTGGTACGACGCCAACATCTCCTTGCCCGGCTGTGACAAGAACATGCCCGGCGCGCTGATGGCCATGGCCCGGCTCAACCGGCCCAGCATCATGGTCTATGGCGGCACCATCAAGCCCGGCTGGCTGAATGGGCGCAAGCTGGACATCGTCTCCGCCTTCGAGGCCTATGGCCAATATCTGGCCGAAGACATCGACCGGGACGAACTGACCGCGGTGCTCAAGAATGCCTGCCCCGGCGAAGGCGCGTGTGGCGGCATGTATACGGCCAACACAATGGCCTCGGCCATCGAAAGCCTGGGCATGAGCCTGCCCAACAGCTCCAGCTTCCCGGCGGACAGCGACGAGAAGCTGGCCGAAACCTTGAGCGTGGGTGTGGCCATCCGCCACCTGCTTGAGAACGACATCAAGCCCCTGGACATCCTCACCCGCAAGGCCTTTGAGAACGCCATGACCATCGTGATGGCCCTGGGTGGCTCCACCAACGCCGTGCTGCATCTGATCGCCATCGCCAAGGCCGCGGACGTCAAGCTGACCCTGGACGATTTCCAGGAAGTCTCGGACCGAGTGCCCTTTATCGCCGACCTCAAGCCCAGCGGCCAGTTTGTGATGGAGGATCTCCACGACGTGGGCGGTGTGCCCGCTGTGCAAAAGCTGCTCCTGCGGGAAGGGCTGCTCCACGGGGACGTGATGACCGTCACCGGCAAGACGTTGGCCGAGAATTTGGAAGCCATGCCGGATCTGGCCGAGGGGCAAAAGGTGGTCATGCCCTTGAGCAGCCCCATCAAGGCCACGGGCCATCTGCAAATTCTGTACGGCAACCTGGCCACCGAAGGCTCTGTGGCCAAGATTACAGGCAAGGAAGGCACCCGCTTTGTCGGCCCGGCCAAGGTCTACGACTCCGAAGAGGAGAGCCTGCACGCCATCGAGCGGGGCGAAGTGGTGGCCGGGGACGTGGTGGTGATCCGCTACGAAGGCCCCAAGGGCGGTCCCGGCATGCGGGAGATGCTCTCCATCACCTCGGCCATCATGGGCGCGGGCCTGGGCAAGAGCGTGGCGTTGATCACCGATGGCCGCTTCTCCGGCGGCACCCACGGCTTCGTCGTCGGCCACGTCACCCCGGAGGCCCAGGACGGCGGCGGTCTCGCCCTGGTGCGCACGGGGGATACCATCACCCTGGACGCGGTGACCCACCGCATGGACGT
>CAZKEX010000075.1:0-15076 GCA_964551895.1 uncultured Caldilineaceae bacterium | reverse complement strand
GAGCGCAGAGAAAAGGCCTTGTTTTCCTCTGCGCTCTCTGCGAAATCTCAGCGCCCTCGGCGGTTAATTTTCTTTTACAGGGATTCGGGGATGTGGTCTTGGATGCGGTGGGTGACGGCGTAGGCGGCGGCTTCGGCCCGGGTGGAGACGGAGAGTTTGCTCAGGATCGAGCTGACGTAGTTGCGCACGGTCTTTTCGCTGAGGAAGACCACAGCGGCGATCTCTTTGTTGGTCATGCCCTTGGAGACCAGGACCAATATCTTGAGTTCCTGATCGGTCAGATCGGCGAAGGCGGCGTTTTCGGCCTGTCGGGTCGCCTCTCGCACCCGCTGGAAGACCTTTTGGGTCAAGGCCGGATCCAGCAAGGATTCGCCCCGGCCAATGCTTTCCAAGGCCCGCACCAGATCCGCGCTGCCGATCTGCTTCAACACATAGCCCGACGCGCCGGCGGTGATGGCGTCAAAGAGCAGGTCGTCGTCGGCAAAGGAGGTGAGCATGATCACCTTGGTTGCTGGGTAGGCCCCAACGATGTCCCGGGTGGCTTCGATGCCACTTTTCCCAGGCAGCCGAATATCCATCACCACCACGTCTGGGCGCAGATGGCTCACTTGCTGCAAGGCCTCCTCCGCGCCGGCGGCCTCGCCCACCACCTCAAAATGGGGATAGCGCGAAAGCAACGCCCTTAGGCCCAATCGCACCACTTCGTGATCGTCCACTAATAGAATTCTCAATGACATACAGATTGATCCTGGTTGGAGTATAGATAACCTGATTGGGTCTGATAGTTAGGCCCATGGGAAACGCTCATGTATAATATGGAGCGCGGGTAGACTGGGCCATTATAACACAGTTCTTGCCACCAAACCTACTCATGCCAAAAGGACCAAACAGCGCCGTGTTTACGATTCACCGACTCAAATGGCTAGGCTTTCTCCTGCCCATCCCCTTGTGGATTGGGGCTGTTCTTCTGCGTCTCTATTGGTTGCCGTCCCAATGGGCCGATGAGTACGATCTGCTGGCGTTGACGGGTCTGGTGGTGGTGGCCCTGGTCTTTTGGCTCCTGGTCTTCTCCCTGGTCGAAAGCCGGGAAGAGGTGATTCGTCAGCGCACCCAACAGTTGGAGGCCCTGCATGGGGCGGCATTGGCCCTGACCACAGAGTTGGACCTGAGTACGGTGCTGCAAAAAGTGGTGGACCTGAGCCGGGAACTGGTGAATGCCCAGTATGGGGCAGTGGGGGTTCTGGAGCCGAATGGCAAACAGATCGCCCAGTTTATCACCTCGGGCATCAGCGAGGCGAAGCGGGCGGAGATGGGCAAGCCGCCCCAGGGCTTTGGCTTGCTGGGCATGTTGATCCGCGAAGCCCGGCCCATTCGGGTGCGCAACATCGGCGAGCATCCCCGATCCTATGGCTTCCCCCCCAACCACCCGCCCATGACCACGCTGATGGGGGTGCCCATCATTTCCAAGGGCAAGGTGATCGGCGATATCTATCTGACCGACAAGCAATCCAGCCACAACAAGCCGGGCAAGCCGAGCAAACCTATCCCCTTTACGCAGATGGATCAAGAGATCCTGCAGATGTTTGCCACCCAGGCCGCCATCGCCATTGAAAACGCCCAACTCTATCGCCAGATCCAACAACTGGCCGTGCTGCAAGAGCGGGAACGCTTCAGCATGGATCTGCATGACGGCATCATCCAGTCCATCTATGCCACCGGCCTGATGTTGGACGACAGCCAGTTCTATATCGACACGGACCCTGGCCTGACTCGATCTCGTATTCTCAAAGCCATCGGCGATCTCAACGAGGTGAACCGGGATATTCGCAACTATATTCTGGAGTTGCGTCCCCAGCGCTTCCAGGGCCGGGATCTGGCCAGGGGGATCGAAGAGCTGGCCAAAGAGTTGCGGGCCAACACCTTCCTCACCGTCCATCTGGAGACCGAGCCCATTCCCGTCGATTTGCTCACCCCGGAGCAGACCGTGGAGATCTTGCACATCGCCCAAGAGACGTTGGCCAACGTACGCAAACATGCCAGGGCCACAGATCTCACCATGCGCACATGGGTGGACGAGGGCATCCTGCACATGGACATTGCCGACAACGGCGTGGGGTTCGAGGTCAACGGCTATGGCAAGGGCAATGGCCTGCACAACATGAAAGAGCGGGCCACCTCCCTCAACGGCTGGATCGAGATCGGTCCCCGAGCCACCTCCGGCACCTGCGTCTCCCTCCGCATCCCCGTCAACTAACCCCCTTGCCCCCCCACCCTGTCACCTTGTCACCCCTTCACCTTGTCACCCTGTCACCTCCCCCCCTCCCTTCAAGGATGGCTGTCATGCTAACCTGGGGACATTTGCCACTGTAGAACCTTCGAGATCACGCCTATAGTAGTGGGTAAGGTACCCTTTCCCGGCAAGGGGTATGTTGCCAAGGAGGAGACGATGAGACGCGGTCCATTTTTTACAGATCGGCGTGTTGCAGGCCAGGTTTTTGCAGATCAGGGAATCATGAACACCATTCGCATTGTGTTAGCCGACGATCATACCAACGTGCGTGAACTGGTTAGCGCCCGTCTACGCCGTGAAGGGGATATCCAGATCGTGGCCGAGGCGGGGAGCAGCGCCCAGTCGGTTGAGGCTACCTTGGCCGAATCGCCCCATGTGCTGCTCATCGATCCCATGATGCACGACGACAAGGGCATGGAGGCGGTGCGGGAGATCGCCTATCGCCGCCCAGAGACCGTGATCGTGGTGCTGACCGCTTTCGCCGACACAGCCATGCAGATGACCCTGCACAAGTTGGGGATCACCCATATCCTGCCCAAAGGCATCGAGTCCAACCGGCTGGTGGCTGTCCTGCGCGAGGCGGTGAATGCGCGGCCCGTCTCCCCCTCATCTTCCCTGCGGGGCGCACCCCTCGCCCCTGGTTCAAAGTCGCGCTAAGTGCGGCCCGACCCAACATTATCCCCAATCCCGTCGCACCATTTTTGTCACTATCGCCCTCAAGAGCGAGGAGAAATAATCATGACCAAACGTAAAGTATTGATTCCCTTGGACGGTTCCGACTTCTGTCGCAAGATATTGCCCCAGATCCGCCATCTTTTTGCGCCGGACAAGTTCCAGCTTCACCTGGTCCACGTGGCCGACAATCCGGCGGGAAATGTGACGGCCCCGGCCACTGTGGCGTCTCTCACCTTTACGGATGTGCCCCACTACCAGACATCCGACGATGCGGTGCGCAGCCATCACCCTATCTTTGCCTCCCAAGAGCGAGACAGCTTGGTATCTGCATGGCAGGAAGAGCTACGCCAGGATGTTCGCAGCCTGGAACAAGATGGCTACGAGGTCATACAGCAGGTGCGTTTTGGCGAGGCAGGGGAAGAGATCATTCGCTACGTGCGCGCAGCCAAGATCGACCTGATCGCCATGACAACCCACGGTCGCACAGGATTGCGCCGCCTGCTCTTTGGCAGCGTCGCCGAACAGGTCGCCCGCACCTCGCCTGTGCCGGTGATGCTTCTACGTCCTTTTGAGCGAAAAGGGTAGAAGCTGGCCGAATTGAGCGCAGATTTTCAAGATACACGCAGATTTCCGCTGATTTTCAGACAAGATCAGAAGAGATCTGCGTTGTTTTGCGTATATCTGACTCCGCTGCAAAAAGCCATTTAACCGCCGAGGACACAGAGATTTCGCAGAGAACGCAGAGGAAAAAATCTTGCTTTTCTCTGCGTTCTTGGCGTCTTTGCGGTGAATTTGACCTTTTTGCAGCAGAGCCATCTCTTGAAGATCTGCGTTTTATTTTTGTCAAATCAGGTTTTTTTTTTGAGCTTCTTCAGATCAATTGACAACAGGCGGGTCTGTGCTACAATTACGCCTGTTGATTACACCTATTTTTCGGTTTGTGACTGACCAACCTGTTTTATCGATTTACCCTCTAAACATTTTCCACAATTCACACAAAGGAGTCTGACCCATGCGCAAAACTCGACTTTGGATCGTAGTCATGAGCGTTATGTTGATTTCAGCCATGCTGCTGGCCGCCTGCCCGGCCCCTGCGACCCCGGCTGCCGAAGCCCCAGCCGCGGAAGCCCCAGCCGCCGCCGAAGCGCCCGCGGCAGAGGCCCCCACAGCGGAAGCCCCGGCAGCCATGACCGATGAAGTGGAGGTCTTCTCCTGGTGGACCGGCGGCGGCGAAGCGGCCGGCCTGGACGCCATGATCGAGGTCTTCAACGAGAAGTACCCGGAGATCACCTTTGTCAACGCCGCCGTGGCCGGTGGCGCTGGCACCAACGCCCGGGCCGTGTTGGCCACCCGCTTGCAGGCTGGAGACTCCCCGGACAGTTGGCAGGGCCACGCGGGCCAGGAGTTGATCGGCACCTATGTGGCCGCCGACCAGCTTGAGCCCGTCAACTTCCTCTTCGAGCAAGAGGGCTGGCTCGAAGTGATGCCAGAAACCCTGATCCCCCTGATCTCCAACGACGGCAACATCTACAGCGTGCCTGTCAACATCCACCGGGCCAATGTGGTGTGGTACAACCCCACCATCCTGGCCGATAACGGCGTCGAAGTCCCCACCAGCCTGGACGAGTGGTTCGCCGCCATGGACACCCTGAAGGACGCTGGGGTCGAGACCCCCCTGGCCATGGGCGAGCAATGGACCGCCATGCACCTCTTCGAGACCGTCCTGCTGGCCAGCATGGGACCGGACGCCTACGACGCCATCTGGACCGGCGCTGGCGACTGGGCCGCCCCTGAGGTCACCAAGGCCCTGGAAGACTTCGCCAAGATCCTGACCTACACCAACAGCGACGCCTCTGCCCTGAGCTGGCAGGACGCTTCCCGTCTGGTGGTGGATGGCGATGCCGCCTTCAACGTGATGGGCGACTGGGCCGAGGGCTTCTTCCGTGAAATCGGCATGGTCCCCATGGAGGGATATGGCTGGGCGCCTGTGCCGGGCACCGGTGGCAACTTCCAGTTCCTGTCCGACAGCTTTGTGCTGCCCAAGAACGCCCCCCATCGTGACGCCGCCATTGCGTGGCTGACCGTGGCCGGCTCCTTGGAAGGCCAGGACGCCTTCAACCCGGTCAAGGGTTCCATCCCTGCCCGCAGCGACGGCGACCGCAGTCTGTACGGCGAGTACCTGCTCTCCGCTATGGATGACTGGGCCAGCGACCGTGTGGTCGGCAGCCTGACCCACGGCGTCGTGGCCAACGATTCCTGGAAGTCCGAGATCGACACCGCCCTGGGCCTCTTCCTGGCCAACGGCGATGTCGCGACGCTGCAGAGCGCCCTGGTGGCCACCTGTGCCGCCAACGGTCCCTGCCAGTAAGCTTTGTTGAGGCCGATAAACGCCTCATGTCTGGTTGAAAAAGGACGCCACACCACTTGGTGTGGCGTCCTTTTTGATAAATTCACCTACAGTAGACCGGAGCGGGGGCAGGACAACCCCCACCGGGGGGAACTCACCCTCCTCACCCCGCTGTGGTCTACCGTTTATTGACGGGAGGAAGAATATGCGCCTGAACCGAGATCGAATCCTCTCTGTTGCCCTGGTTTCCCCATCCATTTTGGCCATCTTTATCTTTGTGTATGGCTTTATTATCTGGTCGGGTCGGGTTTCCATGAGCAACTGGGTGGGCCTGATGCCCGACTACAGTTGGGCAGGACTGAGCAACTACATCGGCCTGATGTACGATCCCCGCTTTCACATTGACGTGCGCAACACCCTGATCTTCACGGGTCTCTTTGTGGGTGGGTGCCTGGCGCTGGGCCTGTTTTTGGCTATTCTATTGGACCAGGGATTGCGGGGAGAGGCCTTCTTCCGCAGCCTCTTTCTCTTTCCCATGGCCATCTCGTTCATCGTCACCGGCGTGGTGTGGCGATGGCTGATGAACCCGGCCCAGGGTTCCCGCATGAGCGGACTCAACCTGCTCTTTGACAACCTGGGGCTGGATTTCCTGATCAACCAGTGGCACACCACCCCCAACTGGGGGATCGCGGCCATCGCCATCCCCGCGGTGTGGCAGATGTCCGGCTATACAATGGCCCTCTATCTTGGGGGCCTGCGGGGCATCTCCGAGGAGGTGCGGGAGGCGGCCCGGGTGGACGGGGCCACGGAGTGGCAGCTCTATACCCGCATCATCCTGCCCCTGCTCAGCCCCATCACCCTGACCGCCATGATCATTCTGGGCCATATCTCCCTCAAGGTCTTCGACCTGATCGTGGCTGTGGCGGGCAAGCAGTTGCCCTTGGATGTGCCGGCCATCTATATGTGGACCACCACCTTTGACGGCCAGTTCTACAACCGGGGCGCGGCCATCGGCATCCTGTTGCTACTGAGCGTGGCGATTCTGGTCATCCCCTATCTGCGCTTCACCCTGAAATCGGAGGCGTCCGAATGAAAACTCGCCCGCGCTACTGGCTCTACATCCCCCTGTTGGTCATGACCCTGTTCTACCTTCTGCCCATGTATATCATGCTCAACACCGGCTTCAAGAGTTTCGCCGAGGTGAGCCTGAAGACCATGTGGGATCTGCCCTCTGGGCTGCACTTCGACAACTTTATCCGGGCCTATGAAGCCCTGGCCCCAAACCTGTGGAACAGCGTGCGCCTGGTGGTCCCCGCGGCCATCATCTCGTCCATCCTGGGATCCCTCAACGGCTTTGTGCTGGCAAAGTGGAAGTTCAAGGGAGCGGACGTCATCTTCCCGATCATCCTCTTTGGCATGTTTATCCCATATCAGAGCATCTTGATTCCCCTGGTGCAGTTCATGCGGGGGATCGACCTCTACGGCGGTATCTGGGGCCTGGTGTTGACCCATGTGATCTACGGCATTCCCATCACCACCCTCACCTTCCGCAACTACTATGCCGGTCTGCCCCAAGAGTTGGTGGAGGCCGGGCGCATGGACGGAGCCGGGCTGTTGGGGGTCTATTGGCACATCCTACTGCCCCTCTCCATCCCCAGCTTTGTGGTGGTCTTGATCTGGCAGTTCACCGCGGCGTGGAACGACTTCCTCTTTGCCGTGGTGCTGACCAACCCGGCCAACTGGCCGGTGACCGTGGCCCTCAACAATCTGGCTGGCAGCCAGATCATCGAGTGGAACGTGCAGATGGCCGGGGCCTTTCTGGCCGCGGTGCCTACCCTCATCGTCTACATCTTCCTGGGCCGCTACTTCCTGCGGGGCATGTTGGCCGGTGCAGTGAAGGGCTAATCGATTTTGGATTTTGGATTTTAGATTTTGGATTGTTGATCGCTGACGCAATCCAAAATCTAAAGTCCACAATCCAAAATCCGACTTGCACAACCTTGGCAACTGTGATATTCTTCGCAGAACTTCCTCTCTCCGTTCAGCAAGCAGCCCAGAATTCATCCGCAGTTGACGACCCGGGGCACACCTCTCTGGCTCTCTATCTGCCAAACCGAAAACGGCCCAGATCGATGGATCAACCTTCCACCTGTCTTACCGTCGATAGCGTATTGCTCTCCTTTGGCAACACCGTCGCCCTCAACCGCGTCAGTTTTGATGTGCGCACTGGGGAAATTCGCGCCATCATCGGTCCCAACGGCGCGGGCAAGACTTCCATGCTCAACTGTATCAGCGGCTTCTATCGTCCCCAAGAGGGCCGAATTGTGTACCACGCGCCCGACGCCAAAGAACACGACCTGACCAAGACCCCCACCCATCACATCTCCCGCCTGGGCGTGGCCCGCACCTTTCAGAATATCGCCCTCTACACGGGCCTCAGCACCCTGGACAATCTGATGGCCGCCCGGCATATCCACATGAAGCAGGGGGGCATCTCTAACGCCCTCTATTGGGGGCGCACCCTGCGGGAAGAGGTAGCCCACCGGGAATTTGTGGAGGAGATCATTGATTTCCTGGAGATCGCCCACATCCGCAACGCGGTGGTGGGGGCACTGCCCTATGGTCTGCGCAAACGGGTGGAGCTGGGCCGGGGGCTGGCGTTGGACTCCCACCTGCTGCTCCTTGACGAACCCATGGCGGGCATGAACGCCGAAGAGAAGGAGGACATGGCCCGCTTCATCCTGGACATCCACGAGCGGCGGGGGACCACCATCATCCTGATCGAGCACGACATGGGGCTGGTGATGGACATCTCCGACCGGGTGGTGGTGCTGGACTTCGGCCAAAAGATCGCCGACGGCGTGCCGGATGAGATCAAGAACGACGAAAATGTGATTCGAGCCTATTTGGGACAAACATAAGGGCAAGGAGTAAGGAGTAATTGCGTAAGGGCGCGTGTTGATGGCCTTTGCCGCTCCCCAATTGCCCACCGCCCCTCCCAAAACCACGCCCTTACTTCATTACTCATTACTCATTGCCCTATCAACCATGATGCTCAACACGATCCCACAGCATTTCCTCAACCGAACCAAGACATCGCCAGCGGGCAAGGTGGCCATGCGCCAGAAGGAGTTTGGCATCTGGCGGGAGTTTACCTGGGCGGATTCCTTGCAGCAGGTGCGGGACTTTGGCCTGGGGTTGAGCGCGCTGGGCTTTCAGCGGGGAAATCATGTGGCGACGGTGGGGGACAACGACCGCCAGTATGTGTGGAGCTATTTGGGGCTGCTGGCCATAGGCGGGGTGCAGGTCGGCCTCTTCACCGACGCCAACCCATCGGAGATGGCCTATATCATCGACCACGCCGACGCCCGCTTTGTGCTGGCCAAGGATCAGGAGCAGTGCGACAAGGTGCTGGAGATCCGGGATCAGATCCCCAAGGTGGAGCGGGTGATCTACTGGGACGAAAAGGGGCTGTGGCACTACGACGATCCCTGGCTGATCTCCTTTGACCAGGTGCAGAAGCTGGGTCGAGCCCTGGCCGAAAAAGAGGCCGCCCGCTTCGAACAAGAGATCGCCCTGGGCAAATCTGAAGATCTGGCCGTACTCTGCTACACCTCTGGCACAACGGGGCTGCCCAAGGGGGCCATGCTCACCCACGGCAACATCCTTTCGGCCACCCTGGCCTATGATGTCGTGGACAAGCGCTTCGACACGGACAACCATGTCAGCCTGCTGCCCCTGGGCTGGATCGCCGAGCACGTTCTCGGCGTGGCCCCCCACTGCGTCAGCGGCGTGATCATGAACTTCCCCGAAGAGCCAGAGACCGTGCAGGCCAACGTGCGGGAGATCGCGCCCGAGGGCATCCTCTACAACTCCCGGCTGTGGGATCTGCTGGTGGGCTCCGTGCAGGTGCGCATCAACGACGCCACGTGGGTCAACCGTCAACTCTACAAGTGGTTTCTGCCCGTGGGCTATCGGGTGGCGGATCGCAAGCTGGCCGGCCAGTCCATCGGCCCGGGGCTGGGGCTGGCCTATCGCCTGGGAGATCTGGCCCTCTTTGGCCCCATCCGGGACAAGCTGGGCCTCTCCCGCATCCGCTCGGCCTACACGGCCGGGGCCGCCCTCAGCCCAGACGCCGTGCGCTTTTTCCACGCCCTTGGGGTGAACCTGAAGCAGATCTACGGCTCAACCGAGGTCAGCGGCGGGGCCACCGTCCACCGGGATGGGGATATCAAATTTGCCAGCGTGGGCCAGGCTGTCCCCGGCATCGACATCCGCGTCGGCGAGGGAGGCGAGATCCAGATCGCCGGTCCCACGGTCTTTGTCGGCTACTACAAAAATCCCGAAGCCACCGCGGGGGCCACCACCCAGGACGACGACGGGCGGGTCTGGTTCCGCACAGGGGACGCCGGCTATATCGACGAGGATGACCATGTGATCTACCTGGACCGGGTCAAGGACATGCTCACCCTGGCCAGCGGAGAGTCCTTCTCGCCCCAATTTATCGAGGGGCGGCTCAAGTTCAGCCCCTATATCAAAGATGTGATGGCCGTGGGCGGCGACGACCGGGATTTTGTGACGGCCTTGGTGATCATCGACTTTGACAATGTGGGCTTTTGGGCCGAAAAGCAGCACATCGGCTACACCACCTTTGCGGATCTGGCCCAGAAGCCCCAGGTCTACGAGATGGTGCAGCGGGCCGTGGCCGGGGTCAACGAAAACCTGCCCCCTGCCGGCCGGGTGCGTCGCTTTGTCCTCATGCACAAAGAGTTCGACGCCGACGAATCCGAAATGACCCGATCCCGCAAGCTGCGCCGGGGCTTTCTCTACGAACGCTACGCCGACATCCTCCACGCCATGTACTCCGACGCCGACCACATCCGGGTCAAAGCCCCGGTCCGCTATCAGGATGGGTCGGAGGGGTTTGTGGAGACGGATGTGCGGATATCGGCGATTTGACCGGCAATGAGTGAGGAGTAATGAGTAATTTTGTGTTGGCGGCTCGTCGGGATTGCCTCAAACCCTTGGAATAACTCAACCCGCCACTCATTACTCATTCAACTCCCATCCCACCACGCAACAGGACTCGCCATGAACTGGGTACTTGTTCCACAACAGATTGTGACTGGGATTCTCAACGGCGGCACCATTGGGCTGATCGCCTTGGGGATTGTATTGATCTATAAGTCGTCCGAGGTTTTCAACTTTGCCCACGGCCACATGGTGATGTTGGGGGCCTTTTTGACCTGGTGGTTTGCCGGGGGCGCGGACAACAGCCTGGTGGATCTGCCCCTGGTGTCGGCAGTTCTGGCGGCATTGGCCGTCTCCGTGCTGATCGGCCTGGTGATCGAGCGGCTGGCCCTGCGTCCCATGACCGGGCAGCCCTTGCTGGCCATCGTGCTGATGACCCTTGGCCTGAGCCAGTTGATCGAGGGGTTGACCGCCATTGTCTTTGGCACCCAGCCCAAGAGCAACTTCCCCGCCCCCTTTTCACCCAGCGATGTCTTCCGGGTGCCCTTCCCCGGCGCGTTCAACGACACCATCATCCTCAAAAAGACCCTGGTCGCCACCTTTGTGGTGGCGATTTTGGCCGCGGGACTCTTCATCCTCTTCTTCAATAAGACCAAGATGGGGCTGGCCATGCGGGCCACGTCGGAGAACCATGAAGTGGCCCGCAGCGTGGGCATCAAGGTCTCCAGCATCTTTGGCATCTCCTGGGCCATTGCGGGCATCGTGGCCACCCTGGGCGGTGTGCTGTTGGCCACGTTGACCGGGGTCAGCCTCAGCCTCTCCACGGTGGTGCTGATCTCCTTCCCCGCCATCCTGCTGGGCGGGCTGGACTCCCTGGGCGGGGCCGTGTTGGGCGGGCTGGCCGTGGGGCTGGTCCAGGCTATTGTGCAGGCCTCCAAAATGATCGAGATCCGCAACTCGTCCGACATCGCCCCCTACGTCCTCCTGCTCATCGTCCTCGTCATCCGCCCGGAGGGGATGTTTGGGCAGAAGCGGATCGAGCGAGTTTAGGGGCAATGAGTAAGGAGTAATGAGTAAAGGGAGGGATAGCGATGTCCCTCGGAAGCAGACAACCACGCTGCATTGTCCCACAACGCTTACTTCATTACTCCTTACTCATTGCACACAATCAGTTTTCCAAGGATACGATCTTATGGCCATACTCCGTCCCGCCGGTGATTTTGACCGAAGCTATCAACAGGACAAGGCGTTTTTGCGCCAGCCTTGGCATTGGTGGCTGCTGGCCGGGTGGCTGGCGGTCGTCTTCACCGTGCCACTGTGGGGGAGCGCGTATCTGGTAAGTACGGTCAACCGGTTGGCCTACACGATTGTGGCGCTGCAGGGGTTGAATATTTTGACCGGCTACACCGGGCAGATCAGCCTGGGCCAGGCGGCGTTTATGTTGGTGGGCGGCTACATTTCGGCGCTGATCACCATCCACATCGGCCTGCCCATGATCGTTGCCCTGCCCTTGGCCGCCCTGGGCACGGGGATCTTTGGCCTGGTCTTCGGCCTGCCCTCCCTGCGGGTGAAGGGCTTCTATCTGGCCATGGCGACCCTGGCCGCCCAATTTATCATCCCCTGGCTGACCCGACACACCTTCAAGGACTATCTGGGCGGCACCTCCGGGCGCATCGACGTGCCCGTGGCGACCTTTGCGGGCGTGGCCCTGACCGAGGTCTCCCAGTTTGTCTACATTTCCCTGATCGTGCTGGTCATCACCACCATCTTGACCGCCAACATCAGCCGCAGCCGCTTGGGCCGGGCCTTGGTGGCCATCCGGGACAACGATCTGGCCGCGGAGCTGTTGGGGGTCAATCTCTTTGCCTACAAGCTGCGGGCCTTCTTTATCGCCGCCATGTTGGGTGGGCTGGCCGGGGCGCTCAAGGCCCACAGCCAGCGGGGGGTAGGCACGGAGTTCGGCTACGGCTTAGAAGAAAGTATCATCTTCCTGGGCATGCTGGTGATCGGCGGTCTTGGCACCAATCTGGGGCCATACCTGGGGGCGGCCATGGTGATCTTTTTGGAGGATGGAGCCAACTGGTTTGGGAGCGCGTTGGCCGACATCTTCCCCGCCGCCTCGGCCAGCCTGCTCACCTCATTTCGGCCCATCTTCTTTGGCCTCGTACTCATGCTCTTCCTGATCTTTGAACCCCGGGGCCTGGCCCACCGCTGGCAGTTGATCAAAGCCGGTTGGCGGCTGAGGCCGTTTAGCCGGTAGCTGTCAGCCGGTAGCCGATAGCCGATAGCCTTTGTCCTCCCCACCATTCGCCATTCACCCATTTGCCATTTGCCATTCGCTCGTTCGCCCATTTTCAAAAAGGAGAAAGACCCATGCGTAGATTTTGGTCCGTGCTGTTTGTCAGTGTTTTGATTTTGTCCATGGTGGCCGGATGCGCCGCGCCCGCGGCCCCGGCCCCGGCTGCGGAAGCCCCCGCCGCCGCCCAGCCCGCGGTGGAGGCCCCCGCCCCCGCACCGGAAGCCGCCCCCACAGAAGTCCCTGCGGCCGAAGCGCCCGCGGTCGAAGCGCCCGCTGAGGCCGCCCCCATGGCCGACGGGTGTCTCAACGATGCCACGGGACAGACCATCGGTGTCTATCAGCAGGCCGGGTTGACCGGCGCCCTCTCCACCATCCTGGGCCCAGGCTTCATCAACGGCTCCAAGGACGCCGTGGCCGACATCAACGCCAACGGCGGCGCCTGTGGGGCCATGCTGGAGATCCACCTGGAGGATACCCAGTACGATCCAGAGCAAGAATTGGCCGTCTATGAGAAGTTTAGAGCCGAGACGCCCAAGCCCATGTTCGTCCTCAGCTACGGCTCCGGGGCCGCCATCGTGCTCAAGGACCGCACGGTGGAGGACCAGATCGTCAACATCACCGCCGGTCTCAACGCCGATGCCTTCTACGACCCGGCGGACGGCTGGACCGTGGGCGTGGCCCCCATCTATTCGGACCAGTTCGCTGGCTTCTTGCAGTGGGCGCATGACAATTGGGCCGACATCAAGCCTGCGGATGCCGGGGACGACATTGTGGTGGGCGTGATTGGCTGGGCCAACAGCTTTGGCGCCGGGGCCACCACCCCAGAGGCCCTGGCCTTTGCCGAGAGCCTGGGCATCACCGTGCTGCCCTTGGAACAGCAGGACATCTCCCCGTCCGCAGATGTGACGGGCCAGGTCCAGAATCTGGTGCTGGGCGGGGCCAACATCATCTGGTCCCAGGCCCTCTCCTTCGGCCCGGTCCAGGTGATCGGCACCCTGCGCGCCTTGGGTCTTTGGGACCAGGTCGTGGTCGCCGGGGTCAACTGGGCCATGAACCAGGACGTGTTGACCATTCTGGGCGACAACGCGGGGCTGGCCTCTGGCTTCTACGGCGTCTTCCCCTATCTCTATTGGAACGATGTGGACGAGCCCGGTGTGCAGTCCGCCCTGGCCGCCTTTGAGGCCGGGGGCTATCCGGAGGGGGACAAGGGCGTGGGCTACCTGCTCAGTTACGGCTCCCTCTATGCCATCCAGACCATTCTGATCCAGGCCATGAACGACGTGGGCTACGATGGGCTGGACGGCGCCGCCTTCTATGATGCCATGAAAGAGCTGGGCAAGATCAGCGCCGGCGGGCTGTTTGATCTGGATGTCACCAACGGCAACCGGGCCCCCCAAGAGGCCCAGATCCGCCAGGTGCAGATGACCGACAACGGCCTGGAATTCGTGGTCGTCGAAGACTTCTTCCAACTGCCGGATACGCGACCGGGACAGTAGAGAAAATATCGAGTATCGTGTATCGAGTACTTGTTCACCGCAGCGCCCAATACTCGATACACGATACTCGATAGATCCCACGCATCACGGAACACAGTCCTATGCTAAAAGTCAACAATATCGAAGTGGTCTATAGCGACGTGATCCTGGTGTTGCGCGGGGTGAGTTTGACCGTGGGGGACGGGCAGATCGTCTCCCTGTTGGGGGCCAACGGGGCGGGGAAATCGACCACGCTCAAGGCCATCTCCGGGCTGCTGCGCACCCAACAGGGGGAGGTGACCCGGGGCAACGTGGAGTGGGACGGTCAGCGCATCGACCAGATGACCCCGGACCAGATCGTGCAGTTGGGCATCGTCCAGGTGCTGGAAGGCCGCCCCCTCTTCCGTCACCTGACCGTGGAGGAGAACCTGCTCACGGGCAGCCTCTTCCGCCCCGGGGCCATGCGCAGCGCCCTGGTCCGCCAGGATCTGGAGCAGGTCTACCACTTCTTCCCCCGGCTGTTGGAGTTCCGCCGCCGTACGGCCGGCTATCTCTCCGGCGGCGAGCAGCAGATGGTGGTGATCGGCCGGGCCCTCATGTCCCGGCCCAAGCTCATGCTGCTGGACGAGCCCTCCCTGGGGCTGGCTCCCCTGCTGGTGCAGAGCATCTTCGAGATCATCCGCCGCATCAACCAGGAGTCCGGCGTTTCCATCCTGCTGGTGGAACAGAACGCCAACGTGGCCCTGCAAACCTCCGAATATGCCTATGTGATGGAGACCGGGCGGGTGGTGCTGGACGGCGCATCGGCCCAGCTTGCCCAGAATGCGGACATCAAAGAGTTCTACCTGGGCCTGACCCAGGTGGGCGAGCGCAAGAGCTATCGGGATGTGAAGCACTACAAACGGCGCAAGCGTTGGATCGGGTAGGATTTTCAAAAAATAGAACACGGATTTGACGGATTGGACGTATCTTCTCAATAAACCGGGGTCTCGCTCCCACGCTCTGCGTGGGAGTGGCTG
>CAZKEX010000074.1:0-15154 GCA_964551895.1 uncultured Caldilineaceae bacterium | reverse complement strand
TGAGTTTTTTGGGATCGGGTTGTGGAATAGTTCGGTTGAGAAAAACTCAGTTTCTGTCGTGCCCCGAAATATTGAAAAGACACGTCGCGCGGTTGAAAACCGCACCTGTTGCGTGCATCCTGAAAACCAGCGTCGGATTTCACAGAACTCAGAATTGCTGTTTTTCCCACAGGCCGAAGAAAATGGTAGAATAGAAGGCTAAACCGGATTAGAAGCCGACCCGACCCGTGACCCTGCAAGGAGCTATTATGGACCAGTCTAATATACCCATTCCCCGCCGCTTCAATGTCTATGCACGGTTGGCCGGCTATCTGCGCCCCTACCCGCGCCAGGTGGGTATCGCCTATACGGGCATGGTCTTTGCCGCCCTGCTCAACCTGTTTGTGCCCCAGATCATCAAGAACGCCATCGACAACGGGCTGGCTGCGGGCCAGGCTGGCGCGCTCTTCCAGGCCGGGGGGCTGATCCTGCTCATCGCCGTGGTGCGGGGGGTGGCGGCCTTTGCCCAGCGCTATTATGGCGAATGGCTGACCTATCGGATCTCGTATGACCTGCGCAACCATTTTTACGAGAGCGTGCAGAGCCTCTCTTTCGCCTTCCACGACCGGGCCCAGACAGGGGATCTGATGAGTCGGGCCACCAGTGACATTGGCGAGGCCGAGCGTTTTGTCGGCGTTGGGCTGATGGACCTGCTGGCCACCCTGCTTCTCCTGATCGGGGTGATCGTGGCCATGTTGTTGGAAAACCGCTCCCTGGCCCTGCTGGCCTTGATTCCGATCCCTGTGCTGGTGGTGGCCACCCTGCGCTTTGGCAATGTGGTGCGACCCATGTTCAAGGCCATCCAGGAACAGATGGGCCAGCTTTCGTCCACCATGCAGGAGAGCCTGACCGGGATTCGGGTGGTGAAGGCCTTTGCCCGGGAGCCCCACGAGTTGGACAAGTTTGACACGGACAACGACGAATGGTTTGACCGCCGCTACACGGTGATCCGGGTGTGGGCCAACAATTGGCCCTTTTTCACCTTCACCCTGGCCGTGGCCATCTTTCTGCTGCTCTGGTACGGCGGCCCCCAGGCCTTGAGCGGCCAGGTGACCGTGGGCACGCTTTTTGCGCTGATCTCCTATGTGCTGATGCTCAACGGGCCGGTGCAGCGGCTGGGCTTTTTGGTCAACCTGGCGGCCACGGCCAGCGCCAGCGCCACCCGGGTCTTCGAGATTGTGGACACGCCCCGAGACGTGGCCGACGCCCCCAACGCCCAGGAATTGGATCGGGCCACTGTGCAGGGCCAGGTGACCTTTGAAGAGGTCAGCTTCGCCTATCGAGAGGGCGGGCGGCCCATCCTGGAAGGGGTGAGCTTCCAGGCCGAGCCAGGGCAGACCGTGGCGCTGATCGGGCCGACCGGGTCGGGCAAGTCCACGGTGACCAGCCTGATCCCCCGCTTCTACGATCCGTCCGCCGGGCGGGTGCTGTTGGACGGCGTGGATATCCGGGAGGTGACGGTCAAGAGTCTGCGCCACCAGGTGGGCATTGTCATGCAGGAGCCCTTTCTTTTCAGCATGACCATTGGGCAAAATATCGCCTATGGGCGAGTGGGGGCCACCCAAGCCGAGATCGAGGCGGCGGCCACGGCGGCCAGAGCGCATGAGTTCATCCTTTCGTTCCCAGAGGGCTATGAAACCCGGGTGGGCGAGCGGGGCGTCACCCTGAGCGGCGGCCAGAAGCAGCGCATCGCCATTGCCCGGGCCCTGCTCTACGATCCCCACATCCTGATCTTGGACGACTCCACCAGCAGCGTGGACACAGAGACCGAGCATCTGATCCAACAGGCCCTGGAGGTGCTGATGAAGGGGCGCACCACCTTTGTGATCGCCCAGCGGCTGCTCACGCTGAAGAGTGCGGACCAGATTTTGGTGCTGGACAACGGCCAGATCGCCCAGCGGGGCACCCATGCCGAGCTAGTCGCTGTGCCAGGACCCTACAAAACAATCTACGACCTCCAGTTGAAGGACCAAGAAGACGTGGCGATGAAGGGCGGCAAGTCATGAGCAAGGATATGCAACACGCAACACGCAACACGCAACACGCCCCCCGTTGGTCGGACCCGACCGAAGAGAGCGCGGCGGAGCTGGCCCGAATGCGCCGGGAGCGCAAGATCCAGGATCTGCTGGGGGATGACAGCGAGGACGATCTTCTGGGCAAGGCGTATGACGGGCGGCTGTTGCGCCGGTTGCTGACCTATGCCGCGCCCTATCGGTCCCAGATGATCACCGCGGTGGGCTTTATGATCATCACATCTTTGTTGAGCGTGGCCGGGCCGTGGATCATCGGCAAGGCCATCGACAGCGGTATTCAGGGGGGCAAGCTGGAAACCCTGCGCCTATGGACCCTGATCTTTGCCGGCGCGGCCCTGATCGAGTGGATCACCAACCGCACCCGCATCGCCATCATGGCCTATGTGGGCACCAAGATCGTGGCGGATATGCGCAGCGTGCTCTTCCGCCATCTGCACCGGCTTTCGCTCAACTTTTACAACAACTACAGCGTGGGCCGGCTGATGAGCCGCCTGATCAGCGATGTGGGTGTGTTGCAGGATTTTGTCACCTGGTCCATCACCGGTCTCTTCCGGGCCGTCTTCTTGCTGATCGGCATTGTGGCCGCCATGTTGGTGCTAAACTGGCAGTTGGCCTTGGTCACCTTTGCCGTCCTGCCCCTGATGGTCATGCTGACCAACTATTGGCGCCACCGGGTGCGGGCGGCCTATCGGGCCACCCGGCAGCGGCTCTCCCTGATCAACGGCTATCTCAACGAGTCCATCTCCGGGATTCGGGTCACCAAGAGCTTTACCCGGGAGCCGGACAACTTCCGCCACTTCGACGACCTCAACGCCTCCTATTTTGACGCCAACGTGGACGCGGCCCGGCTATCGGCCATCTTCTTCCCTGGGGTTGACTTCATGGGATCCCTGGCCACGGCCCTGGTGATCGGCGTGGGCGGCTGGTTGGTGATCGGCGATGCCCTGAGCGCCGGCACGTTGGTGGCCTTTGTCCTCTACGTGGACCGCTTCTTCGAGCCGATCCGGGAGTTGGCCCAGCGCTACAACACCTTCCAGGCCACCATGGCGGCCAGCGAGCGCCTCTTCCATCTGCTGGACACAGAGCCGGATCTGCTGGATGCACCGGACGCCCAGGACCTGCCCGACATCGAGGGGCATGTGCATTTTGACCGTGTGTCCTTTGGCTACAAAGAGGACGAGCCGGTGTTGCGGGATGTCAGCCTGCGGGCCACGCCGGGACAGCGCATCGCCCTGGTGGGGGAGACGGGCGCGGGCAAGTCCACAATCATCCGGCTGCTGGCCCGCTTCTTTGATGTGACCGGGGGCGCGGTGACCATCGACGGCTACGATCTGCGCCAGGTCACCCAGGCCAGCCTGCGCCGCCAGTTGGGCATCGTGCTTCAGGACACCTTCCTCTTTGGCGGCACCATCCGGGAGAACATCCGCTATGGCCGGTTGGACGCCACAGACGCCCAGATCGAAGAGGCAGCCCGAGATGTGGGGGCCCACGAGTTTATCCTCAACGCACCCGAGGGCTACGAGACCCAGGTGGGCGAGAACGGGGTCAACCTGAGCGTGGGCCAGCGCCAACTGATCTCCTTTGCCCGGGCCCTCCTGGCCGACCCCCGCATCCTGATCCTGGACGAGGCCACCAGCAGCGTGGACACCGCCACAGAAAAGGTGATCCAGGTCGCCCTGGACCGGCTGATGGAGAACCGCACCAGCTTTGTGATCGCCCACCGGCTCAACACCATCGTCAACAGCGACCAGATCGTGGTCCTGGACCAGGGCCAGATCGTCGAAATCGGCACCCACGCCGAACTGCTGGCCAAGCAGGGGCGGTATTACAATTTGTATACGTTGCAGTGGGCGGCGGAGAAGTAGGGACGAATCAGCCCGACACTCGATATAAAAGAGAGCCCTCGCCCGATCATCTGGGCGAGGGCTCTGTTTATGGGGTCTATGGGTTGGGCGTCAGATCAACCATTTCGAATGGTGATTCGGTCTGCGGCTAGCCTTCGCAGCTATTCTTGGCCATCGGGATGCCGTCGATATAGATCTCCACATCGTCAAAGTAGATGTTGGAGTTTGCGCTGGAAGGACTCTGGCCCTGGAGCATGATCTGGAGTTGGCCGCTTGCCCCGGCAGTGACAGTGTTTTCCATCACCGCCCATTGGCCGCGGGTGAAGCCGCCGACATACTGTCCTCCCTCTTGCAGGATATCCGGGATCACAGCAAGCGAGGCGTAATCGTAGAAATCACCGCCGTGGTTGTAGATGAGATAGCGGACCACAACTTTGACCTGAGAACCAGGCGCGGCGTGGATGACCGGGCCGGCAAAGCCAGCGATATAAGGCTGGTTGCTGGCGACCTTGGCCGCATGGTTGCCCGAAGTATTGCTGCCATCAGCGGCGGTTCTCGACGTGGGACCCCAGTCGCTGTAGTTCACACCGGGGCCGATCACGTTCTCGTGGCTGAAGGTGACATTTTTGGCCTGATAGAAGCCATCATTCACGGCATAGGGCCCCCAGCCGCCAAAGGCATCGGTCCACACATCGCCCTGCCATTGGCCTTGGGTCCACAACCGGCTGGACCACTTGCCATTTTCGTTGAAATCCGCGCAGGTAGAGGGGGCGATGGCGTTGGGATAGCCGAGGGTTATGCCGACGGCGATGTTCGAGACGGTCTTCAGAACGCCGGGATCGCTGCTGTCAACGCCGTCACGCCTGGCAACCGATGCAGCAAGGGACGACTGGGCCGGGAGATTCGGCACAATGATATTGTTGTAGATCCAGACAGGTTCGATCACACTGGTATGGGGAATTGGCCGCGGGCTAACGCGCGGCCCCAAAATCGGATGGAGCGTTGGACTTGAACCGGCGCCATTTGCTGACACCAGGGATGTGGATATCAGCAACGTGATCACCAAAATCACTATGGACAAGACGTTTCGACGAACAAATTTGCCATTCATGGTCTCGATCCTCCTTGGTGAGGGGTAAATAGGGGGTTTTCCGAAAAACAACAGTGAGCTCAACCATGCTCTCGATGACAGTCAGCAATTGGACTATCACCACGAACACCAAGTCTTACGGGGTTGCACGGATACTCAACCCCGTAAAATTCGTAGCATCAAGGGTTATGTCATACAGTTCAGAGTCACCGAAGAAGGCCCGTTCGTAGGTCTGCCCTTCAAACGTTCCACTAAAGAGCCAACGCTTGGTATATGACATACGGAGCAAGATGCCGCTGTTCACATCATAACAGGTGCTGCCATCATAGATTGTCGTCCAATCACCTCCTTCATCTACCTCTGCTTGCAAGGAATCCTGACACCAAGCGTTAACCTGTCGCCCGTCACTGAGTGTGAATACAGTATTGGCCGGTCCAGGTTGAACGCCCGCCCAGAACCGATAGATAAACGCCTCTCCATCGACTGCATATCGTTCCTGACCCGAGTATCGATCGATCTGACCCAAGATTTTAGAGTCCTCTGCGCACCCTGCCTCCCATTTCAGATCCCGGTCGATCTCCAGCCAGCGGCTGCCAATCGTGCCGCGTACTTTGGCGCTCATTTGCGCAGCACAACTGTTCACCTGGCACCGATCTGAGTCGCACTTGTAATCCACCAGCCAGTCAACGCTCAGATCTTGCGAGAACAGCGGCCCGATCACGCTCACCTGATCCGGAGCGCCTGCCACTTGCACCACAGAAGCCGCCACCCATGCAGGTTTTGTGACGGCCCCTTCCGCATCGGGTTCGGCCACACAGCAGATATTCCACCAAGCCCCGTCTTCGCTCTTGCCCACAACATCGAATTTATCGCCGCTCGCGGCAACCGTCACCACAGGATAGTCCATCCCCGGCCCCGACCGAATGTTCACATTTCTGTTGCGGATCGTTGCCGTCGTCGGAGTCGTGCTTGCCAACGCTGGCAGCGCCGGCTCTGTCAACGGCTGTGTGGCTGTGATTTCAACCGGGGGCGGCGTTTGGGCCGTCGTTGTGCCGGGGATAGTGCCGGAGATAGTGGCAGAAATAGTGGCAGAGATAGTGGCGGTCTCCGTCATGGCGGTCCCCGCATTCGCCATATCGGTACCGGCAATTGTCGCCACGTCCGTAACGGTCTTCGATCCAGAAACCGTCGCGGTGAGGGTGGCTGTCGAAACGACAGTCTGCGAAACCACTTCCGGCGCGGTGATCTCCGGCGCGGTGATCTCTGGCGTGATGGTTCCCGTGGCGCTTATCTCGACGGTGGCTGCCGGTTGCGCACTGGCATCCACCGCCTCGATGGGGGGTTTGGGCGCATCAACGGGTGTCTCCCTCGGCGGCTCTGGCGTGACCAGAACAAATAAGGGGGGCAATTGCGCTACCTGCGTGGCAATGGACTCCGGCTGAAAGGAGTATGCGGGAACTTGACCCGTGGCCGGATCAATAACACAACCTGTCAATACAAACGACATCAACAGAACTAGAGACAACACGTAGACCCGGAGGGGTTGTATAGCCACATACTTTTGCCGGCCATAAAAACCACAATCAGCATTTGTGCGCGGACGTAACCGGTGCATATCGATTCCCAACTCGTGGTATTGTGAAAGTGATGGATGAAAGATTGGCCAAAGAGGAGAGCGGCGCCAACAACGATGTACAGCCAAGAAATAGGTCAAACGAAGATGGTATTATCTGGAAAGTCAAAACGAAAACTACAGCTACTCAGAGGCATTCAGAAGAGGTTTGAGCGCGTTATTCAAGAAGAAGCAAACGGACGAAACGCCAATAACAGATCTACTCAATAAACATATACCACGACTACGGGAAAAAAGCAATTCCAGATTTTCACCATAGTTTGAGACGACAAGGAAACAGCAAGGAATACGAATACTCCCCGTTGTCCCCCTTCTCAGATCAACGATTTCCCCGTCCTGTGCTATATTTCCTCTATGATCTCTGATGTGTCCCACACCCACGAACCGAAGACATCTTCGGGTCAAAGCGACCGATTGCTGCTCTTGTTTGGGTTGCTGCTCGGCTTTGCCTTGCGGCTTGTACGTCTGGGCGGCGAATCCTTGTGGTACGACGAGACGGTCAGTGTGGCGCTGGCCCGCAAGAGCATCCCGGATCTGATCGCCCACACGGCCGGGGATATCCATCCGCCGGGCTACTATTTGCTGCTCCACGCCTGGCAGAGTTTGGCCCATCCCACCCTGGCCCACGGGCTGGAGTTTCTTTTTGCCTGGCCCAGTTTGTGGTTTGGGCTGTTGATTCTGCCCCTGATCTATGCCTTGGGCCGCTCCCTTTTCGACCGTCGGGTGGCTCTGATCGCCGTGTGGATCGGGGCGGTCCATCCATTTCATGTGTGGTATGGCCAGGAGGTACGTATGTACACCCTGGGCGCGGCGCTGGGTCTGCTTGCCCTGTGGTCCCTGGTCAAAGCCTGGGAGCGGGTGAAGTCGGGCAGATCGGCTTGGCCGTGGCTGGTTGGCTATGGGATATGGGCGGCTTTGGGGATGTATGTACTCTACTATTTCCTCTTTTTGCTGGTGGCGCTGAATCTGATAGCCTTGGCATATCTGATCGGACGCACGCCGGGCCGGGGGATCTTTGGCCGCAAATCGTTGCTGTGGCCGTGGCTGGCGGCCCAGGGGATGGCCCTGTTGCTCTGGCTGCCTTGGCTGCCCACCTTTTTGCGCCAGTCGCTGGATCCGCCTGTGCCGCCGTGGCGCGTGCCCTGGCAGAACGCGGGGGAATTCGCCCACACAGTGGTGGAAGTGCTGGCCGCCCAACTCATCGGCCAAACTCCGCCCGGCCAGATCCTGTGGCCCTATGCCTTGGCGACCATCGCCCTTCTGTTGGCTGGTTATGCCTATGCGAAAAACAGGCGCAGACTCCGCCCTGCTTACCTAATTACTCTTTACGCCTTCCTCCCCCTCGCCCTGATCTTCGCCCTCACCCTGCTGGCCACGCCGCTCTACCATGTGCGCTATGCCTTCACCTATGCGCCGCCGGTGTTGATTCTCTTTGCGGCGGGGATTGGGTGGCTGATGGACCGGCGAGGCTGGCTGGGCGGCGTGGTCTTGGCCGGGCTGTTGACGGTGAGCGGTCTGGGGTTGGTCGAATTCTGGGCAAACCCCCTCTATCGGGCCGACGATCACCGGGGGGCGGTGGCGGAACTGGCGACCCAATGGCGGCCTGGGGATGTGATCCTGGTCAATGCGGGGTGGGCGTACACGGTGCTGGAGACCTACTGGCCCACGGAGTTGACCGGGCCAGAGGCCGCTCTGCCCCCGCTTTTGGGCGGGATGAGCCGGTTGGGCGAACCTGGCAGCGACGGTGTCGCCGTGGTGCGCACGGGCAGCGTGGACGGGGGATCTTCCCTGGGCTGGGGATCTTCGGATAGCGATTTCTTTCCCATCAGCCGGGCGGAGACGGAACAGGGCCTGGCCAGGTTGGCCGAGAATTATGGGCGAATTTGGCACTATCGGCTCTACGACACGGTGAGCGATCCGGTTGGGGTGGTGCGGGATTGGCTGGCGGAAAATGGGGAGATGGCGCTGGATCAGCCGGTATCGGGGCGGGATTTTGGCCGATTGCAGCTTTTTGATGTGGGGGGAACGGGCCAGGTCTACGGGAATCTCTTCCCGGACGACACCCGTAGCCCGGATCGGGTGCAGGTCGGGGATGATCTGCTGCTTCTGGGCGTGGATCTGCCCGGTCGGATCGCCGCGGGGGAGATGTTGTACATCCCCACCCTGTGGCGCATCCTGCCAGGGCTGGTCCAGGGGGCGGGAGATCTGAGGGCGAGTTTGCGCATTTACGACGACGCTGGCCATCTTTTGGCCCAGCAAGATGGCGGATTCCTGCCCCCGACCAGCGCTTGGGAGGCCGGAGATCGTCAAACCGAGACGTTGTCTCTGCCCCTGCCAGCCGCCTTGCCCCCCGGTGACTACACGATATACATGCTGATCTATCATCAAAAAGATGGCCAGCCCCTGTCCTTTCTCGGCAGAGAGGCTGGGGGGAATGGCCTGGATCTGGGTGAAGTGACGGTCCAATCCCCAACCCGTCCAGTCGAATCCAGCCCGACCCTGGCCCGCTTCGACTATATCGATCTGGTCGAGGCCCAGCTTGCGCGGACGGAGCAAGCGGCGGCGGAGCCCCTGGATCTGCGGCTGATCTGGCGGCCGGGGCCGAGTGACTATCGGGATACGTATGGGGTTGCCCTGGAGTTGGTGGACGAGGGCGGGGCTGTTGTCGCCCAGTGGCAGGATGCCCTGGGCGGCTGGGGCTATCCCAGCGGCGAGTGGCCCGCCGGGGTGCCGGTCTTGGAGTGGAAGCGCTTTGTGTTGGAGCCGGAGCCGACCCCGGGCCTGTATACCCTGACCTTGGGCGTGAGTCGGGTGGCAGATGGTCAATCGATCCGGGCTGTCACTGGATCGTGGCCGTGGGCTGGGGGCGAAACCATAGATCTGGGGCAGATTCGCGTTCGTTGACCGTTTCGGGTCTAGTGCGTGGTTAAAAAGCTAGTGCTAGGCAGACCCGTTCGCACCAGGGGGTGCGAACTCCTCACGCTACAATTGGTCATCCCCTCGGGGGGTTCGCACCAGGGGGTGCGGACTCCTCACGCTACAGTTGGTCATCCTCCGCGGAGTTCGCACCCCCTGGTGCGAACGGGTTGACCCAGCTATGCCGTGAGTTCAACAGCTTGACTGTGTACGTCGAAGTCCGAATCGGGTGCGAACTCTCAAAACATAGTTGGTCTTGCCCTAGGCGATCGTGGGCAAAATCAACTCTACCTCGACGCCGACATGATCCGAACGGTTGCCCAGGCGGCAACTGCCCCCGACCCCCCAAACCAGGGAGGCCACGGTGGACAGCCCCAATCCCCAGCCCTCCATCTCGCCGGAAAAGCCTTTCTCGGCCTGAAAATAGGGGTGCCAGACCTGGGCAAGTTGGTCAGGGCTCAGGTGAATCCCGTCATCCCGCACAAAGATGTGGACCAGCCCGCAATCGTCCGGCGGGGAGACCGTGACCTGAACCGCGGGCGCGTGGTTGGGGTGGAACTTGCGGGCATTTTGCAGCAGTTCCAGCAGGATCAGCCCGGCGAAACGGGACGACATCACGATCCGCACATCGGCAGGCTCAGTGGGGCGCACATCGGCAGGCTCAGTGGGACGCACATCGGCAGGCTCAGTGGGACGCACGTTGGTCGGCAGGTAGGTGGGGATGGGCCGCAGGCCGAGTCGTTGGGCGCAGGTATCGACCAGATTGGGCAGATCCATCAGCCGCATTCCCCTCTCCACCATCATCACGCTGGGGGCTTTGAGATAGGCCAGAATCTCCTCAATGTCCTCATGGATGCGCTGGGCTCCCCGCTGGGCGATCTCCACCAATCCAGACAGATCAGGGTCCTCGGCCACTTCGTGGCTGACGATGTCCAGGCTGCCCAACATCAAGGTGACCGGAGTGCGCAAACGGTGTTGGATCAGGCCGTGAAAGGTGCGCTGCTCTCGTACCATCCCCACCTGGTCGGAAACATTTTGCAGACGCACCAGAAAGCCGGCGCTCGATCCCTGGGGCAAGGCCATGGTCGTCACCGAAAGCCAGAAGGGGGGCGCGGCCGCGGTCTCTGGGCGGACCAGGAATCGTTCGGTTGGGGTGGGTTGCCCAGATCCCGAGGCGCCCGAAGCGTCCGAAGCGTCTAGGTTGGGCCAGTTCTCCCAGGCCGCGATAGGTTTGCGGATGTACTGACGGTTTGCCAGCTCTGTAAAGGTCGGGAGATCCCCCAGTTGATCCTGGCCCGTCTGGGCCGTCTGACCCTCTTGACCCAAGAGGAGACGGGCTTTGGCATTCATGTACTGGATGTGGTCGGTCTCGTCCAGAATGACATAGCCCTGTTCGGCCTGTTCCACCACCCATTCAAACTTGGTGCGTTCGGTCTGGATATGGCGGTAGCGGTTGAGACGCAAGATGGTCTTGACTCGGGTCCGCAGCTCCAAGCGATCAAAGGGCTTGGCAATGAAATCATCCGCCCCGGCCTCGATGCCCCGCAGACGGGATGCCCGATCGTCCAGCGCCGTCACCATGAGAACGGGAATGTCCGCCAATTTAGGATCGCGTCGTATCTGTTCGCAGACCTGAAACCCATTCATCTCTGGCATCATCACATCCAACAAGACCAGGTCTGGGGCATGGGTCTCTGCCATCGCCAAAGCCTCTGGCCCGCTGACGGCAAGCTGGATGGCATAGCCCAGGTCAGCCAGCAGTACCCGCAGGGTCTCTCTGGCAAAGGGTTCATCATCAACGATTAGAATTGTGCCGAGGTCTTGGATCATGGTTCCTGTTTCGCAGTGGTTTGGGTCTGTTTGGCCAACTGGCGGTAAATCGCCGTGACCAGTGAGTTTAGCCCTACAGGTTTGCTGAGATAGTCATTGGCCCCGGCGCGCAGACAGCGTTCCCGGTCCCCGGTCATGGCCAGGGCCGTGAGGGCGATGATGGGGGTGTGGGCCGTGGAGGGAATGGTGCGCAACACCCGAATGGCCTCCAACCCATCCACCACCGGCATCTGCACATCCATCAAGATCAGATCCGGGGCGTGGACGCGGGCCATCTCGATGGCCTGTTGGCCGTCTCGGGCGATGACCAGATTGAAGCCGTGGGCGTGTAGATAGTCGGAGAAGGTGTTTACGTTGAACTCGTTGTCCTCGGCCAGCAACAGGGTGGCCTTGTCCTCGTCCCCAGCCTGGGTGGTGGGCAAATTGGTCTTGTTTTGGTCGATTTCCACCGGGGCCGGCAGATCTTGAAAGGGCAGATCCAACTGCGCTCTGTGCCAGGGCAGGGAAAAACTGAACTCGCTGCCCTGGCCCACCACGCTTTTCAGCCCCACGCTGCCCCCGTGCATCTCCGCCATGCGATAGACCAAGACCAGCCCCAGCCCGGTGCCCGTGTAACGTCGGGTCAGGCTGCTGTCCAACTGTACAAAGGGCCGGAAGAGACGGGTCATGTCCTGTTCGGCAATGCCGATACCCGTGTCCCACACGGTGAAGACGACAGTGTCCTCGGCCAGATTCCCCGTCACCCGCAGACCGATCTCGCCGCCTTCTGGGGTGAATTTTACCGCATTACTGAGCAGATTGACCAACATCTGCTTAAGCCGTCGCTCGTCGGCCAAGAGCAGGGTCACCTCTTTTTCGATCTCCAGCCTGGTGGTCATCTCTTTTCTGGTGGCCTCCTGGCGTATAAACTGCATGCTGGCCTGGACCACAGCCGCCACAGAGACGGGGGCAACCGAGAGATCCATCTTTCCGGCCTCAATTTTGGACAGGTCCAATATCTCGTTGATCAGATCCAAGAGATGGCGACCGCTGTCCACAATGGCCCTGAGGGGTTTATCTTGGTCCGGGTCCACCTCGCCATAGATGCCCTCCTGGATGGCCTCGGACATGCCCAGAATGGCGTTGAGGGGGGTGCGCAGTTCGTGGCTCATGCTGGCCAGGAACTCGTCCTTGAGCCGGGAGGAGCGGGCAAGCTCTGCATTGGCCACGCTCAACTCTCGGGTGCGCTCTTCCACCCGCTGGGTTAGGGAGGCTCGCTCGGCCTGCAACGCCGACTCGGCCAATTTGCGATCCGCGATCTCTTGCTGAGATTGGGCGTAGAGCCGGGCGTTGAGGATGGCAATGGCGGCCTGCTGGGCAATGCCCTGGGCCAGGCCGATCTCGTCGTCGCTGAACTCCCGGTGCTGGACCGTATCCCACAACTCCGCATAGGCGTTTGTCTGTCCCCCCACCCGCAGGGGCACAATCAACATGGTCTTGACGCCAAAGGTGCCCATATACTCAGATTCGGAGAGGCTGAGATTGGGATCTTCGGCATAGAAGACTCCGGCCTTGCCCGATTCCAACATCTGGGCAATCCGCACCAGATCCTTGGTCATATCATGGGTGTGGCCCAGTTCCAGGGGCTTGGGGGGCTGCTTGGTGAGCTGGGCCCCGCCGCCCTTTGTCGCCGAAGAGGGGGGCTGAGACGAGGATCTGGCCTCATCCAGCAGGGTGGGGTCCTCGAAACGCGCCACCAATTGAGCCCGCTTGGTGGCGGCGGTGAAGCTATAGAGATTGATGCTGCTGGTGTTCAACGCGCCCTGCATTCGATTGGCGATATGATGCAGCACCGATTCCAGATCCAAGGAAGAGGAGATGACCGCGCCGGCCTCCCGCAGGGCCGTCTGTTGATAGAGTTGGCGCTGGGCCTCGGCATAGAGCCGGGCGTTTTCGATGGCAATGGTGGCCTGGGCGGCAAAGGCAGAGACCAGATCCGTGTCCCGGTCCGTATAGAAGGCACGGGTCGTCTTGCTCAAGTTGAGCAGACCGATCACCCGGTCCTCCACCATCAGGGGCACCCCCAGCCAGCAACGGATCTGCTGGGTGCTGGGCAGATCCAGCCAGCGGGGATCCGTGGTGGTGTCGGTGATGATCACCGGACGTTTGCCCACAATCACATCCTGCACATGGGGGAATTGGCCCAAGGGGATGGCCAAAAAGGGTCCCCGGGTGATGTGGGTGGAGCGACGCACGGCAGAGCGCAGAAGTGTGCCTTCCAACAACATAATCGAGGCGCTGTCATAGCTGACCACCTTGGCCAACTGCTCCAGGATCAGGGGCAGTACCCGATCCAGGCTGAGATCCGTGTTCAGCTCTCCGGCCACCTCCAACAAAGTCTCGGCGATCTCCCGCTGGGTGCGCTCGCTCTTCTCCGACTGCATACGCTCCGAGATGTTGTGAAGGACCAACACCCGGCTGACGACGCGGCCTTGGTGGTCGGTCAAAGGGGACATGCGCACGCTGTAAAAGTGGGCCCCCGATGCCCCCTCTTGGCGACCCATAGGGAGATCCGCGCTCATCTGCTTGGCCAAAGGCGCGTTCAACAGGGCCTTGGGGAAATCTGGCCAGACGGCGAACAGGCTTTGGCCCAGCAACTCTGACTTAGCCCGACCCAAGAAATCCCCTGCCGCACTGTTGAGATCGATGATGCGATCGCCATCATTCAGCACCATCACCCCGTCGATCATGCTGTCCAGGATCAAGGATCGGGAGACAGAGAGGATATCGCCCCGAGTGCGCTGAGAGAGGTTCCAGAAAACGATCAAGCCGGCAACACAAAAGGCCAAGGGAGTGAGCCGGAAAAAGGTCTGGACATTAAAGGTCATGATCTCCAAGAAATGGGCCAGCCAGAGAACAAAAGCGGCCACCAAAAGGGAAATGGTCTGGGCGCGATGAAGACCCTTAGAATTAAGCCCGGTCTGTATCAGGAACCAAGTGGCCAAGGCAAATAACAGATAGGCATAGACAGCAAACAGCCAAAAACCCGGTCCGTAGTCCAGGGCTAAAACGGTGTGCCCGTCCATCGGCACCAGTTGGCGGGAGGTCCAGATCAGATTGTGAAATGGGTTGGAGAGGATGAGCAGGATGAAGAGCAGAGGAACAATACTGAGCATTAAGAGGTTACGCCGGTTCAGCCAGGCTTCTCGGCCCGAGTAGAAGGCAACATAGATAAACCAGGCCAGGGGCACAAAGGCGGCCCCAAACCACTGAACCGAATCCCAAAACAGTTTGGGTCCCAGGCCGCCAGCCAGCAGCTCGAAGCCATAGCCCAAAGTCCAGATCACCACGCCCCCCAACAGGACACTGCCGGCCAGCGTGATCGGTGCAATCGGTGCAGGATCACGTCGAATCAGGTGCAGGGTCAGGGCCGCACAGAGCAGTGATAGTCCGACCAAGAGATAGGCAAAAATAGAAATTGACCAAGCCATGAGTTCGCTGCCTTCATCCGGCGGTTGCTCTCAGATTTCGATCTCGGCAAAGAGAGAGGTCAAGGCCGCTGTATGCCGAGTCGAGAGGTAGATAATCAGTCGGGAGGCGCGTTGTGCGCTACAGGCTATGACGCAGCATTGGGGCAGAAGATACTGAGGACTGCACCGCAAAAAGCATTTAACCACACCTGCAATTCACCGAAATTGGTCTAAACTGAGATTGGTTTGAAACCTGCACTTTTGCGCTCTAGCCCGGTCCGTGACCGGGCGGGTATGCCGCAGAAGATCGTGTAGACCCG
>CAZKEX010000073.1:0-15317 GCA_964551895.1 uncultured Caldilineaceae bacterium | reverse complement strand
TACCGCGGAAGGGGGGAAATGGTTAATGGTTGATGGTTGATGGTTAATTTTTAATTGAGCGTGGTTGAGGATTTGGATCGTTCGATGTTTCGCCATGTCTGACTCATTTGGGTGTTCTTGAAATGGGTTGAGGCCGAAATACCGCCGGGGGATTCATCCCCCGGCGGAGGGTGGCGGGGCATTCCGGGATTGGGCCAGACGATCTGGGGTTCATGCAGATCGTGTTGGCCCAATCCCGGAATGAGCGAGGGGATCCTCTCGTTTTCGCACGCGTCCGTGGAAGTCCGGCTTTTTTCAAAAGGTGAGCTTTTTGACCCGCCCGCACTAAAGCGGTAAAGTAATGAGTAATAGAGTAATGAGTAAGGTGTGGTCGGCGGTGTACCTTAGTCATTACTCTATTACTCATTACTCTATTACTCATTACTCATTACTTTATTACCCCCATTTCACGGAAACGGAAACAGAACCCATGATCAAGCAGCAAGTGGCAGGGCGGGGGATGGCCCGGTGGTTCGGGGATCGGGCGTGGCGGTGGATGATGCAGTTGGACCGGCCCGCGCCCGAACGCACAGACGCCGAGGTCAACGAGCTGGCCGAGAAGGACTACCGCTGGAACTTCACGGTCAATTTGATCGATGGGGTCTTCTTCTGGTTTGGCCTCAGCTTTATCTCGTCCACCACCATCGCGCCCCTCTTCATCTCCAAGCTGACGTCCAGCACCTGGCCCATTGTGCTGCTGGCCGTCCTCTCCCAAAGCAGTTGGTATCTGCCCCAACTCTTCACGGCCAGTTGGACCGAAGGGCTGGCCCGCAAGAAGCCGGCCGTGGTGGGGCTGGGCTTCTTCACCGAGCGGCTGCCCATGCTGCTCTTTCCCGTGGCCGCGTTGGTGGCCGTGCGCAGCCCCATGCTGGCCCTCTTCCTCTTCTTCTGGGCCTATGCCTGGCACTCCCTGGGGGCTGGCATCATCGCCCCGGCCTGGCAGGACATGATAGCCCGTTGCTTCCCGGTCAAGCGCCGGGGCTGGTTCTTCGGCGTCTCCTCCTTCCTGGGCACGGGCACAGGCACCCTGGGCGCGGCCCTCTCCGGCTGGATATTGGTCACCGTGGCCTATCCGCTCAACTTCGCCATCACCTTTGGCATTGCCGCCGCCGGCGTGATCCTCAGTTGGGTCTTCATCGCCCTGACCCGGGAACCGGCCCAAAGGCCGCCGGTTGTTTTACATAACAGCACGACATCCTGGGAGAAATACCGGCGCATCGTGGGGGAGGACCGCAACTTCCGCCGCTTTTTGATCGCCCGCATCCTGGGGGTGATGGGCAGCATGGGGCTGGGCTTTGTGACCGTCTATGCCATCCAGCGCTTTGGCGTGGCGGACAGCACTGTGGGGCTCTACACCGCGGCCATGCTCCTGGGGCAGACCGTGGGCAACCTGGGCGCGGGGCTGCTGGCGGATCGATATGGCCACAAGGTTTCGTTGGAGGTGGGGCTGCTGTTCTCGGTCGTGGGTTTTGTGGCGGCCTGGCTGGCCCCCAGCGCCGGGTGGATGTTCCTCATCTTCGGCTTCCTGGGCATGACCACGGGCATTCGCATCGTCTCCGGCATCCTGATCGCCCTGGAGTTCTCCGCGCCCCAGGACCGGCCCTCGTACATCGGCATCGCCAACACCAGCCTGGGCCTGGGCAGCATCGTGGCCCCGCTCCTGGGCGGCTGGCTGGCCCTGGCCGGCTACGACTGGCTCTTCGTCGCCAGCGCGGTGATGGGCATGGTGGCTTTGGGGATGATGCACTGGTGGGTGAAGGAACCGCGAGGGGGGTGAGTAATGAGTAAGGAGTAATGAGGAAGGGGGTGAAGCCGCCCCTTACTCATTACTCCTTACTCATTCGGCAAAAAAACCGTCACCGTCGTGCCTATACCTTCCTGGCTGTCCAGGCGCAGGTGGCCTTCGTGCTGTTGGACAATGCCCATGACCTGGGAGAGGCCCAGGCCGATGTGGGTGGGCACGTCGGTGGAGAAGAAGGGCTCGAAGACGTGGGGCAGGTCGGCGGGGGAGATGCCCCGGCCCGTGTCTGCAAAGGAGAGGCGCAGCCACTGGCCGGTCACCGGCTCGCCGCAGAGTGTGCAGATTCCGTCCGCGGCATCATCTGCCGGGGTGAGGCGCAGATCGATGGCCAAGGCGCCGCCATCGGGCATGGCGGCCAGGGCATTTTGGGCCAACTCTTGAAAGAGCGCTTCCAGGCTCGACGAATCGGCCACCAGGGGGCACGGCCCTTGGGGCAGGGTGAGGTCCACCTGCACAGAGGCTGGGGCGGCGAGACGTCGCAAGGCCTCGGTCTGGGTCTGCACCAGTTGGGCCAGATCAACCTCCACCCGGCGCAGGATGGCCTTGCTGCTGAACTGGAGCAGTTGTTCCACCAGGGCAGCGGCCTCCTGCAACTGCTCTTGGATGGCCACCACATTCTTCTGCACATCCAGGTCAAGTTTATATCGGCCCAACATAGACGCCCGCAACATGAGGCTGGCCAGGATATTGTTGAAGACATGGGCGATCCCCGTGGTCAGTTGGCCCACCGCGGCCATGCGCTCCTGTTGGATCAGGCGGGCCTGGGTCTCGTGCAAAGCGGTTTCGGCCTCCTTGCGGCGCTGGATCTCCTGCTGGGCCAGGGTCAATTCGGCGGAGATCTCCGCCACCTGGCGCAGAATGGCCAGCACGGGGCGATTTTCCAGGGAGACCCCCTTTGATTTGCTCTGCCAATAGAGATAGCCGTAGAGCAGGGGCAGGGCCAGCAGGGAGACAAAGAAGCGGCTGATCAGCGTCCCCTGCATGATGCTGAGATAGGCCGGGGTGCCGGCAAAGGCCCCGGTGGCAAAGAGAACCACATCCAACCACATCACCCCCAGCAGGGTCAACCAGGTGCGGAACCAGAGGTCTATGCGAAGTCTGGGCTGGCCCAGAAATTCCCAGGCTATGGCCAGAAAGATCAGGTCCAGCAGGGTGGCGACGACCGAGGCCGTATTGATGCGCAGGCTGGGCAGGGGCACGGCGTTGAAGACCTCGGCGCTGCCGCCGATCAGATCGGCCTGAAAGTGCAGGGCCGCGGCAATCAAGGGCATCATGACGGAGACGGCGATCACCGTGGAGATGGTGATGCGGGTGGCCCGGGGGCCGTCAAAGACATAGACCACAAAGACGCCCAGAAGCAGAGAGGTGTAAAAGACCGTGGAGCCGACTACAAAGGTGATGCCGCCCAACTCCACCGCCAACCCCGCGTCTGTCACCCAGGACATGATGGCGGTGATGCCGCCGATCAGGGCGTAGAAATGGACCGGCCCAAAGCGCAGGCGCAAGGAATGGCTGGCCAGAACCAGGAAGTACATGATCATGGCCTCGGCCATCAACACGAAAATCTGATTTCCCATGATTGATACTGTTTCCCCTTTGTCCCTTTGCCCCTTTGCGGATGGATTGGCACACCAGCCATGGGGAAAAGTATAAAGGGTTTTGGCGTAAATCCCCTATTTCGTGCGCGGAAGGGGCGCTGGCTGGTCTCTATTTCACTCGGTATAAATTTAATTATACAGAGTAAAATAACGGCCGTCGAAGGCTGATCAGCCAGCGCACCCCTCCCCCACTCGCCCCTCCCCCTGCATCCTTCCCCTCCGCCCCGCTCTAGCCCGGTCCGTGACCGGGTGGGTCTACACGATCCTTCTGCGGTAAACCCGCCCGGTCACGGACCGGGCTAGAGCGAGCTAGAGCGATTGTGTGTGGATGGCCAAGCACGACCGAGAAGTTCGCACCCCCTGGTGCGAACGGCCATGTCTGCGCTGAACGTGTGTGATTGCCTCTCCCCCCCCCCTCTCCCCCAACACCCAATGGCCATCCGCTCACCCGGTGGACCGGGGCTTGGGCTTGGAGAGACGGGAGAAGCGCTGGGGTTCGCCCGGCAGCCCTTGGCTGACGGCTGGCCCTGGGGAAAGCCCGGTCTCCCCCTGGGCGATGGGCAGCCACAGGGTGACGCGGGCCCCCTCCCCCGCTGCGCCGGCCAGGTCAACATGGCCGTGGTGGTTTCGGGCGATGATGGCGGCGATGCTGAGACCCAACCCGCTGCCGGGTATTGCGCCATCGTCGGCAATCTCGCCCCGATAGAAGTGATCGAACGCATGTTCTTTGTCTCTCTCGCTTAAGCCGACCCCGGTGTCCTGCACCTGGAAGCCGACCCAGCCGGGCCGCTCGTCCCCGTTGACCCGGATGCGCAGATCGATCTTGCCCTGGGCCGGGGTGTAGCGGACGGCGTTCTCGACAATCTTCCCCAAGGCTATGATCAAGCGCTCATGGTGGCCATTGATGTTGGGGGTGGCCGGCGGCGCGTCGTGGAGGGTGATCGACTGCTCTTTTTGGATGGCGGCGGATTGCAGACGCCCCAAGACTTCGACGAAGAGGAGGTGCGGGGACAGGGGTTGATGTTGGGGATTGGCGCCGGGAAGGGCGGCTGGGTGAGGCTCCGATTCAAGTTCGACCACGAGGAGAATGTCTTGGATCAATAGTTGAAGCTGCTGGATCTGCTCGTCGAGGGTGCCCATATAGCGGCGGGTGTCACCGTCTCGGCCTCGATCGAAGGCCTTGGCGAGCAGTTGGGAATAGAGACGAATGTTGGTGACCGGGGTACGCAATTCGTGTGAGATGCTGGTGATAAAGCGGCTACGGGCATGTTCCAAGGCCAGCTCCTGGCTGCGGTCCGCGTGGGAGACCACAAAGCCGACTACGGCCTCTTCATGATCCCCCATGCGGATGGGGGCCACTACCAGGGCGGCGGGATAGGTGGTGCCGTTGCGCCGGACCACCGTGGCATTCCCCCGCCCCACACGCCCCAATGTGCTTTGGGCTAAAATTTCGGTCAGATCAAGCCCCAACAGCCCAATCGGTTGACCGACGATCTCCGGGATCGAATAGCCGGTCCAAGCCAGAAGCAGAGGGTTGACAAAGGTGATGCGGTGGTCCAGATCGACGGCAGCCAGGGCATCCCCCATGCTGCGCAGGATGGCATCCGCCCGCTCCTGTTCGGCCTTGATCTCTGCCGTGCGCAGAAGCACCTGGGATTCCAGCGAATTGTTCAGCCTCTTCAGTTCGTTTTCGGCCTGCACCCGATCGGTCACATCCCGGACCAGGACGAGCCACCCCAGACGGTTGGCTTTGGTGCTGGGCAGACGGGTGCAGTTGACACGCAACACCCGAATATCCTGATGGTCGGCAAATCCTGTGGCGATCTCGTGCATGGTGTCTTGGGTGGTGGAGACCAGGTTGTGGAGTGGAAACCAGGCGGGCAGGGCTTCTTGACTCGTTGCGCCCAATGCTGTGGGGGGCAGCCGAAAGAGCCCAGCGGCCTGGGGATTGATGTCTACGATGCGATACTTGGCATCGAGGACTATCACCCCCTCGGTCATGTTTTCCACCAACATATGCCGGGCGACGGGCATCAGGTCGAGAAAGCGAAAACGCAGCATGGCGAAATTCAGAATGACGCCGGACGCCAAGAAGGAGACAGAGGTAAAATCTACAAAGGGATAGGGTCCCAACCGAGCCAGATAGGCCACGCTGACCAACACAGGGATCAGGGCAGCCGGGATCATGAAAACAGCCTGGGTGCGAAAGACCCCCCCCTGCCGAAGCGCGTCGCGGATCAGAACACCCAGCCCTACCAGATAGAGACCGTATGTGTAGGTCACATGCACCCAAAACCAGGGGCCGCGCCCATAGATCACCGTGTTGGCGCCGGGCAGTATCACCGTACTCGACCAGTTCAGGTGGTGCCAAGAATTTGTAAAGGTGATCAACACGGTGAGGATGGGGATGGCTGCCACAAGAAGCATACGCCGCCGGGTGATCCACGATGCCTGGCCTGTGAATTCCAACGCAAAGCGAAAAAAGAGAATCACTGTGCCAAAGAGGAAGACATAGGTCATCTGCGAACAGAAAACCTTGATCTGCAAAGAGGTCGAGAGGGATTCCAGCCCGTCAAAGAGGGTCCAGGCAGCCACGCTGAAGAGAAGTGCGGTCAAGGTGCGGGCCGCGGGGATGCTCTTTCGCCGCCAAACCAGATGTGCCGTAAAGAGCGAAAGCAGACTTGAAAAGAGAAAAACGTAGGGTAACTCTTGCAGGGCCATTGGAAGGTCCAATTCTGGGAAAGACGGTGTATAATTACAAAAAATGCGTGAACGGTTCCAAACTACCCGATCCGCCTGGGAAAATCTATAGTATTATTGGCCCCCTTTCCTCCCCTCTCTCACCACCCCGTCGCTCGCCGTACAATCCCGGATGCAGTCCCGTATGCAGCCAGATTGGCCATATCTCATGGGCCATGAATTTGGCAACGTCTCGCTTTTGGGTTATAAATGCCACGATTGCAACGATGGGATTGTGGGATTGGGAGGTTGGGAGATTGGGAGATTGGGAGATTGGGTGATTGCCACGACACAATCTCTCAATCTCCCAATCTCCCGACCCAAGCCAATGCCCTATCTGATCGCCAAGCCTAACTTAGATCGGCAGTATTTATGTCTACTCTTCGCTATCATCTCCGCCTCTATCTTGTGCGCCACGGGGAATCGACCAACAACGCCTTGACCCGTGCCCAGGGCTACGAGGCCTACATGCGCTCCCGCTCCAACGACCCCCTTCTCTCCGCCATTGGCCTGGCCCAGGCCCAGCAAGTTGGCCCCTTTGTGGCCAAACTTCTGCGGGCGGACCAGGAGCAGGCCCTGGCCTTTGGCCACGCGGCCGGCCCCCTGCTGGATCGGCTCAACGTCAGCCCCATGTGGCGGGCCATGCAGACGGCCCAGCCCATCGCCCAGGCCGTGGGCATGGCCCCCCACGTGCGCACGGACATCTTCGAACACGGGGGCATCTTTTTGCGGGGAGAAGACGGCATGGCCCAGGGCTTTCCCGGCGCGGATCGGGCCAAGATTTTAGCCGCCTTCCCCACCTACGTCCTGCCCGAGGACATCACCGAAGAGGGCTGGTGGCGGGGAGGCGAGGAGGATCTGGCCGACTGCCACGCTCGCGCCATCCGCGTGGCCCACGGTCTGCGAGAGGAGGCCAAGGGGGCAAAGGAAGCCGGTGTTCGGCAACGGGTGGTCATGGTCAGCCACGGCACCTTCATGGATGCCCTGCTCAAGGCCATCTTCTATCAACTGCCCTCCTACGCCGTCTACTATTATCACAACAACACTGGTGTTACGTGCATCGACTTCAACGCCCCGGAAGTCGCCCTGCGTTTCAGCAACCGGCTCGATCATTTGGACGGGCCGGATCATATTACGTATTGAGTATTGAGTATCGTGTATCGAGTATCGAGTATTTTTGTGGGTTGAGTTTTCGTCAGGGTTTCCTGCGAAGCAATGGATTAACGCAACCACGCAGAATACTCGATACTCGATACACGATATCTCCCAAAACAGGAGCTTATTCTAAATGCAGCATATTCCTACCCTGGTCGCCATGGATCTGGAGGGGGTTTTTGTCCCCGAAATGTGGGTTGCCATTGCCGACCGACTGAAAATTGACGAGCTGCGTCTGACCACCCGCGAGGTGTCGGACTACGACCAGCTTATGCGTATGCGCCTGCGGGTATTGCGGGAGCGCAGCCTCTCCTTGGCGGACGTGCAGGGCTATGTCCAGGAGTCGGTCCATCCCCTGCCCGGCGCGGTGGAGTTTCTCAACCGTCTGCGCTCCCAGACCGCGGTGATCATTCTGTCCGACATCTTTTACGAGTTTGTGGCCCCCCTGCTGCCCAAGCTCAACTTTCCCACCATCTTCTGCAACACGCTGACTGTGGACGATGAGGGCATGATCACCGACTATCACATCCGCCAGCAGGATGGCAAGCGCCACGCCATCCAGGCCTTCAACAGCCTGGGCTTCCGCACCTTCGCCGCCGGGGATTCGTACAACGATCTGACCATGATCAAGAATGCCCACTACGGCAGCCTTTTCTGCCCGCCCCAGCGCATTGTGGACGAGCATCCCGAACTGGCCGTGGCCAACAGCTATGACGAGCTGCAGGCCGCCATCGAAGCCAACCTCTTCACCCCCGCCCAGCAGAGCCGGATTGTAGAGTAAATCGCTTTTTAACCGTTTAACCGCAGAGGTCGCAGAGGATACGCGGAGGGCGCAGAGAGAAAAAGAGAAAAAATCTCTGCGCCCTTTGCGAACCCTCTGCGCCCTCTGCGGTTTCAAGGCAGTTGTTAAACAGGGTTAAGCGATGGCTTCAGGGTTGCCGTTGGGCCTTGGGGCCAAAAAGCCAACATAAATGGAGAATTGCTCCTTGAAATGGGTGGGGCGAGTGTGGTATTTTTATCCTCGGCCCAAAACTGGGCGCAGAACCCTACCCACTATTTACAACAGGAGCTTTTTGTATGGTTATCTCTGAATTCACTTCTGACTCTTCTTCCCCCAGCCGGACCGCGGCGCCGGGGATCTTTGTCTTTCTGCTGATTCTCTCTTTGGCCCTGGCGCTGGCTGCCTGCACACCCGTGGCGGCCCCGGCGACAACGACCGCCCCGGCCCCGGCTGAACTCTCCGCCCCGGTGGACGCGGATGGCCCCTTGGTCATCTATTCCGGGCGCAACGAAAACTTGGTCGGCCCCCTGATCGAGCAATTCCAGACCGACACGGGCATCGCCGTGGAGGTGCGCTATGGCGGCACCGCGGAGATGGCCGCCACCATCTTGGAAGAGGGGACCAACTCCCCGGCGGACGTCTTTTATGGCCAGGATGCCGGGGCCTTGGGCGCGCTCTCCCAGGCCGGGCGCTTGGCGGCCTTGCCGACGGATGTGCTGGATCTGGTGGATGCCCGCTTCCGCAGCACCCACGGAGATTGGATTGGATCCAGTGGCCGGGCCAGGGTCTTGGTCTACAACACAGAGTTGGTGAGCCAGGCGGATCTGCCCGGGGACATTTGGGGGCTGACCGATCCCCGCTGGCAGGGCAAGGTCGGCTGGGCCCCCACCAACGGCAGCTTCCAGGCCTTTGTCACCGCCCTGCGGGTGCTGGAAGGTGAGGATCAGGCCAGGGCCTGGTTGGAGGCCATGATCGGCAACGGGGTGCAGACCTTTGCCAACAACACCTCCATCGTCGAGGCCACAGGCCGGGGCGAGATCGAGGCCGGGCTGGTCAACCACTACTACCTGCTCCAGTTCCTGGCCGAAAAGGGCGAGAGCTTCCCGGCCCGCAACTACTTCTTCCCCACGGCCACCGCCGGGGCCATGATCAACGTGGCCGGGGCCGGGGTGATTAACACCGCCGCCCACCCCCAGGCCGCCCAGACCTTCATGGCCTATCTGCTCTCCCCCAGCGCCCAACAATACTTCGCCGACCAGACCAACGAATACCCGTTGATCCCCGGCATCACCCTCAACCCCATCCTGCCCAGCCTGGACAGCCTCTCCACCCCGGATCTGGATCTGGCGGACCTGGAAGATCTGCAAGGGACGTTGGAACTGTTGCAGGATGTGGGGGCGATGGAGTAGAACGAATAGCGGAATAGAGGGAGAGGTAAAACGAGTAAGGAGTAATGAGTAATCTGTGGCAAGCCCCACGAAATTACTCATTACTCCTTACTCGTTCACTGCAACTCAATGAAAAGATGAAAACGAGACCACCCATGACCCACTTCCAACCCACCCAAATGTCCAAACCGGTCAGTGTGATCGGGTATGTGCTGGCCGTGTCGTATCCTGTGTTGGCCTTGTCCACCGGGGTGCGCGGTCTGTATCAGGCCTTCTTCAAGGAAGGGGTGACGGACATGATCCCCCCGGCCCTCAGCGGGCTGGCCGCCATCCTCTATCTGCTGGCGACCATCGGCTTTGCCTATCGAGAGCGATGGGCGTGGCGACTCTCTGTGGGCGTCCTTGGGTTCGAGACGATTGTGACCTTGGTCATCGGCGCCGTGAGCGTCGTGCAGCCGGATCTGATCGGCCATAACGTGTGGACTAGATTTGGCCAGGACTATGGCTTCTTTCCCCTCTTTCAGCCCCTGTTGGGCCTGGTCTGGCTCTTTTGGCCGGCCACCCGGCAGAGCTATGGGATTGTTGCCAAAGAGGGCAAAGGTACACTAAACTAAGCCCCATGCGTATTGGCCGCCCATCTGCAAACCCTGTGACACCAAAAACACAAGACGCGCCCGGGATCCGCACCACGCCATCCCGGGCGCGTCTTGTGTTGCACCTCAGCGCCGGGGCCATCACCGGGCTGATGTTGCTGCCCCTGCTCTACCTGCTCTACCGGGGCGCGGGGATTGGCCCTGGGGCCTTGGATCTGATCCTGCGCCCCCGCACGGGCCAGATAATCTGGAACAGCGCCCTGCTCACCCTGGGGGTGACATCGATCTCCATCCTGGTCGCCCTGCCCCTGGCCTGGCTGACCGTGCGCACGGATCTGCCCGGGCGCAAAATCTGGACGGTCCTGCTCACCCTGCCCTTGGTGATCCCCAGCTATGTGGGGGGCTTTGCCCTGGTGGCCATGATGGGGCCACGGGGCATTCTGCAATCCTGGCTGGCCCCCCTTGGGGTGGAGCGACTGCCCTCCATCTATGGGCTGCCGGGGGCCATGTGGGCGCTGACCCTCTTCACCTATCCCTATCTCTTCCTCAGCATCCGGGCCGGGCTGCGCAACCTGGACCCGGCCCTGGAAGAGGCGGCGTGCAGCCTGGGCCACAGCGCCTGGAACACCTTTTGGCGGGTGACCTTGCCCAACCTGCGTCCGGCCATCACCTCCGGCGCGCTATTGGTGGCCCTCTACACCTTGAGCGACTTTGGGGCGGTCTCCCTCCTGCGCTTCAACAGCTTCACCCGGGCCATCTACGTGCAATATCTGAGCAGCTTTGACCGCAGCCTGGCCTCGGTCCTCTCGTTGATCCTGGTCTTGATGACCGTGGCTCTGCTCTATTCCGAGCGGCGCATCCAGGGCCGGGCCAGATACTATCGGTCCAGCGCCGGGGCCATGCGCCGGGCCAGGGTCGTGAGCCTGGGCCGGTGGCGCGTCCCCGCCCTGCTCTTTGTGATGGGTGTGGCGATCGCCGCCCTCCTTGTGCCCGTGGGCGTGGTGACCTATTGGCTGCTCCAGGGCATTTGGGCCGGGGAGAACTTTGCGCCCATGTGGCGGGCCACCCTCAACACCCTGCAAGCCGGGGCCCTGGCCGCGGTGGCCGCCACCCTGTTGGCCCTGCCCATTGCCTATCTCAGCGCCCGCTTCCCCAGCCGCTTTGCTGGTTTTATCAGCCAGGCGGCCTACATCGGCTATGGCCTGCCGGGGATCGTGGTGGCCCTCAGTTTGGTCTTCTTTGGGGCCAACTATGCCACCATCTTCTATCAAACCCTGGGCATGTTGGTCTTCGCCTATGTGGTACGCTTTATGCCCCAGGCCATGGGCGTTCTGCGCACCAACCTGCTCCAGACCAGCCCCCGGCTGGAAGAGGCGGCCCGAGGGCTGGGGCTGAACCGGCGGCAAGTGCTGGGCCGGGTCACCCTGCCCCTGCTGCGTCCGGGGATCCTGGCCGGCGCCGCGCTGGTCTTTTTGACCACCATCAAAGAGCTGCCCGCCACCCTGCTCTTGGGGCCGACCGGCTTCACCACCCTGGCCACCCAGATCTGGTCCGCCACAGAGGAAGCCTTCTTCGCCCGGGCCGCGGCCCCCGCCCTCCTCCTGCTCCTGGTCTCGGCGGCCAGCATTGTGATTATTTTGGGACAGGAGTAGCGAGGGGCGAGGGGCGAGTTGCGGGGGGCGAGTTATCGCGGTAGGGGCCGAACCTCGTGCCCGGCTTTGCGCAGACAATGTGAATGATTGAAAAGCCGGGCACGAGGTGGGATGGCGATGGAACCGGTCTTTCTTTGCGGAGATTCTTCCGCCATCCCACCTCATGCCCCTACAAAGCTGGACACCGACAAGAAATCGAGTAACCGATGGTAACTGATCAAGCCAATAACACGCTAACTTCCTCGCAACTCGCCCCTCGCCCCTCGCTGGCCGAAATCCGATTGGAGGGGGTGACCAAGCGCTTTGGCGCGGTGGGCGCGGCCAATGGGGTGTCCTTGGGTTTGGCGAAGGGGCAGTTGATGGCCCTGCTGGGTCCCAGCGGCTGTGGCAAGACGACGACCCTGCGCATGATCGCCGGTTTCGAGCCGGTGGATAGCGGGGAGATCGAGATCGGCGGCCAGGTGGTGGCCTCGCCCCGTGTGCATCTGCCCCCAGAGCGGCGGCGGGTGGGGATGGTCTTTCAGGAGTACGCCCTCTTCCCCCACCTCAGCGTGCTGGACAATGTGCGCTTTGGCCTCCATCTCTACACCGGAGACCGGGTGCGCCGGGCCAACGAGGTCTTGGATCTGGTGGGTCTGGCCGGGGTGGAGAACCGGATGCCCCACGAGCTCAGCGGCGGACAGCAGCAGCGGGTGGCCCTGGCCCGGGCGTTGGCCCCGGAACCGGCCTTGGTCCTGCTGGACGAGCCCTTCAGCAACCTGGACGCGGGGCTGCGGGTGCGGGTGCGGGCGGAGGTGCGGGCCATTCTCAAGGAGGCCAACGCCACGGCCATCTTTGTTACCCACGACCAGGAAGAGGCCCTCAGTTTGGTGGACCAGGTGGCCGTCATGCTCAACGGCCGGGTGCATCAGGTGGCCAGCCCCCAGAAAGTCTACCGTCAGCCGGTCAGCCGGGAGGTGGCGGCCTTTGTGGGCGAGGCCAACTTCCTCCCCGGCACGGCCACCGGCCGGGAGGTGGTCTGCGAGCTGGGCACATTGGAGACCCAGGTGACGGTGGCCGGTCCGGTGGACGTGTTGATCCGTCCTGAAAATTTGCAGATACTCCCTGGTCCGGCCACCGCGGCCTATCGGGTGCGCAGCAGCCTTTTCTTTGGCCACGATCAACTTCTCACCGTGGAAACCAGCTCGGGTACCATGCTCAATGCCCGGCTTGGTCCCAGCTTCCACTTCGCCCTTGGCCAACCGGTCCAACTGGCCGTCAAAGGGCCGGTGATGGCTTACGGCGTAAAAGATTGATCCGCTAATTTTTATCCACGAATCTGCACAAATCTTCACGAATCTTTTTCTTTTTTTGGAATAGGGATGTCATCCACATATTTTCATCCACGAATCTTCACGAATCTACACGAATCTTTCTTGTTCATTTCGAAAAGATTCGTGAAGATTCGTGAAGATTTGTGGATAGTTTGAAAGGAGAAAAACCATGACGGAACTGTTGTTGAAGGATGAAGTTTATGCTGTGGTTGGAGCGGCGATGGCGGTGTATAATGAGTTGGGGCATGGGTTTTTGGAGGCGGTCTATCATGAGGCGTTGGAGCTTGAGCTGCGGTTGCGAAAGATCCCGTTTGCCAGCCATGTGCCCCTCGCGGTAAGCTATAAGGGCGTGAAGCTCGAAAAGCGCTACGAGGCCGATCTGATCGCCTACGACCAAGTAGTGGTAGAACTGAAAGCCCTGGCCCGTCTCACCTCAACGGAACAAGCCCAACTGCTCAACTATCTCAAAGTCACCAACCACCGGGTCGGTGTCCTCATCAACTTCGGCCACCCCGCCGACCTCCAATGGAAACGCATGGTCAAATGACCACGGTTTATCCACGAATCTACACAAATCTCCACGAATCAAAAGAGAAAAGATTCGTGCAGATTCGTGTAGATTCGTGGATGAAAATTGTAGCGGATCAACGAAAGGTATCATCATGAAGAACCAAGGTATGCGGATCGCCAGCCCGTCCCTGATCCTGATCTTCGGTGCGTCCGGGGATCTGGCCAAGCGCAAGTTGATCCCGGCCCTGTTCAAGGTCTATGGGGAGGGGTTGCTGCCGGAGAACACGACGATCCTGGGCTATGCCCGCAGCCAATATACGGACGAGGCCTTTCGGGAGAGCGTGCGGGCCAGCATCGAGGCCCACGGGGAGGGGGAGTTTGACCCGACTCTGTGGGAGCGCTTTGCCCAGGGGCTTTTCTACCAGGCCGGGGGCTATGACGACGCGGCCAGCTTCCAGACCCTTGCGGCGCGCATCAAGACCATCGAGACCCAGCGGGCCACCGGGGGCAACCGGCTCTTTTACATGGCCACGCCGCCGTCGGTCTTCGAGTGCATCACCCAGGAGCTGGGCAACGCCGACCTGGCCACCCCCCTGCCCGGTAGTTGGACCCGCCTCGTCGTGGAGAAGCCCTTCGGCCACGATCTGGCCAGCGCCAAGGCCCTCAACACCCACCTGCAGGGCATCTTCGACGAGGAGCAGATCTACCGCATTGATCACTATTTGGGCAAGGAGACCGTGCAGAATATCCTGGTCTTCCGCTTTGGCAACGGCATCTTCGAGCCGATCTGGAACCGCAACTATGTGGACCACGTCCAGATTACTGTCTCCGAAAGCCTGGGCGTGGAAGGTAGGGGCGGATATTATGACAAGTCCGGCGCGGTGCGGGACATCCTGCAAAACCACGGCTTGCAGCTTCTGGCCCTGACCGCCATGGAGCCGCCGGCCTCCTTTGACCCCAAATCCGTGCGGGATCAGAAGGTGAACGCCCTGCGCTCCATCCGCCCCATGCGCCTGGCCGAGGTGCGCCGGGACTCTGTGCGGGGCCAATACACGGCCGGCACGGTGGGCGGCGAGACCATCCCCGCCTATTTGGACGAGAAGGGGGTGGCCGAGGGATCGACTACGGAGACCTATGTGGCCTGGCGACTGGAGATCGACAACTGGCGTTGGAACGGCGTCCCCTTCTATCTGCGCACGGGCAAGGCCCTGCCCAAAAAGGTGACGGAGATCTCCGTGGTCTTCCGCCACGCCCCCCATCTGCTCTTCCAAAAGGCCGCGGTGGAGGACCAGATCATCAGCAACGTGATCACCCTGCGCATCCAGCCGGACGAGGGGATCAGCCTGCGCTTTGGGGCCAAAAGCCCTGGGCCGACCATGGCCATCAACCCGGTGAACATGGACTTTGACTATTCCGAGAGCTTTGGGGCCAAGCCGGCCGACGCCTACGAGCGACTGCTCCTGGACGTGGTGCTGGGGGACTCCACCCTCTTCACCCGCAGCGACGAGGTGGAGGTGGCCTGGAATCGGGTCAACCGTCTGCTGGACGGCTGGGCCGCGGAGGACACCTTCAACCGGGCCAGCGGCGAAGCCCACCTCCCCACCTACGCCCCGGGCACCTGGGGACCGGTCGAGGCGGACGCGTTGTTGGCCAGGGATGGACGGCGGTGGCGGAATGGGTGACAAGGTGACAGGGTGACAGGGTGACAGGGTGACAAGGTGACAGGGGTGTTGCCTCAGAGCCAGCGC
>CAZKEX010000072.1:12134-15349 GCA_964551895.1 uncultured Caldilineaceae bacterium | reverse complement strand
ATCCCCGATCCCCGATCCCCGATCCCCGATCCCCGATCCCCGATCCCCAATCCCCGATCCCCAATCCCCAATCCCCAATCCCCGATCCCCGATCCCCGATCCCCGAATCGTCGCTCAAATTTGACACCCGTACGGCCCTGTGATATATTTCTTCGAGTTAATTGGGTGCTGTGCCGCAGTGGCGGAATAGGCAGACGCGCTACGTTCAGGGCGTAGTGAGCATTAGCTCGTGGGGGTTCAACTCCCTCCTGCGGCACCAGACATAAAGGCGTTTTGGGCGTTTGCCCAGAACGCCTTTATTTGTTATACTTTCTGAAAGTTTATGAATTTTTCGCCTCTTTGTGCAATCTGCCCCTTGTGAGCAAACCAGTTATGCAAATGTCCTCGGTATCCGGCCCCGCCAAACCGGCTGTGACACCTCAACAGCGTACCCAGTTCTTCATCTTTTTGCTGATCGGCTTCTGTTTGGTCTTTGCCATCAGCTATTCGGGTCGCGTGTTGGCCAAAATTCGCATGGACAGAGGGGTGGTGGCCCAGGTTGAGGAAAACCGGCTGGCCCAAGAGCGCACAGCCCAATTACACGCCCGCTTGACCTATGTGCAAAGCGATGCCTACGCCGAGGAAAAGGCCCGGGAAGAGTTCAGCATGGCCCAGCCTGGGGACCGCAAAGTGGTGATCCTCCCCCAGCCCGCCACCTCCGCCGAGGCAGCCCCAGCCCCGATCCTGGTCGCTCCCCCTGGCCCTGGCCCAACCATCATCCAGCCCCAGCCCGCATCCACCGCCGCATCCCGTGTGGACACCGGACAGCCCATCTGGCGGCAGTGGGTGGCGCTCTTCTTTCCTTAACTGTTCTCCTGGCCCAAAAGTATTGGCCTGCCCATCATGGGTTTGATGTGATTTTAGTGCAGGCTCTATTTGACCGCGACCCGCAATCGTGGTATAGTACCTGAAGTTAACGCGGGGTGGAGCAGAGGTAGCTCGTCGGGCTCATAACCCGAAGGTCGTAGGTTCGAATCCTGCCCCCGCTACCTAACAAACAAGCCGCCGACCGTAGTCTAGGTCGGCGGCTTGTGTATGGCGACGTAGCTCAGTTGGTTAGAGCGAGCGACTCATAATCGCTAGGTCGCTGGTTCAAGTCCAGCCGTCGCCACCAGTGCCATTTACGGTCGCCCGCAGTTTTGGGTGGCCGTTTTTGCATTTTGGGTATCTTCTCAATAGACTGGGGAGAAACTGAGTTTTTTGGGATCGGGTTATGGGATAGTTCGGCTGAGAAAAACTCAGTTTCTGTCGTGCCCCGCAATATTGAGAAGACACCATTTTGGGAAAAAATTGGAGGAATCGTGAACCATCACCTTGCGCAGGACCGCGGCCAACTGGCCGATCTGTTGCATCAAGTCTTGGATATTGCCACGGAGTACCATGGACGGCTGGCCTCCCTGCCGCCGGCCACAGACTTTGTCCCGCTTTCCGCTGCCCCCCTGCCCAGGGCCGGCCTGGGGACGGCAGAGACGTTGGCACTCTTTATGCAGCGCTACGGCCACCACATGCCCGCCAGCAATGGTCCCCGTTTCTGGGGCTTTGTGACCGGGGGCACGACCCCGGCGGCCCTGGCCGGGGACTGGCTGGTCAGCGCCTATGACCTCAACCTGAGCAGCGCGGCCAACTCCATCGCCCCCAACATCGAGTTCGAGGCCATCCATCTGCTGCGGGATCTCTTCGGCCTGCCCGATTCCTTTTCCGGTACCTTTGTCACCGGGGCCACCATGGCCAACATGGCCGGGCTGGCCCTGGGCCGAGAGTGGGCGGCTCGCCAGCAGGGGATCAGCGTGGCCGAGGAGGGGCTCTATGGGCTCCCGCCCGTGCCCGTCCTCAGCGGCGCGGCCCACAGCAGCATCCCCAAGGCCCTCTCCATGTTGGGGATGGGCCGCGCCACCCTGCGCCCGGTTGTTACCCTGCCTGGCACGCGGGAGGCCGTGGATGTGGCGGCGCTGCGCGCCGGGCTTGAGCAACTGAAAGGCCAACCCTGCATCGTGGTGGCCAACGCTGGCACGGTGAACACGGTCGATTTTGACAACCTGGCAGCCATCGCCGACCTGCGGGCCGAGTTCCCCTTTTGGCTGCATGTGGACGCGGCCTTTGGCGGCTTTGCGGCCTGCTCCCCTCGCTATCGTGTCTTGATGGCCGGGGTGGAGGCCGCGGACAGTCTCACCATCGACGCCCACAAATGGCTGAATGTGCCCTACGATGCCGCCATGATCTTTACCCGTCATCGAGATCTGCAACAGGCGGTTTTTCGCAATCGCGCCGCCTATTTGGGAGAGATGGTCGAACCCATCGATTTTGTACACTTGGGGCCAGAGAACTCCCGCCGCCTGCGGGCGTTGCCGGTCTGGTTCACCCTCATGGCCTATGGGCGGGCAGGCTATCAGGAGATCGTCGAGAGCTGCTGTGATCTGGCCGAACAGTTGGGACGGTGGATCGACGCCTCCGCCGCCTTCACCCTGCTGGCCCCTGTGCGCATGAATGGGGTCTGCTTCACCCTGGCCCATGATCGAGACGACCAGGCGATTCACGCCTACTTGGCCCGTCTGCGGGATGATGGCCGGGTCTTTCTCACCCCCACCCACTTCCAAGGCCGACCGGCCATCCGCGCCTCCCTGAGCAACTGGCTCACCCAAGAGGCCGACCTGACCCTCGCCTGGGCCGCCATGTTGGCCTGTCTGGACGGGTCCACTTAATCTCCCAATCGCCCAATCGCCCAATCTTCCAATCTCCCAACCTCAAAAAGGAACACACCCATGACCAATCTGTCATCCCTCCCCTGGTGGGGATTCGCCCTGCTTTCCGCCTTCTTTGCGGCCCTGACCACCATCTTTGTCAAGCTGGGGGTGGCAGGTGTGGGATCCAATCTGGCCACGGCCATCCGCACGGTGGTGATCCTGCTCATTGCCTGGGGCATCGTCATCGCCACCGGGGAGGTGAAATCCTTGGGGCAGATCTCGCCCCGGACCTGGTCCTGGCTGATCCTCTCCGCCGTGGCCACGGGGCTTTCCTGGCTGAGCTATTTCAAGGCCCTGCAAATGGGCAACGCTTCGTCCGTGGCCCCCATCGACAAATCAAGCCTGGCCATGATTCTTGTACTCTCCGTACTCTTCCTCCACGAGCCCCTGACCTGGAAAACGGCCCTGGGCACCGTGACCATCATTGCGGGGACG
>CAZKEX010000072.1:0-12034 GCA_964551895.1 uncultured Caldilineaceae bacterium | reverse complement strand
TTCTTTGCGTTCTTGGCGACTCTGGGGTAAGTGTTTTTCGAAAAAACCATGTGTGCATATTGTGGGTCTGGTGTATAATAAGTTTCCGTGGTGTAAGAATCGATAGATGTTCAGCCTGCTGAACATCGCCAAAATGCAAAGGAGCATGCGAATGAAGCTATTCAAGTTGTCTTTGATCCTGGTAATGGCCCTGGTCTTTGCCGCCTGTGCCGCCCCGCCCGCCCCGGCCGCGGATGCCCCCGCCGCCGCCCCCGTTGTCGAAGCCCCCGCCGCCGTGGAAGCTCCCGCCGCCGAAGCGCCAGCCGAAGCCCCTGCCGAGGCGGAAGCTGTCACCCTGCGCTATTTCATGTGGGATCCCTCTTTTGAAGAAAAAGAACAGCAGATGGTGGACAAGTTCATGGCCGCCAACCCCAATGTGACCGTCGAGTTTGAGACGGTGGGCACCCCCGACTATTGGACCAAGCTCAGCGCCCTCTCTGCCGCCAACGACCTGCCCTGCGTCTTCAACATGAGCGCGGGCTTTGTGGATCAGTGGATCAACGATGAACTGATCCTCGATATCCAGTCGTATGTGGATCGGGACATCACCGGCAGCCCGGACTACTACTCCGGCGTCTTTGATGTGGTGCGCAACAAGAACACGGGCAACATGCACGCCTTCCCCTTTGCCTTTGTCGAGACCGTGCTTTTCTACAACAAGACTGCTTTCGACGCCGCGGGTGTGGCCTATCCTGCCGAGGGCTGGACCTGGGATGACTTCCTGGCCGCTGCCCAGGCCCTGACCGTGGATGAGGGCAACGACGGTGTTGTCGAACAGTATGGCTACTGGTTCTATGGCCGCTATGCCCACATCGAATCCTGGGTCTACCAGAACAATGGCCGCTTCTTGAACGCGGACAAGACCCGCTTTGCGCCCGACGCCAACGCCATGGAAGCCCTGGCCTTCCTGGACTCCCTGATCCACGAGTATGGGGTTGCGCCAGAGCCGAAGGAGATGGAAGGCATTCGCCAGCAGGACGTCTTCCCCCTGGGCATGGCCGCCATGTGGGTGGACGGCGCCTGGAACATCAACAGCAACCGCGAGACCATAGGCGACTCCTTCGAGTGGGGCATTGCCCCCATTCCCCGGGGCCCCCAGGCCACGGGTGACACCGCCTACGGCTGGCCCGACAGCATGTCCATCGCCACCACCTGCGCCACGCCGGATGTGGCCTGGGACTTCATCAACTTCATGACCGGGCCGGAACGCACCATCGATCTGACCTTTGCCGGGAAGATCCCCATCTACAAACCCGTCGCCCTTTCCGAAGAGTTCTTGGAAGCCGACCAGCAGCCCGACAACAAGGGCTTCCTGCTGGAATGGGCCGACTACACCGGTCCCACCACCTTCACGCCCGGCTGGGGCGAATGGCGGGGCTACACCGACGGCGCTGGCCTGGAAGGTCAGTTTGGAGACGTGCTCAACGGCGTCATCGATCTGGAAGCTGCCATCGCCAAAGTGACCGAACATGCCAACAGTGTCCTCGAACGCTTCTACCCCTAGCTTGACCCCCACCTGTCTATAGACCTCAATCGGCCCTGGGATCCCCCCGGGGCCGATTGCAACAGGGAATCGCCCATGCGCCACGGTAAACTGACTCCATACATCTTTCTGTTGCCCACAATTCTGGGGCTGATCGTCTTTCGGTTCGGGCCGGTGGCCGTGGCCGTTGTGGCCAGCTTCACCCGCTGGAACATCCAAACGTCGCCCAAATATCTCGGTCTTGGCAACTATCAAGAGGCCATCAGCTCCGAGATCTTCTGGACCGTGGCGACCAACACGGTCGTCTTTGCCCTGATCTTTGTGCCGGGCGTGATGATCATCTCCCTGCTCATGGCCACCATGGTCAACCAGAAATTGCCGGGCATTGCCTTCTTCCGGGGACTCTACTTCCTGCCCTATATCACGGCTATGGTGGCCGTGGCCATGGGATGGAACTGGATCTTTGCCACCCGATTTGGCATCCTCAACCACGTCCTGCGCACGGTCTTCGAGATCAGCAACCCGCCGGCTTGGCTGGGGGACAAGAACTGGGCCTTACCTGCCCTGGCCATCGTCGCCATCTGGAAGAGCGCCGGTTTTCAGATGCTGATCTTCCTGGCCGGATTGCAGGGCATCCCCGGCAGTCTGTACGAAGCCGCCTCGATTGATGGGGCGGGCAAGCGGGATCAATTTTTCAAGATCACCCTGCCCCTGCTCTCGCCTGTGGCCTTTTTTGTCTTTATCATCACCCTGATCGATGCCTTCAAGACCTTTGATGTCACTTACGCCATGACCCAGGGCGGGCCGAACAACGCCTCGACCACCCTGGCCTATTTCATCTATCAGAACGCCTTTACGTACAGCCGCATGGGCTACGCCGCTGCCCTGGCCATGCTGCTGCTTATTTTGGTGGTGGCAACCACCCTGGTCTCCTTCAAGCTGAAAGACCGCTTGGTGGACTATGCCCTGTAGGAAATCATCATGACTCTTGCAAACACCCTGAAAATGCCCCGCCGGTTGCAGACCACCTTTTCCTATCTGCTGTTGGCCGTCTTCGCCTTTACCACGGTCTTTCCCTTTATCTGGATGGTGATTACCACCTTCAAATCCCGGGGGGCGATCTTCTCCCTGCCGCCGGAGCTGTGGCCCGATCTCCTCTTCAAAGAGGGCATGTTCGACTCCTATATCCAGGTGTTGACCAAATACAACTTCCTGCGCTATGCGGCCAACAGCGGCTTTGTGGCGGGGACGGCGGCCATCGGCCAGTTGATCACCGCCTCCCTGGCCGGGTTCGCCTTTGCCCGCATGAAGTTTCGGGGCAGCGCGGTCCTCTTCGCCCTCCTCCTCTCCACCACCATGATCCCGGTGGAGGTGATCATCATCCCCGAGTTTCTGCTCATGGCCAAGCTGGACTGGCTGGATACCTATTTGCCCTTGATCGTGCCCTCCTTCCTGGTGGGCAGCTTTGGCACCTTCATGCTGCGGGAGTTCTTTGCCGGCATCCCGGACGAGCTGGTGGAGGCCGCTGTGTTGGATGGGGCCACAACCTTCAAGATCTACACCAATATCTTTCTGCCCCTCTCCATCCCCGCCCTCACCACCCTCTTTTTGATCGGCTTTATCCACAACTGGAACGATCTGCTGCGCCCCGTGCTCTACATCTCCAGCGCCAAGTTGCGCACCATCACCATCGGCCTCACCACCTTCCAGGGTGAGTTCGGCGCCCAGTGGAATCTGCTGCTTTCGGGCGCGGTGATCTCCATTCTGCCCCTGCTGATCGTCTACATCTTCGCCCAACGCTACATCGTCGAGGGCATCGCCACGACTGGATTGAAATAGAGGATTGAAATAGAGGATTGAGATAGAGATAGAGGGAAAACTAACATGAAAGCGTTGATATTGGCCGCAGGCTCCCGCACGGATGAGGCGACCACGCCCTGGCTGTTGGAAAAGCTGGGCGACCAGCCGATCATCCAATATGTGGTGGATCTGGCCCGGCAGGTTGTAGCCGACGACCATATCTACATCGTGATCGGCAAGGACGACGGGGCGGTGCGCCACCATCTGGACAGCGCCCTTCCCGGCAACGCCTTCCATTTCATCGTCCAGGCGGAGCAACTGGGCACGGGCCACGCGGTTTGGCAGGCCCAGCCCCATCTGGCCGACTACGACGGCAGCCTGTTGATCCTGTATGGGGACACGCCCCTCTTCCGCCGTTCGTCCATCCGGGGCCTGATCAACCGACACCGACTCAAGGGCGCGGCCCTCACCCTGCTGACCGCGGTCTTTGCCAGCGACCTGCCCTACCATCGCATCCTGCGCCGGGCCGATGGCCGCATCAGGGATATCATCGAGGCTGTGCGGGTCGGTCCGGGCGCCGGTGAGGCCGACGAGCTGAACATCGGCGCGTATGTGGTCGAATCCGCCCGTCTGTGGACCGCCCTGGCCCATGTGTCGGCGGAGAGCCAGACCGATACGCTCTCCTTCACCGCCTGCGTCCGCCATCTGTTGCAGGATGGCTGCCCGGTGGCCAGCTATCAAGTGCTGGATCAGGACGAGGCCCAGGGCATCAACAACCCCCAGGATCTGGTCCAAGCCACGGTGATCCTCAAGAAGCGCCAACTTCGTCCCCGGCGCATCGAGGAGAACAGCATCATCCGCTTTGGCACCGGCGGCTGGCGGGCGTTGATCGGCGAAGGGTTCACTCTGATCAATGTGCGGCGGTTGAGTCAGGCCCTGGCCAACGACATCACCCGCCAGGGTCGGGAGATGGACGGCGTGCTGGTCGGCTATGACCGTCGCTTTCTGGGCGATGTGGCCGCCCAGGCCGCCGCGGAGGTCTTCGCCGGCAACAATATCAACGTGGAGCTCCTGACCGAGGACGTGCCCACGCCCTTGGTCACCTACATGACGGCCAAGAAGAACTTTGCCTATGGGCTGATCTTCACGGCCAGCCACAACCCGCCCCAATGGAACGGGCTGAAGGTCTTCGCCAGCGATGGCTCCCTGCCCCTGGACGAGGAGACCCGCCAGATCGAAGACGAAGCCAACGGTCTCGACAACACAGCGGTGATCAAAGTCGAGCTGGACACGGCCCAGCAGAGCGGCAGGGTCCGGGTGGTGGACTATACCAATGAGTATGTGGATGCCGTGGAAGCCCTGATCGACATGCAGGCCATCCGCGAGGCCGGGCTGAAGGTGATCCTCGACCCCATGTACGGCGTGGGGCGGGTCACCTTGCAGACCATCCTCACCGAAGCCCGCTGCCGGGTCACCACCATCCACGAGCGCCACGATCCCCTCTTCGGCGGGCGCTCCCCCGCGCCGGACCTCAAGGCCCTGACCAGCCTCATCGCCGCGGTGCGCGAGGGGGGCTACGATCTTGGCCTGGCCATGGACGGGGACGCCGACCGCATCGCCATTGTGGACGCCGACGGCACCTTTATCTCCACCAACGAACTGCTGCTCCTGCTCTACTTCTATCTCCACCAGGTGCGGGGCGACCGGGGGGGCGTGGCCCGCAACCTGGCCACCACCCACCTGCTGGACCGTCTGGCCGCCCACTTTGGCGAACCCTGCTACGAGACCCCGGTCGGCTTCAAACACCTGGCCGCCAGCATGAAGGATCACGACGTGCTGCTGGCCGGGGAGAGCAGCGGCGGTCTCAGCATCCGGGGCCACATTCTGGGCAAGGATGGCATCTTCGCCTGCGCCCTGGTGGTGGAGATGTTGGCCCGCACCCGGCGCAGCGTGGCCCACATGCTGGCCGAGATCTACGCCATCACCGGGCGGCTGGTCAGCGAAGAGCTCAACCTGCCCGCCACCCCAGACATGAAGGTACACGTCCCCCGCAAGCTGGACGCCGCCCACCCGGACACCGTGGCCGGCTATCCGGTCGTGCGTATCTCCACCCTGGACGGCTATAAATTCTACCTGGAAAACGACAACTGGCTGTTGTTGCGCTTTTCCGGCACCGAACCCCTGCTTCGTATCTTTGTCGAGGCAGACACAGACCAAAAAGCGAGCGAAATCCTGGCATGGGCACAACAAATTATTCAGATCTAGTCCAAACTATCACCGCCGCCGGGATCGAGAAGACCCAAGGACGGCGCACCTGGGCCGACGGCGGCTTCACCGACTTTGTCACCCTGCGCTTTGCCCCGGACAAACTCACCTTGGGGGACATCGAACAGACCGAGGCCAGGCCCAAGATCCACGCCTTGTCCTACCTGCGCTATGTCAAAGCCCTCTCCTTTGGCCGAGAAAACCCCCGCATCATCACCTGGCTGCGTCTGGTCCCCGACCGCCCCGTCGCCCGGCTCTTCCCCACCCTCAACACCGAAACCGACGACGGCGAGACCCTGCTCAGCGCCAACTCGTTCATCACCTACACCCTGCGCACCCTCCTGCACCGGGGCTGGCTGCGCTATTCCGACGGCTATTGGCTGGCCCGCGTCCCCAAGAGTCAACCCCTTTGGCGGCAACGAGCCACCTTCATCCTTACTTTTTTGCGAGGAGTGAACGGTCTGCATCTCTACACCGGGCCGGGCAACCCCCTTCCCGCCGCCGACGACTTGAAGGGCATTCACCCCCTCCAGGATCTGATTCCCCTGGATCGCCTTGGGTACGTGCGGGAGATCGTGTGGCGGGAGAATCCTCTGGCCGCCTTCAACACGGCCTATTTTCTGCTGGAACACAATGATTTTCTCAGCCACCACTCCGGCCTGGGTGAGGCGTACAACCTCTTTGTCAGCGACGGCGTGATCCGGCGTCCGCCCCTCTATCGGCGCAGCGCCCTGTGGCAAGGGGCCGATGGTCGCTGGGCCTTGGACCTCTTCGGCCTGGACGACATGGCCCTGGCCTTCCCTGGGGATAGCCACGATCCCCTCACCTTCACCCTCAACCGACCGGCCCCCATCACCGCCTATACCCGACGCTGGGCCATCGCCGAGCAGGGCCAGGTTGTCGGCGCCACCCCCATCGCCCCGGAACGGATGGAGTTCACCATCATCGACCGTCGCGTCGTGGGCAGCAAGCCCGGTGGCGGCTTGGAAATTCCCCAAAACGGCTTCGTCCTCTCATTCGATCCCACCGCCCTCGCCCCGGGCCTGCGCGCCGCCCTGGAAGCTGGACGGGTGGGCTATCAATTCCGCTCTCCGGCCTTCAGTCAAATGCGTCAGGCCATCCAAGTCGGCCCCCGGCTGCTGCGGGACGGCGAGATCGCCCTCGGCCCCACCTCCCTGGCCGACGAGGAGTTTTGGATGGACCGCGTCCTGGCCGACGGCGCCCGCCAGACCGGCGTCGTCCCCTCGGACTATCCCGACGACGTGGACCGCACCCGGGCCGGGCGGGTCGGCCTGGGCATCACCCCCGACGGCGACCTGATGGTCTCCGTCATGATGGGGTCCGAGACCAAGGGGGTCAAAAACCCGGCCCTGGACAGCGCCGGGGCCACCCTGGTCGAGCTGGCCGCCCTCATGGGCCAACACGGCGCCCACGACGCCCTCAACCTGGACGGCGGCGGATCCAGCCAACTCTTCTTCCTGGGCGGCTCCACCACCGTCCCCGGCAACCGCCTGGGCCTCCAGGCCGTCCACTACGAACGTATGGTCCCCGCCATCGGCGTGGTGGGGTGACTCACCAGCGCGATCAAAGGCCAAATTCACGTTTCCCCAAAACCGTTTGACGTCTTGTGCGTCCCACCTCGCCTGCCCCCTTCTTGTTTGGATAGACCCAGAATAGACATTGGATAGATCTCGGATAGGTCTGCTGTGGTACAGTGGCTCCGCCTGCTATGGTTGCCTATTTTGACTCACTTCAACCCACAAGGAGATCCGATCCATGTCCTTTCATCCCAATCAGCAGATCTTCACCTGCACCACCGTCAACCTGCGCGTGGCCCCTGGCTATCTGGGGGAAACCCCGCCGGCCGTGGTCGCCCCCCTCCCGGAACGCACTCCCTGCACCGTCACCGGTCCTGCCACCCAGGCGGATGATCTGACCTGGTGGCCCGTGCGTGTCACCCTGGCCGACGGCCGTCCGATGACGGGTTGGGCCGCGGAGAGTACCCGCTATGGCCGCCTTCTGGCCGCCGAACTGGCTGGGCCCCAGATGCCCTCGGTTGCTCCGCCCGTGCCCGTGGCCCCCAAGGCGGCCAGCCGCAACCGCTTGGGCTTCTATATCCAATCTTCCAGCAACGAGTGGGGCCTGTGGGATGCCATCGGACGTGTCCAGCCCCCGGTGATGTTGTTCCACTCGGACGCGGCCAACGACATGCTGCTCAAGGAGATCCGGGACTTCCGGGCGCCCAATGCCTGGATCGTGGGCCGCTTCTATGTCACCAACGACGAGCAGCGGGCCATGTTGGAAAGCGGCGACCCGGAAGGCCAGGGGCGCAGCTTTGCCGAGCGCATCCTAACCTATGACTTCGCCAAGTTCACCCGGCGCAGCAGCAGCGGTCGCCTCTTTATCGACGCCTGGATGGGCCTGAACGAGTGTCTGCCCGGCCCGGCGTCGGACAGCTATCGGGAGCATCCCGACACCTTCCACCGTCTCTACGACGCCTACGATCGCTTCCAACTCGCCTTCCACGACCGCCTGGCCCAGGAGGGCATCGAGTCTGTGGCCTTCAACTTTGCGGCTGGCAACTTCAGCCAGGCCGCCCACTACACCGACTTCTTCCCCCGCACCCTGGCCGCCTGTACCTATCTGGGCTTCCACGAATATGGCTGGCCCTCCCTGATTCCCGGCGACGGTGTCCACACCGGGGCGGGGCTCTATCGACAGGTCCTCAACAACGCCCGGCGCGGCGACGGCTCCCGCCACCGCATCATCATCACCGAGGCCGGTCTGACCCGGGCCTATGGCCATGCACAGAATCCCGATGTGGGCTGGCTCAACGCCAACGAGACCCTGGACGAGAATCGCTATTGGGAATCCCTGGCCTGGTACAACACTCTGTTGGACCAGGACGACGTGGTGGGCGCGTGCCTCTACCAGGTCGGCCACCAGGGAGATTGGGCCACCTTCCGCCACCTGGGCCCAGACAACCAGGGGCGCGGGCTGCATCTGGTTGACCGCATCGTGGCCCTGGGGGAGCAGATGCAGGGGGCGGCCCGGGACATGGCCGGGGCGGAACGGTCCGGTCTGCCCACGGATCGGGTGACGCTGACGGGCCAGGTCACCCTGGACGATCGGCCTGTGGCCGGGGCCGTGGTGCGCTTGATGGGGGATCTCTCCATGCTGGGCGGGGTGCGGGGCGCCGTGGTCGATGTGCCCGGCGCGCTCACCTGGTCCCGGCGGGTGACGGGTTTTGCCGGGACACCGCGCACGGCCTGGGATCGGTTCGTGGCCGGCCATGTGGCCGGGCTGACCTGGAGCGACTACAAACGCCAGCTCTTCATCGCCAACCCCGGCCTGGCCCGGACCAAGGGCCATTTCCAGGCGAACCAATCCTACTTTCTGCCCGAAAACGCCCACGTGACGCCAGCCTTTGTCTGGGATCGGTCCCTCAGCGGCTACGCGGGGACCGTGCGCCAGCTCTGGATCGATTGGGTCCAGGGCAAGGTGATGGGCATGGACTATGCCGCGTTCCGCCGCCAGTTCCTGGCCTACAACAGCACAGTCGGCCAGAACAGCGGCCAGAACGGAGGCCAACTGACCGCAGAGCAGACCTATCTGCTGCCCCGCACCGCCCAGGCCGACCATCTCTTTCTCAGCGCCGTCACCACCCGGCGTGGCCGTTTTCGCTTCACCCACATCCCGGCCGGTCGCTATACCCTCACCGTCCAGGCCGTGGGCGCGCAGCCCCTCTCCGCGTCCCTGCGGGTGACGGACGGACTGGACATCGAGGCCGTGTTGGACCCCCTGTTGGCCGCATCCGCGGACGGTGAGACCCGGGGCGGAGGCGACGGCCAATTCATGGGCACGGCCGGCCGGGAGTTCGTGGTCAACGGGCGGGTCTTCCGCTTTATCGGCGTCAACCTGCGGGGCCTGGTCTGGTATGGCAGCGGCCATACCCTGCCCGCCTCCACGTCTGGCTATCGGGGCGAGAGCTTGGACCGCACCCGGGAGATGGGGGCCCGGGTGGTGCGCGTCTTCCTGCCTTCCCACAAGGGGTCAACCCAGGAGACCATCGAACGCTTGGGTCAGGCCCTTGCTCTGGCCGGGGATCGGGGGCTCTACATCCTGCCCGCCTTTGTGAACTACTACAGCGATACTGAGTTTTATCTCCCCGGCGACCTTTATCTATACGAGAAACTGGACCCCAACTTCAATGGCAATTTGCTCGGCGGCGCCTTCTTCCGGGACCGTTACCAGGATCACTATTTGCCCTTTGTGCGGGCCGTGGTCGATGCCTTCAAGGACGATCCCCGCATCTTCGCCTGGGAGGTGGGCAACGAACTCAAGTACGAGCCTGCCTGGCAGGACAATGACCGGGCTGCGTTTATCGGTTTCATGCACACGGTGGCCCGAGAGATCAAGCGCGTGGATCGCAACCATCTGGTCGCCACGGGCATGATCAGCGCCAGCCACGCCTCTCTGAACCAGGGAGATCTGTGGCGCAAGCTCTACGGCGGCCCGGAGTTCGATTTCCTGACCGTGCATTGCTACAACGAGCAGTATGAGGGCAAGCTGGACCACGACTACGCGGCTCGGCTGAACAAGCCTTTCATCGTCGAGGAGGCCGGCTTTGACGAGGAGAAGCCCGGCGACCGGGTAGAGTTGACCCGGAATGATATGGCGCGTTGGTTTGGCCACGGGGCCAGCGGCTACATGCCCTGGGGCTTCATGCCCACATCCGCGGACATGCAGGACGGAGATAAGAAGTGCGGCATGGACCGCATCTGGCATGGCCACGACTTCGACGGTCTGTTCAACCTCTATCGAGAGCAGGCCGCCGCCCTCAAGACCCAGGCCGACCAGATCTCTCCCCCCGCCCAAACTGTGGTTGCCTCACCCGCCACCCAGACGGTCGTTGCGCCGCCCCTGGATCTGTCCGCCTTCCGGGTGGGGCAGGTGGTCTATGCCCAGACCAATCTGTGGGTGCGGCGCACGCCGGGCCATGTGGGCAAGGATGGACAAGACTCCCTCGTCCTCCTGGATCCGGGGGATGCGATCACCATTCTGGGGCCGTCCCAGGTGTGTGACGGACTGATCTGGTGGCCCGTGCGCCACACCCACGCCACCGGTGCAGACGTGGGCTGGTCCGCCCACGCCAACGACAACACCCAGTTGCTGGCCACCCAACGTCCCCTGGCCCAAACCCGGGGCGCCGTTGGCCCTGTGCCGGGGTGACAGGGTGTGACGGTTCGGCAACTTGGGCGGTTGGGGGATTGGGAGATTGGGAGATTGGGAGATTAAGAGATTAGGAGATTTAGCCGTGGTCATTCCCAATCCCCCAATCTCCCAATCCCCCAACCTTCCCCAACCTTATTTTGAGATGATGTAGTTTTCTTTTGCCTGCAAAAGATGGGAGTACCTCTTGGCCACCGACAACTTCGCCGATTTTGACCTGCTGATCATGCCCAGTGAGGGACGCTACCTGGCCCGGGTCAACGAGTCACCCGTGGGCCAGGCCAAGACCCTCTTTGACCTGCCCTTCACGGTCTCCGAGCTGGCCCGCTTTACCTGGCTGTCCGGGCGGGTCACCCGGCAGTTGCGGCCCACGGGCGACACCCAGGAACCGCCCCTGGGCGTCCAAGCCTTTGGCAGCCGCCTGTTCGAGGCCGTCTTTGGCGGGGAGGTGGGGGAATGTCTGGTGCGCTCATTGGACAAGACGGACGAGCCGGGCCGGGGTCTGCGTATCAATTTGCACCTCAACGATGTGCCGGAACTGGCCGATCTGCCCTGGGAATATCTCTATGCCTCCGGTCCACACGAGGGCTTTTTGGCCCTGTCGGACAGCACGCCTATCGTGCGCTATCTGGAGATGGCCAAGGGATCGACCATCCTGTCTGTCCGCCCGCCCCTGGGTATACTGGTCGTCGTCTCGGATCCCCAAGATGTGCCCAAGCTGGACGTGGAGCGGGAGTGGCGGCTGCTGCATGATGCGGTGGATCCCCTGCAAAGCAGCGGGGCGATCCGGCTGGAGCGCTTGGAACCGCCAACCCTTGCCGCCCTACAGCGGCGGCTGCGCAAGCCTGGGGACATGCATATTCTCCACTTCATCGGCCACGGCAAGTATGACTCGGCCGTCGAGGCGGGCGGTCTCTACTTCGAGAAGGCGGATCGCAGCCATCACTTTGTGGCCGCCGGGGATCTGGCCCTTCTCCTCAAAGACTATGCCCCCTTGCGCTTGGCCTATCTCAACGCCTGCGAAGGGGCCCGGGGCGGGGAGCAAAACCTCTTTGCCGGCACAGCCCAAACCCTGGTGCGCCAGGGCATCCCCGCGGTTTTGGCCATGCAGTTCCCGGTCAGCGACGAAGCGGCCCTGGCCCTCGCCCACGAATTCTACCAGGCCCTGGCCGACGGTCTGCCCGTGGACGCGGCCGTAGGCGAAGCCCGCAAAGC
>CAZKEX010000071.1:0-15414 GCA_964551895.1 uncultured Caldilineaceae bacterium | reverse complement strand
AATACCCCAAATCCCCCATCCCAAATCCCAAATCCCAAATCCCAAATCCTCAACCCCCTCCTAAAAAACCACCCCGGAGACCAAGATCACGTTGGCGTAGGGCGTGCATTCCCCGGTGCGCACCACGGCCTGGGCCCCGTTGGTCTGGCCCTTGAAGTCCTTGTGGGAGACCATGTCGATGGGGATCTCCCCCAACACATCCCGCACATCTTCCAGCAGATCCGGGCTGACCTCGGCCATCTCGGTGGCCACGATGGCCCGCTCCACTTCCATTTCGGAGAGTACGGCTTCCAGCGTGTCCAAAAGGGAGGGGATGCCCGGCACCAGGGCCAGATCGATGCGCCGGGGGCGGAAGGGAATGGGCAGCCCGGCATCGCAGATCACCAGGGTGTCCGTGTGGCCCATGCCGGAAATTGCCGTGGACAGGGGTTGGTTGAGCAGTCCGATCTTTTTCATGGTTTCTCCTTTTGGGCGAGATGTGGGTTGCGGGTTGCGAGATAGGCGTTGTAGTCACGTGCCTTCTAACTCGCATCGCCTATCTCACATCTCGCAATAGTTTTTCAACATCGGTTCGTCGGGGCAGGGAGGGCTGGGCGCCAAAGCGGGTGGTGGAGAGTCCGCCGGTGGCGTTGCCCCAGCGCATGGCCTCGGTCAGGGATTTGCCTTCGCCCAGGGCCACGGCCAAGCCGCCCAAAAAGGCATCCCCGGCAGCGGTGGTGTCCACGGGCGTGACCGGGAAGGCGGGCGCAAGGTGGCTCTCGTCCGCGGTGGTGAGCAGGGCGCCCCGGCTGCCCAGGGTTAAAATGACGGCCCCGACGCCTAATTCAAGCAGGCGGACGGCGGCGGCGTGGGCCTGGGCGTCGTCCTCCACAGGCAGACCGGAGAGGAGGGCGGTTTCGGGTTCGTTGGGGATCAAGATGTCCACCAGGGCCAGAAGCTCCGGCGGCAGGGGCCGGGCCGGGGCCGGGTTGAGGACCACCCGCACGCCGTGGGCTTTGGCGATCTGGGCCGCCCGCATGACCGCATCCAGGGGCAGTTCCAACTGAAGCAGCAACACGTCCGCGCCGGCGATGGCGGCCTCGGCCCGTTCCACATCCGCCGGGGTGACTTGCCAGTTGGCCCCGGAGGCCACGATGATGGTGTTGCGCCCATCGTCATCCACGGTGATCAGGGCCACACCCGTGGGCTCCTCCGGCGTGGGGATCACCTGGCGGTGGTCCACCCCATCTGCCCCCAGGCTGGTCCGCAAGGAATCGGCAAAGCCATCCGTGCCCAGACGCCCGATCATAGTCACCTCTCCCCCCAAACGGGCGGCGGCCACGGCCTGATTTGCCCCCTTGCCCCCGGGCAGGGTCACAAAACCCCGGCCCAACAACGTCTCCCCGGGCATGGGAATACGAGGCGAGCGCACGACCAGATCCATGTTCAGACTACCGACAACGGTGATTTTGGCGCACATACGAACTCCGAAGGAAATGCACAATGGACAATGCACAATGGACAATGCACAATGGACAATGAGTGTTGCGACGGCTTGCTAACGGTTGAAGGCTGGTCAGTGGCTAGACAAAATAGGCAATTGGGGCGATCATTGCTTTTCCCACGCCCATTGTGCATTGTTCATTGTGCATTGTGCATTGATGTCGATCCCCGCACCACCAACGCCGTGCCCAGCCAGCGGCGGCGGGGGGCGATGGCTGGGTTGGCCATGCGCTCCAAGAGCAGGGAGACGGCCAGGGTGCCCATCTCTCGCTTGGGCTGGGCCACGGTGGTGAGGGGCGGGTTGGCAAAGGAGGCCAACTGCACATCGTCAAAGCCGACGATGGAGAGATCCGTCGGAATGTCCAGGCCCAGCTCGATGCCGGCGCTGATGGCCCCCACGGCCATGAGGTCGTTGCAGGCAAAGATGGCCGTGGGCGGGTTCGGGCCGCTCAACAGCCCCTTGGCCGCCGCGTAGCCGCTGGCATAGTGAAAATCGCCCTTGACCACCAGGCTCTCGTCCACGGCCACCCCGGCGGCGACCAGGGCCTGGCGATAGCCCGTGGCCCGCTCGGCCGTGGGCGTCACATCCGACGAGCCGGTGATGCAGGCGATGCGCCGGTGGCCCAGGCCCAGCAGATGGGCCGTGGCCTGTCCCCCGCCCTGGGCATTCTCGGTCAGCACGGCGTCGGCGTGGACGCTGGGCAGATCCCGGTCCACCACGACCATGGGCGGCAGGGGGAGGCTGGCGATATTGCTCGTGCTGCTCCCCGCGGCCACCAGGATGATGCCGTCCACCTGTTTTTCCAACAACACATTGATGTAAAAGCATTCCCGGTCCTGATCCCCTGCCGAATTGCACAGGATCAGGCTATAGTTGTTCTGATAGGCGGTCTCTTCGATGCCCCGGGCCACTTCGGCAAAATAGGGGTTGGCGTTGTCCGGCACGATCATGCCGATGGTGTTGGTGCGGCCCTGGCGCAGGCTGCGGGCCAGGCGGTTGGGCTGATAGTTGAGCGCGGCCATAGCTGTCTCCACCCGCTCCCGCAGATCATCGCTGACGGGCCGGGTGTTGTTGATCACATGGGAGACGGTGGTGACAGAGACGCTGGCCTGTGTGGCCACGTCGGACATGGTTGCGGGCATGTGGGTGGGTGGTTGGTTGGTTGGTTGGTTGGTTTGTTGGTTTGTTGGTTTGTTGGTTTGTTGGTTGGTTGGATAGTTGGTTGGGGGTTGGCAAACGATTGCGCAATCGTTTGCGAGATAAGTATAGCAGGGGGTTGGGGGGTTGTCAAGGGGCAAATTTGTTGGGTAGTTCCTGGTCGCGTTGACTTCGGGTGGGTGGGGAACTATAATGGGTGCAATGGGCAACTTTGGTTATCTCGTGGTTCTGTCACCATTCTTTACGGGAGGAGCGTATGAAATTTGGACTGATCCTGATTGCCGTAGGCGTTGTTTGGTATATCGTTCACGCTGTGATCTACAATTATTACTTCCAGAAAAACGACCCTGGCCTATTTGATAATACGGGACAAGCACGTGATGGGAAAAAGGGAGGGAAAAAAGTAACCGTGGTCGTGACCAGCGGCACAACGCCGGCCTGGGTGATGGCGCTGGGCATGCCCCCCGTCCCCCTGTTTCTCATCGGCATCGTCATTACGGTGATTGCTTTTGTGATTGGGTTGTTCACGTAAGCTGTCCAGAGTCCTCAACAAAAAGGTCTTTTTCACTGCAAAACTTTTTGCGGAGGAGCCTTTGCTTGATCCAAGAATTACGGTGACCATCGTGAAGAAAACACGACAAATCATTCAAAATCTATCCCCCGCCGACGGGCTGGCGATTTTGAAAATACTGGCCAATGCCGATGAGCAAATAGCTGTGCGGATTGGCGAAGTTGCCACCACTTATCTGAGCGAAGTGGACCCCGAAGATGTCGCCGGGGGACTCTATGAGGAACTGGATTCACTGCAAGTCGAAGAGGTCTGGGATCGAGCAGGAAGCACGCGGCATGGGTATGTGGACCCCTACGAAGCCGCCTACCAGATGATCGAGGAGATTCTGGACCCCTACTTTACAGATCTGCGCAAGTACCAACAGTTGAACATGCCACGCCAGGCCATGCACCTGTGCATGGGCCTGTTGCAAGGGTTTTACTTATTTGAACACGAATCTACCTCAGAATTCAAGAACTGGGCAACGGATGCGCCGCTCGATTTTGCCCAAGAGGTGGTCGCTGCCTGGAAAGCGGAATTCCCCTCTGCCGATGATGTTTTGGCGGTAAAAGAATTCATCGCTGGTACGTTGGGCATATGGGGAGTACGGTTGGTTTAGGGTCCATCAAGGAGAAGGTCATGGACAAAGAACAGCTTTTTCAATATCTGTCCGATCAAGACAGCCCCATACTGCTCGATTTACTGAGCCTGGCGTACGACTATATGGAGATCGACCAGCGCCGGGATGTATTTGGCGATCTCGTGGGCAAACTTCCCCCGGAACCGGTTGATGGCGAGGCCTTGTTGGGCGAGATCCAAACATTCGCCCGCCGGTCATATGCCGGGCGTTACTACGCGCCCTTCAACATCAATTCCAAAAACTTCAGCGATATTCCCGAAGAGACGGAAGAGTGGTTTGATGAGATCGGCGATCTGCTGCAATCGGCCACACAACTCACCGCGCAGGGCGAGCATTTGCAGGCGACGGTCTGTTTCCAAGAATTGTACGCATTGATCGACAAGATGGAGGATGGGGAAGATATCGTCTTCGCCCATGAATTAGGAAGTTGGATGATTCCGGGGGACGAGAAGCTGACCCTTGGGGCCTATCTCACCTCCCTGGCTGCGGTTTCCACTGCCGAAGAATTTACCGAAGCGGCCATTCCTCTGGTGCGCCGAGATAGTTGGAATTCACTGGCAGGAGAAGTCTACGCCTCTGCCACACGGGTGGCCAACGAGGAACAACGCGCCCATTTAGCGGCGGAGGCGGCCCGGTTAAAAATACGCGTCGAGCGGAATTGGTGAGTGGAGGGGATTCGTCCTCCAATCCTGGAAAGGGCCAACGAATCTGCCCGAACAAAGCGAGAACCGGCCCTTTCCGGGATTGCCCGCTCTGTTTCCAGGCTATGACGCACGCCTGGAAGCCAGCGGGCATTCCGGGAATGCCGTACTGGTTCAACATGGAGGTAGACCGATGCCGATTCGGGATATCCAATTCGGCAAGGGACAGTATTACCACATCTACACCCGCGGGGCGAACAGGCTGTCCATTTTCCGCAATGACGCCGACTTTCGCCTGGTTTTGAACTTGATCAAAAAGGTGTCCATCGCTTGCAACCTAAGCATCATCGCCTATTGCCTGATGCCCAACCACTATCACTGGCTGGTGCGCCAGGATGGGGAAGCGCCCGCCCGATTACTACCCCAGCGAGTCTTTGGCAGCTATACCCGCACGTTCAACCATCGGTACGGGCGCAGCGGTACTCTGTTTGAGGGACGTTCAAGGCAAATCTAGTGGAGGATGATGTCTACCTGCGCCATCTATGTCGATACATCCATGCCAATCCGGTCAAGGACGGTTTTGCCCTTACGCCCGATCTGTGGCCCTATTCGAACTATCTGGAGTGGATTCAGAAGCGCAACGGCTCACTTGTCGATCGTGCATTTGTGGAAGGTTTCTTCTCAACCCCATCCGCTTATGCAGCATTTGTGGCCGCCTATGCCGAAGAGCGAAGCCAAATACCTGATGCCGTGCGTTGGTATTTGGATAGCTTGGATGCGTAGTCGGCGTACAAGTATTCCGGGAATGGGCCAACACTAATCACTCAACCCAAAATGGTCCCGGCCCATTCCCGGAATGCCCAGTTCCTGTCCAACACCCCCACAGATATGCGTCACTCCCAGCGTTGGACACACATTGAGCTTTCCGGGAATGGGCCGGTCCTTTCTGGGTTAAGTTAATAGCGTTGGCCCATTCCCGGAAAGGTGGCAGAACCCGCGCACCAACCCTCTCCCCCACCCCGTTTCACCCCCACGCCCCACCCGTGATACACTGCATGGTCCAAACCCAGCATGCCAGCAGTTGTTGTCCCAACCGCCCAATCTCCCGCCCAACCAACAAACCAACAAACCAACCTCCCATGCACCCAAAAACACTCAACAACTTCACCGTGGTCCTGCACAAAACCGAAGACCCCATCAACATCGGCACGGCTGTGCGGGCTTTGGCCAACATGGGTTTCACCGACCTGCGCTTGGTGGACCCGGTCCCCTACGAGCGGAAGCGCGTTTTGGGCATCGCCCACCACTGCGAGGAGCTGGTGGACAGCATCCGCCACTACCCGGATCTGGACGCGGCCCTGGCCGATGTCACCTTTGTGATGGGCACCGCGGCGGTGGATCACCCCAACCATCCCCTGACCCGGAACGTGCGGGGGCTGGCCACAGATCTGCTGGCACGCACGGCCTACGGTCGGGTGGCCCTGCTCTTCGGCCCAGAGGCGGACGGGCTGGACCTGACCGCGCTGGACCGCTGCGACGTGATCCTCTCCCTGCCCGCGGACCCCGGCTTCCCGGCGCTGAACTTGTCCCAATCCCTGCTGCTTGTGCTATACGAGATCCGCATGGCGGCCATGGATGCGCCGAAAGAGGCCAATCCACCCGCCATCTCCCTGGCCACCAAAAAGGAAGTGGCGTTGGTTTTCGATCTCTTCGAACAGGCGTTGGATGGCATGGCGTTCTTCAAAGGCAATGCCCAACAGACCATGCGTCTGCTGCGCCAAACCTTGCATCGAGCCGAGATGCGCCCAAAAGAGGCCGGGCTATTGATGGGGATTGCCCGGCGCATCCTCTGGGTGATGGAGCCGGAGAATCAGACGAAGCTGGAGGAGATGAGAGAAATGTTGAAACGCGAAGGAAATCGATAGCCATCGACTTTTGAAGACGTCCGGGTGAGAAATTGAGCGACTTTTACAATAGTGCGATTGGTGTTACGATCGAGAGGGATTTTGATGTCCACAGATAGTTTTCGATTCAGTTCCCAACCACAAGGAGCGTGAACCATGGATTTTTCAGCGATTTTTCAGACTTGGGTCAAGGTGTTGACCCAACCCAATGAGCAGACCTTTGAATCAGAAAAGGCGAGCCCCAACGCCACCCTTCAGACTGCCCTGATTTGGATTGTGGGGGCGGCGGCGGTGACCGCGGTGCTGGGCTTTCTCCAGAGCTTGATCTTTGCTGGCGCGGCGGCGTCCAGTATGCAGCAGCTTATGGAGATGGCAGACCTGCCCCAAGAGACCGCCCAGATGATGGACATCTTCACCAGCGGCGGCGGGTTTGCGGCCATGTCCGGTGCGGGCAGTTTTCTTGGCATCATCCTGACGCCCATCTTCTTTTTGATCGGCGTGGGCTTTTTCCACCTGGTCGCCAAGATGTTGGGGGGGCAAGGCCAGTTTGACAAGTACGCCTATCTGACCGCTACTTTTTGGGCGCCCATCTCCATCGCCAGCAGCCTGTTGGCGTTTGTGCCTGTTCTGGGTGGCTGCGTCGGCGCGTTGCTCTCCATTTACAGCTTGGTGCTGGCCTACTTCGCCACCAAGGTCAACTACAATCTCTCGTCAGGCAAGGCCATTGTGGTGGTGATCCTGCCTGTGGTCGTGCTGCTGGTTGGGGCCATCTGTATCGGTGGGCTGCTTGCCAGCGCGATGGTGGCCGGGATATACGGGGGGTAAGATCCACGCCTTGCAAGATTGACACGTCAACAAAAAGGGGAGGGTCGTGAATGCGAATCACATTCACGACCCTCCCCTTTTTGTTGACGGATAAACCTCAATCCCCGGCGGCGGCCTTTTCCACGTAGCGCATCTGCCCCAGCTCGATGGGGATGGCCAACCGGGCCAGCAGGGTGAAGATAAATGCCCCCATAGCCCAGATCCCCAGGGTGACGGTGATCTCGATCAGGGTGGGGGTATATTCAAAGACCCGGCCCCAGGGTTCCGGGATAAAGCCGGGCACGATCAACCCCATGCCTTTTTCCACCCAGATTGCGCCGAAGAGCAGACCACAGGCCGTGACCAGCACGGGGATGCGGCGACGCAGGGCGGGGATGCTCAACAGCAAGGTCACACAGACGTTGACCGCGAGGGCGCTCCAGATCCACGGCACCAGGGTGGTGTGCCCCTCCAGGCCAAAGAAGAGATAGCGGGCGCTGTCGCTGTGGGCCGTGGGGGCATAGAACTCTTTGAACAGCTCCGAGGCCAGCATGATCAGGTTGACCTGGGACGCGCCGACCACGATGAGGGCGATCTTGTGCAGGGTAGCGTCGGCTATTTTGTAGTCCGTGGCCCGGCGGATGATGTAGAGGATCACGATCATCAGCGACGGTCCACCGGCAAAGGCCGAGGCCAGAAAGCGCGGCCCCAGGAGCGAAGAGTTCCAATAGGGACGGGCGGGCAGACCGGCATAGAGGAAGGCGGTGACCATGTGGATGCTCACGGCCCAGATCAGGGAGAGGATCACGCCGGGCATGTAGACGCGGCGGCTGGGCTTTTCGCCCCGATAGTGTTTGTACAGAATATAGAGCGGGATGGTGATGTTGAGGACAAGATAGCCGTTGAGGACCAGCACATCCCAGGTCAGCATGGAGACCGGCCAGTTGAAGACGCCGATGACCGGGATCATGTGCCACAGCCGGGCAGGGCCGCCCATGTCCACAACCACAAAGGCCAGACACATGAGCAGCGCGGCCACGGCCATGCCCTCGCCAAAGATCACGGCCTGGAAGAAGTCTTTGTCCTGAAAAATATAGGTGGGCAGCACCAACATCACCGCGGCCGCGGCCACCCCCACCAAGAAGGTGAAGTTGGAAATATAGAGTCCCCAACTCACAAAGTCGTGCATCCCGGTCACGCCCAGGCCCTCCCGCAGTTGGATGGTATAGGCATAGCTCCCGGCCAGCATAATAAAGGTCAGCGCCGCCATCCACAGATGGTAGCCAACGCTGCCAGCCGTGACCCGGTCGATGCCGTCCCGAATAAAGTGCAACACTCCGCGCATGGTTTTCCCCCAGGTTCATCCAAGCAAGATCAGTCCATGAAATACCAGAATTTAGGTTCGGTCCCCAGGTCTTCCTTCAGACGGAAGACCTTTTTGTTCTCCAACACCCAGCGGATCTCGCTGTTGGGGTCCAACAGGTTGCCAAAGATGCGGGCGCCCGTGGGGCAGGCCTCCACACAGGCGGGCAGATCCCCCTCTCGGGAGCGCTGGATGCAGAAGGTGCATTTCTCCATCACACCCTTTTTGCGCAGGCGGTTGCCCAGATAGTGCTGGACCAGATTCACCTCTTCTTCTGGCACAGAGGGGGCAGCCCAGTTGAAACGGCGACCATCATAGGGGCAGGCGGCCTGGCAATAGCGGCAGCCGATGCACCAATCGTAGTCCACCACCACAATGCCATCCTCTTCCTGCCAGGTGGCCTGCACCGGGCAGACCCGTGTGCAGGGGGGATTTTCGCAGTGAAAACATTGGGTGCCCACATAAAAGTGGCCGGCGGCCGGCACTTCGTGCAAAAAGGCATCTTCGGCAAACTCGAAGCGGAACTCGCCCTTGGGCATTTCGTGGATACGGATATAGCGCATGTCCGAATCCCGGTCCTGGTTGTTCTCGGCCACGCAGGCTTTGACACAGTCCATGTAGCCCCGACATTTGGAGATGTTAAACGCATAGCCGTAGAGTACCCCCGGCAACGGACCCTGGCCGGAGATCTGCGGGCGGGCGCCGGTGCGCAGTTCATAGCTGCGCTCCAGCCGGCCCAGGGTGGCCTTGCGCTCCTCGTCGCTCATCAGCCGATAGTTGCCCTTGAAATACTCGGCCCAATCCAACTGGGCCTGCTCTTTGTCGGCCCCAGGGCTGAAGGGAGTGCAGGCGGCTTGCAGAAATGCCAGCCCGGCCACCAGGCCAATCGCCATCAACTTCATGGCCTCCCGCCGGTTCAGGGGCTTGTTGAAAAATTGGGCCAGCCCGGAAAAGTCCAGCCCGCCCTGGGTCTCCTGGATCGCCAGCATGGCCTCGTTGCGGTCGCTGTCGCTCAACTTCAAGATGGTCTGGGCCTCGCTCCAACTGACCCGGCTGCCGTCCGTGGGCACCTTGTCCAGGGCCACGTTGTCAACGCCATGCTCCGCGGCCAGCATGGCGATCATCTCCTTCATGCCCATGTCGTCGCTGGATCGGGCCTGGCTGGATCGGGCCTGGCCGGATCGGGGCTGGGTGGGCCGGGGCGCGGATGCGTCCTTGCTCCCGGCCTCGTCTCGGCTTGCCCGCAGCGCCCGCTGGGTGGCCAGCCAAGCCTCCGGCATGGGATCGATGGTGACTTTATCGTTGTACCCCATATGGTTGTATCCCATTTGGTTCTGGGTTGCCATAACAACTCCTCAGCACGGTTTATTTGAGACCTGTGTATTTGAGACCTGTATGAGTGACTCTGCTGAAAAAGGTCGATTTCACCGCAAAGCCGCCAAGAACGCAAAGAAAAGCAAAGTTTCCCCTCCGCGCTCTCTGCGAAACCTCTGTGTCCTCGGCGGTTAAATAGCTTTTTTCAGCAGAATCATAGGTGAACTATTCGCCCTTGCGGGGGCTGACCGGGTAGGCGGGCCAGCGTTGATCCCACTGGGGCGCGTGGGGATTGTGACAGGTGGAACAGGTGGCCATCACCCGGGGGGGCGCCCAGCCGCCAACCTGTTTGCCGTGCGCGCCCCCCAGCCAATCGTTAAACTGGTCCGTGTGACATTGGGCGCACACCTGATAACTGGCATCAAAGGGGACGTTGTGCCCCTGCAAAGTGAGGAGTTGGTCCACCCGGCTGATGTCCAGGATACTTGTGGCCCCAGCCGCCCCATCCTCTCCTGCCCCGGCTTCGGGCTGGTGACAGGTGGTGCAATCCATGGTTTCCGGCGGGGCGTGGTTCAGGGTGATCTCCCAGTGGGCCAGTTGGCCCGTGGCCGCGCTCTCGGCCCGCAGGTCGGCCAGGGGGCGCACATGGCACTCGGAACAGGGATACCCGGTCAGCTCTCCTGTGCGGGCCAGGACAAAGATGTCGGTCTCCCCCTGCTCGACGGGGCTGGCGGCCACCGGCGGGGCGACGCTCCAGAGGGCCACATATTCGGTAAAGACCAGCCGATCTTCCCGGTTCACCCCTGGGGCCAGGTCTGCCGGGGCCAGGGCGTGGGAAAGCTGCTCGATCTTCTGGCGCACGGTGTGGGGGGCAGATTCGATCTCGCTTTCGGGGGCCAGGGGCACGGCACAGCCGGCGGCCAGCGCCAGGGCAATCCCCATTCCCAACAGCCCGACCACCCAGGCCGGCAGGGTTTTAGGCGTCATCATGGGGTCTCCTTTGGGGTGAAGGCCGACTGGCCCCGCACCCAGACCGTGTCGGTTGCGCTGGGCACATGGCACTGTTGACAGCTCAACCGCTCGGGGTGGCTGGTGCGGATCTCCGGGGGAGCCGCGGGCCCGCTGTGACAGGCCGCGCAGTTTTCCCGCAGTTGAAGCTCGTGGGGCATGGGCGCGGGCGCCCCGTCATAGGCCGGGTCGATCAGGGCCGTGGCCAGGGCGGGCTGATAGAGGCTGCGTCGGAAGAGGGCGACCTCTGGCTGGTCGGCCACGTGACATTGGGTGCAGGCCACCAGGGTCGGATGGGGCACGATGGGGGCAAAGGCCCCCATTTCTGGGGCATAGGAGCCTGTGGCATGACATTGCAGACAGCTTTTGTCGCCGATGCTCATTTCGTCGCCCAGGATATGGGGCACGGCTGGGGGGGCGCCGTCATAGGCCCGGCGAGTGTAATAGAGTTCCAAGGTGCGGACCGTGGCCGGGGCCATCTCCACCGAGGCATAGCCGGTCATGTTGGCCAAATAGTCCAAACTACCGGCGTCCACCTGCACCGGCTCCGCGGGGACAGGCAGCAGATCCCCGCCCCCGTTGGCGGAGGAGATAGAGGCGGAGGTGAGGTGGGCGCGCTCTTGGCCGCTCTGCCAGCTTGCACCCCACACATAGACGGCCGCCGCCATCAACACCGCGCAGAGGACAATAAAGGCCAAGCGCGTGCCAGAGGTGCGCCGTCCGCTATTGGCTGGGGCGCCATCGGTTGGGGCGCCATCTGGTTGGGCCGAAACAGCTTTGGGTCGGTCGGCCATCAGCTCACCTTCTCAATCCGCACGGCACACTTTTTATAGTCCGGCTCTCTGGAAATCGGGCAGAATGCGTCGATGGTCACTTCGTTGATCAACATGGATTCGTCGAAGAAGGGCACAAAGACCTGCTTGCGGGCGGGTACTCCTCGTTTGTTGACCGAGGCCGGCAGCAAGGTTTCGCCCCGGCGGCTGATCACCTTCACCATGTCCCCGTGGCGAATGCCCATCTCTTTGGCATCCTGGGGATGGAACTCCACATAGCCGTGGGGCATGGCCCGGTGCAGCACCGAGACCCGGCGGGTCATGCTGCCCGTGTGCCAATGTTCCACCACCCGGCCTGTACACAGCCAGAAGGGGTACTCTGCATCCGGCTCTTCCGCCGCGGCTTCGTAGGGGCGATGGATCAGCCACGCCTTGCCTTCGGGCTTGCCATAGAAGTAGAGCTGGCCATCGTGGCCCTGGGCCGCCGGGTCATAGTCGGCGTTGTAGCGCCACAAGGTCTCCTTGCCGTCCACAAAGGGCCAGATCACCCCGGGGCGACGCTTCAGTTCGGCATAGGGGGCCACCGCGTGCTTGGGGTTGGCGTGGAAGCGGCTATATTCCTCCCAAATGGACTGGACATGGGTGGCCTCGTCCCAGGGGAACCATTCGCCGTAGCCCAGCCGTCGGGCCACCTCGATCAGTTGCCAGGTGTCGCTCATGGCCTCGCCCGGAGGCTGGACCAACTGATCCCAATGTTGGGTGCGCCGCTCGGAGTTGCCAAACATCCCCTCCCGCTCGATCCACATGGCCGAGGGCAGAACCACGTCGGCAATGTCCGTGGTGGGGGTGGGGTAGACATCGGAGACCACCACAAAGCGGCCCTCTTTTAAGGCCCCGTCTCGATATCGGCTCAGTTTGGGCATGGAGACCATTGGGTTGGTGACTTGGATCCACATAAAGCGGATGTCTCCCCGATCCAGGGCCCGGAACATCTCCACCGTGTGATAGGTGGGCTTGGCCGGGATATTTTCTACGGGGACTTGCCAGATCTCGGCGGCCTGTTGGCGGGCGGCCTCGCTGGTGACTGGGCCGCCGGGCAGGGACTGGGTCAGGGTGCCCACCTCGCGCACGGTTCCACAGGCGCTGGGCTGGCCGGTGAGGGAGAAGGGGCTGTTGCCCGGGGTGGCAATCTTGCCCACCAGCATGTGGATGTTGTAGATCAGGTTGTTCATCCAAGTGCCCCGGACGTGTTGGTTCACCCCCATGCACCAGAAGCTGGTCACCTTTTTGTTGGGGTCGCCGTAGAGGCTGGCCAAGAAGCGCAGATCCCTGGCCGAGACCCCGGTCAGGGCCGCCACCTTTTCCGGCGCGTAGTCGGCCAAATAGGCCGTGTATTGATCAAAGTCGATGTCCGTGACCTCGTCGGTGAAGGCGAAGTGGTCCTCCAGCCCATAGCCGATGTTGGTTTTGCCCTCTTTGAGGGCGCAATGGTTGCGCATAAATTCCTGGTTCACCCAGCCGTTGCGCACAATTTCGTGGCAGATGGCGTTGGCAATGGCCAGGTCGGCCTGGGGCTTCATGAGGATGGAGCGATCCGAGGCCACGCTGGTGCGGGTGGTGCGGGTGGCCAGATCGATGATCTTGATGTCGGGCCGTTTGCGCCGTTGCTCCAACATGCGGGAGAAGAGTACCGGGTGCATCTCGGCCATGTTGTTGCCCCACAGCACAAAGACATCCGCATAGTCGATGTCCGCGTAGTTGCCCATGGGTTCGTCCAGCCCAAAGCTGCTGAGAAAGCCGGTCACCGCGCTGGCCATGCACAGGCGGGCGTTGGCCTCCAGATTGTTGGTGCCGATCAGCCCCTTCATCAGTTTGGCCGCCACATAGCCATCGGGGATGGTCCACTGGCCCGATCCGTAGATGGAGACCGCGTCCTTGCCGTGGCTGTCCATGGTCTCTTTCATCTTGGCGGCCACCAGATCCAGGGCCTCTTGGATGGGGGTCTCCACCAACACCCCATTTTTGCGCACCAGGGCCGTGGTCAACCGGTCCGCGCCATAGAGGGCCAGAACCGAATGATAGCCCTTGACACAACAGAGCCCCCGGTTCACCGGCGAATCCGGGTCCCCCTTCACCGCCACAGCCCGACCCTCTTGCAGACCGATGAGCAGTCCGCAGCCAGTGCCGCAGAAACGGCACGGGGCCTTGCGCCACGCCAGATCATCGTTCTGGTGCAGAGGAATATCCAGCGCGCCCCCAAGGGGGTCGGCGAGAGAGCTGGCGGAGGGGTCGGCAAAAATAATGCCGGGAACCAAAGAAGCGGCCACGGCCACCGCGGCCGATCCGGCCATACGTTTAAGAAAATTGCGACGATTCATGGGCAAATCCTCTCTGAAAGGGGTGGGGTCGTTCAGGCCGAGACGGGCTTGGGGTCGCTGTAGCCGGACACCAAGGCCAGACATTGCAGGGAGTCGATGGCGTGGAGCTGCTGGGCCAGGCGCTTTTCCGCCTCTTCGTCCGCGGTATCCGTGATCAGAACCAAGAGATCCTGGTTCGTGGCGGGCATCACCTCGCACTCGGGCATGGCGGCCAGGGCGCGCTGCAACGCCGTCTTGCCCCGGAATACTGGGTAGGCGAGATAGCTTTTGATGGGCATGTCAGGCTCCTTGTAAAAAATATCACAATCCGAGATGGTATCAGAATAACCGACCAAAAAGAGACAAACCAGGACTTTTGTCACACGCCCCAATAAGTCGGACCAAATAAGTCGGAGCAAAAAGGAGCGGGACATCCTGGGGTGTCCCGCTCCCTTTTGCTCCGACTTGTCCATTACTGACTCCGCTGCAAAAAGCCATTTAACCGCCGAGGACACAGAGATTTCGCAGAGAACGCAGAGGGAAAAATCTTGCTTTTCTTTGCGTTCTTGGCGGCTTTGCGGTGAATTTGACCTTTTTTCAGCAGAGTCATTACTGCGCCCTATTCTTGCGCTCGGCGTTGGGATCGTCCTTCCACACCAGATAGGAATAGGCGAAGAGGCCCACAAGCATCACCAAAATGCCCCCCATCAACACGCCGAACCACCAACCGGAGGCGGGGAAAAAGCCGGTGAGGGCGAGCAACACACCCAGGAGCATGAAGACTCGCCCGCCCCACAGATGGGTCTTCTGCCAAGAGAGCTCGCTGGTCAACGTCCACGGGGTGCGGATGCCAAACATGAAGTTGCTGCGGATGCGCCCCATGTAGCCGCCGATGACCAGAAACATCAGCCCCACGCCAAGGGGCACAACCATGCCCACGCTGACGTTGTAGCCCAGCACACTCAAGATCAACACCCCATGCAGGACGGTGAAAAAGACCAGCATCACCCACCACAGGGCTTGATACGCGCCCCCGGAGCGGAGGATATTGCCGCCCCGGGGGTCGATGCGGGGGATCACGGCCAGCAGGGCGGTGAGGCCGATAAAGATCAGGGGCATGAGCATCAATCCCTCGAACTTGCCGCCGTAGCGGTCGGGCTGACCGTCCACGCCCCAATGCACGGGAATCTCCGCCCCCGCCGGCAGTTGGCCCCACGCCCACCAGGACATGGCAAACATGAGAACAACCACGATCCCGCTGGCGATCAGGAGCGGTCGAAACGTGGTCGATGAGATGGCGCTGTGGGGGGCTGAGGATTTGTTGGTAGCCATAGTTTTGCCTCCTCCAAATAGTTAATTTTTGAGTTCATTGGGAATATCCGTGGTCAACCCGCTGCGGTTTCACTTCGATACGCTTCG
>CAZKEX010000070.1:2124-15608 GCA_964551895.1 uncultured Caldilineaceae bacterium | reverse complement strand
GCAAAAGGCAAAAGGCAAAAGGCAAAAGGCAAAAGGCAAAAGGCAAAAGGCAAAAAAGTGTGCGTTACAGGGTGTTTCTTGTCAAGCAGATCTCACTCAACAAAAAATACTCGATACTCGACACAGTCACACTCAATACTCGATTTCGGCTAGAACAGGCAGATGGTCCGATGCGTCGTATTTGGCCATTTCGGAGAGGATGCGGCAGCTTTTGATGTGGGGAACCAGGGGCTGGCTGGCAAAGATGTAGTCGATGCGCATGGGTTCGGGGGAGATCGGAAAGGAGGTCTGGCCGGGCGTGCCGAAGTGGGTGAAGGTGTCCACGTAGCCGGCCTTCTCCATTTGGGCGATCACCTGGGGACCTTTGCCGTTGCTCGTATCCAGCCCCAACCCGGTCACCCCGGCGGCCATGTGGGCGACCTTGGGCTGGGCGGCCAGGGTGACCAGGGCCTCTTCTCGGCCCTCGTATTCCCAGGGGTGGACGGCGTTGAAGTCTCCCATCACCACATGGGGACGGCTGCGATCCCGCACGGTCCACGAGCGCACGGCCCGGAGCTGTACCAACCGATTCTCTTCGCTGGAATAGTCCAAATGGGTGACGTAGAGGGTGAAGGTACGTCCGTCGGGCAAGAGAACCCGGCCTTCCAACAATCCCCGCTGCTCCAGCCCCTCGATGGGGGTGAGGTGGTGGGCGGCGCTGGCAATGATGGGCCAGCGGCTGAGGAGGGCGTTGCCGTAGCTGCTCTCCGGCAACGTGTCCGTGGCTGGCCAGCCCATACAGGGGCCAAAGACATAGTGGAAGCCAAGTTTCTGGGCCAAGGCCTCCAAGGCAGGCAAGCCCTGGCTGCCCTCAACCGATCGGGGATGAAAGACCTCGTTTAGTCCCACAATATCGGCGCCGCTCTCCCCAATCACCCGGTGTACTGCATCTAAATTCGACTGCCCCCCAGGGGTAAGCCAGCCGTGAACGTTGTACGTCATCACCCGCATGTGCATAGCCACAGACTCCTCAAAATAAGATCCTCCCCAAACCGTGCCGGCCACGGCCGCAACCACCCCATAGTAACATAGGACAAAAAGCAAGAAAAGCAGGCTAAACACATGTGTCTGGACGGCCATCTGCGCACAGGCTTTGCCCCACGTAGAGCAACCCAGGGATTGCCCAGGAATTGTCCAGACGAAGATCGGGGATAACCCAGCGCAATTCCGGGGATAGCCGGACCGCCGCCGGGGATAGCCCCTGGACTAGTTTTCCCGACTTATCCCGGCCCTCGCGTGGAACAAATGTGCTTGCCCTAGATAGCGTGGACCTTTCTTGCGTCCACTTTTATCTTTCACTTTTTTCCCAAATTCTTTTAGCAGTTATCCCAAAAAAGGTTGATTTACCTTTTGGATAAGATCCAATAACGGCTGTCACCTATTTTGCCAATGGGTCAAAACAGGGCCGTTTCGTTTCATCCGCCTATCCATATATGGTAAAAAAAGGGCTTTACCTGACGCTATTTTGTGGTATCCTAGGGGGAGAGCCGGTCCAAACCATCACCCCAGAGACAGGCCAGCCAAAACATGACCGCTCCACTTCTCCATCTGTCGCCCATCTTTTCCCCATATCCCCGGACCCTACTAGTACAACTACAAATAACATATATATATTTGAATAGGTTGATCTATGAAAGGAGCGCACGAACCATGACCGAAAAACGAGTTGGGGGAATTCGCCAAAAGTCTGCGCAAAGAACGCTTTCCAGACAAAAGGCAACCCAGCAGGGGTTTGGGCTTTTCGGGGTTTTTCTTTCACTCATCATGATGGCTGCCTGTTTTAACGTAACATCCGGGGAGAGTGTTCCCGATGCCCCATTCACGGTCACGCCAGAGTTGACCCCAGTGGCGTTTCTGCCAACAGTCACCCGCCAGGTGAATACGGGAGCGGCCAACTGGTGGCAGCCCAGCCCCGGCGCCAGTTGGCAATGGCAACTTTCCGGCACGCTTGATACCAGCATAGATGTACAGATGTACGACATCGATCTGGTGGAGACGCCCGCGGCCACCATCACCGAACTGAAAAATGCCGGGCGCACGGTGATCTGCTATTTCAGCGCCGGCAGTTGGGAGGCCTTTCGGGACGATGCGGATCTCTTCCCCGAGTCGGTGTTGGGCGCCATCATGGACGGCTGGCCGGACGAACGCTGGCTGGACATCCGCCAGATCGATCTGCTGGCCCCGGTGATGAGCGCACGGTTGGACCTGGCGGTCTCCAAGGGCTGTGACGGGGTGGAGCCGGACAATGTGGACGGCTATGCCAACGAGAGCGGTTTCCCCCTCACAGGCGCAGACCAGCTTGCCTACAACCGCTGGCTGGCCAAGTCCGCCCACGACCGGGGACTCTCCATTGGGCTGAAGAACGATCTGGATCAGATCCCGGAGCTGGTGGCGGAGTTTGATTGGGCTTTGAACGAGCAGTGTGCGGAGTTTGAGGAGTGCGACCTGTTGTCGCCCTTTGTGGAGGCGGGGAAAGCCGTCTTTGGGGTGGAATACCAGGGGGAGGCCGCCACCTTCTGTCCCGTGGTCAACGCCCTCAACTTCGATTGGCTACACAAACGGCTGGCTCTAGACGCCTGGCGGGTGCCCTGCCGGTGAGCGGGGAGACAGGGAGACAGGGAGACAAGGAGACAAGGAGACAAGGAGACAAGGAGACAAGGAGACAAGGAGACAGGGAGAAGGGGAGATCGGTGTGCTGTCTCCTCTTCTCCTTGTCTCCCTGTCTCCTTGTCTCCCCTGCTCCCTCAAGGTCGTCGCATGCCTGGTTGTTCTATGGCCATGCGGGGGAGTTGGGCTGTGTCGCCCCGGGTTCCGCCAGCGTAGCGGGGCAGCACGATGTCTGCTGGGTCCATGAAGGGCATGGGGTCCACAAAGCCGCCCCAGCCGTCATTCCGCGCATAGGGGAAGATACGGATGCCAAAATGGAGATGGGGGCCGATGCTGCCCCCGCTGTTGTCCGAGATGCCCAGGATCTGGCCCCGGCTCACCCGCTGGCCGGTGACCACGTCGGCACGCCCCATGTGGGCGCAGAGGGATTCTCCCCACCTGTGCTGAAGCTTCACATAGAGACCAAAGCCCCCGGCCTCAAACCCCACGTAGATCACCTCGCCTTGATCCGTCGCTAAAACATTGGCGCCCGTGGGTGTGCCAAAATCGATCCCATTGTGTCCGCGCAAAGCGACCCCGCTGTAGACAAACTGGCGGTAGAAGTCCGGGTTCTCTCCCCAAAGTTGGGTGATCACCTGGCTGCCCTGAAAGGGCGCGGAGAGATAAAGCCCCTCCGGTTCGTAGCGGCCAGGCTGCAATGGGGTGGTGGTGAAGGCAAAGGACATGGCTGGCTTCTCCTGGGTGTGGTGATAGGGCGATTTAGAGGGCTGGTGGGCTGGGGAAGACGTGTCATCAGTATAGCACAGAACAAAAAAACGCTCGGAGCGAAAGCTCCGAGCGTTTTGCCAACTTTGGTCGGGGCGAGAGGATTCGAACCTCCGACCTCTTCAACCCCATTGAAGCGCGCTACCGAGCTGCGCTACGCCCCGACAACCTGTTTGACAGTCCCGGAGTATAGCACGATTTGAGGCGCGGGGCAAATTGGACAGGGAGATGGGGAGACAAGGAGACAGGGAGACAGGGAGACAAGGAGACCGTAACCAATCTCCTTGTCTCCCTGTCTCCTAATCTCCTTGTCTCCCTGTCTCCCCGTCTCCCCGTCTCCCAACCCCCGATCCCACAAAGTCCGGTGCGCCGTTGAGGAAGCTGTGGATGTCCATTGCCCGCTTGCCGGCCGGCTGGACCGTGCGCAGGAGGAGCAGCCCCTCCCCGGTGATGACGCCGGGGCCGTCGGGTGTCATGATCACCTGGCCCGGCTTTCCGGTGGAGTCGGGGGTGAGGGCGGGGGAGTCGATCACGTCGGCCTGCCAGATCTTGAAATTTTGGCCCTGCCAGGTGGTGAAGGCGCTGGGCCAGGGGGTGTAGGCCCGGATCATGCGCTCGATGTGGGCGGCGGACGCGGTCCAGTCGATACGCCCGGCCTGCTTGTGGATCATGCGGCAGACGGACGGCTCGCCGGGCAGGTCGTCCTGATCCGTGGGCGCCACGGCCCCGGCCAGCCAGTGGGCCGTGGTGTGGACCAGCAGCTCCGCGCCGGCCTCGGCCAGCCGCTTGCCCAGGCTCAGGGTGGTGTCGTCCGGGCGGATTGGCAGGGCGGCCTGGGCCAGGGCGGGCCCGGTGTCCATGCCCTCGTCCATCAGCATGATGGTGTTGCCGGTCTCGTCGTCCCCGTTCAAAATGGCGGCGTTGATGGGCGACGCCCCCCGGTACGCGGGCAGCAGGCTTGCATGGACATTCACACAGCCAAAGGTGGGTAGGTCCAAGACCGCCGGGGGCAAGATCTGCCCAAATGCGGCCACCACGATCAGATCCGGGGCCAGTTCGGCCAGTTCTGCCACGGCCTCGGGCTGGCGGCGATAGCTGCGGGGTTGCAGGATGGGCAGCCCCGCCTCCACCGCATAGGCCTTCACCGGGCTGACCGTCACCTTCTTGCCCCGGCCCGATGGCCGATCCGGCTGGGTGACAACGCCCACCACCTGCCAATTCTGGGCCTCGGCCTGGGTGTGCAGTGCGCGCAGGGAGGGCACGGCAAAGTCCGGCGTGCCCATAAAAACGATGCGGGTGGGTGAGATCATGGTTGGGTCTCCTGGGGTGCGAATATCGAGTATTGTGTATCGAGTATTTTTGTTCGAACCACGATACTCGGTAATTCTACCACATGCGCAACTTTCCCCGCTCCCCTGCGTACTGTTGCGCATGACCGGCCCACCTTCCCGGAAGAGGCCACCAGATCTTGATTGACCGAAGATCGTCTGGCCTCTTCCGGGAAGGTTTGACTCACAAATAGACAGATAGATTATCGGAGGAGACCATGAATCCTGAAAATGTGAACCCTGAAAGCGTAAACCCTGAAAATAGCAATACCGACCCCGTCCAGCCCGAAGCAAACGAGACGGTGTCTGTGGAAAATGTGGGGGAAACCGCCCCCGCCGAGGGCTGGGCCGAGAGCGCCAAAAAGCAGGCCACAGACGCCGCCGGCGCCTTCCGCCGGGGCGAGTTCATGCGGGATGAGAGCGTGGACCCAGAGGCCAACAGTGACGACAAGCTGATCGCCCTGCTCTGCTACATCACCCAGCTCTTTGTGCCCGTGGTGATGCCCCTGATCGTGCTGTTCAGCGAAAGCTCCAAGAAACGCCCCTTCCAGCGCTATCATGCGGTGCAGAGTTTGGCCCTTTCCATTCTGATCATCTTGGTATTGGGGGTCATGTCCATCGGCGGCAGCATCCTCTTTGTCGTCCCCGTCATTGGCTGGATTGTGGGCGGGCTGCTTCTTTGCATGACCCCCATCGTGGCGTTGATGGCTGTGGTGGCCGCCCTCTACTACGGCTTCCAAGCCTACCAAGGCAAGCGCTTCGCCATCCCCGGTCTGACCAGCCTCTTGCAGGATCAGGGGTGGGTTTAGGGAATGCACAATTGACAATGCTCAATGGACAATGAGTCGTACATAGTCAACTTGAAAAGCAAAGTGGCCGATCCGAAAGGATCGGCCACTTTGCTTTTCATTGTGCATTGTCAATTGTGCATTGTCCATTGATCTCTCCTCGCCACATTCAAACACTTTGCTAATGTAGACCACATGTGGTGCAAACATTCGTGGGCTATAATGGGTATTGTGAAGTCAAAAAATGATATAGGTTCGGGATCGGTTCGGGGAGAGACGTTCGGACAGATAGCGGGACAAATATCAATACGCAATCAAAACATTTTGAGAGTACTGAGGAGAAGAAAAAATGGCTAAAATTATCGGTATCGACCTGGGTACCACCAACAGTGTGGTCGCGGTCATGGAGGGCGGCAACGCCACTGTGGTCCCCAACGCCGAAGGCAACCGCACCACACCGTCTGTGGTGGCCTTTTCCAAGAGCGGCGAGCGTCTGGTGGGCATCACCGCCAAGCGCCAGGCTGTGGTCAATTCGGAGAACACGGTCTATTCGGTCAAGCGGCTGATGGGTCGGCGTTTTGAGGACCGGGAAACCGGGCGCACCCAGAAGATGGTCTCCTATGCCATCGACGAAGGCCCCAACGGCGACGCCCGTGTGCAGATTCCGGCCAAGAACAAGACCTACACCCCCCAGGAGATCAGCGCCATGATCTTGAGCAAGCTCAAGCGGGACGCCGAGAGCTACCTGGGCGAGGATGTGAAGCAGGCGGTGATCACTGTGCCTGCCTATTTCAACGACAGCCAGCGCCAGGCCACCAAGGACGCCGGCCAGATCGCCGGGCTGGAAGTGCTGCGCATCATCAACGAGCCCACCGCGGCAGCCCTGGCCTATGGCCTGGACAAGAAGCACGACGAGACCATCCTGGTCTTTGACCTGGGCGGTGGTACCTTCGATGTCTCTGTCCTGGAAGTGGGCGACGGCGTGATCGAGGTCAAATCTACCAACGGCGACACCCACCTGGGTGGCGACGACTGGGACGAGCGCATCGTCGGTTGGCTGACCGATGAGTTCAAGAAAGAACAGGGCGTGGACCTGAGCCAGGACCGTCAGGCCCTGCAGCGTCTGCGAGAGGCGGCAGAGAAGGCCAAGATCGAGCTGTCCAGCACGCCCCAGAGCGAGATCAACCTGCCCTTCATCACAGCGGATGCCACAGGCCCCAAGCACTTGCAACTGAGCCTGACCCGCAGCAAGTTCGAGCAGTTGACCCAGGATCTGGTCGATCGGTGCAAGACGCCCTTCCAGAACGCCTTGAAGGACGCTGGCATCAAGGCCGATCAGTTGAACGAGGTGGTGCTGGTGGGTGGATCCACCCGCATGCCCATGATTCAGGAGTTGGTGCGCTCCCTCACCGGCGGCAAGGAGGCCCATCGGGGCGTCAACCCGGACGAGGTGGTGGCCGTGGGCGCGGCCCTCCAGGCCGGCGTGCTGGGCGGTGAAGTCACCGATCTGCTGTTGCTGGATGTGACCCCCCTGAGCCTGGGTCTGGAAACCCTGGGTGGGGTGATGACTGTGCTGATTCAGCGCAACACCACCATTCCCATCAAGAAGACCGAGGTCTTCAGCACCGCCGAGAACAACCAGACCGCGGTGGACATTCACATTTTGCAGGGCGAGCGGCCCATGGCCACCAACAACAAGACCCTGGGCAACTTCCGGCTGGACGGCATCCCCTCTGCCCCCCGAGGCGTGCCCCAGATCGAAGTGACCTTCGACATCGACGCCAACGGCATCCTGCATGTCATGGCCAAGGACAAGGCCACGGGCAAGGAGCAGAGCGTCAAGATCACGGCCACCACCAACCTCTCTTCGGATGAGGTGGATCGCCTGGTCAACGAGGCCAAGGCCCACGAGGCCGAGGATCTGAAGGCCCGAGAGATGGTGGAGACCCGCAACCGGGCCGACAGTCTGATCTACCAAACAGAGAAGACAATGGGCGACCTGGAAGGCAAGGTCAGCGACGAGGACAAGGAACGCATCGAGAAGACCATCACGGACCTGCGAGAGGCGTTGACGGGTAGCGATGTGGACCGCATCAAGAGCCTGACCGAACAGTTGGAGCAGGCCAGCCACGCCTTGGCCCAGCAGATGTATCAGCAGCAGGCCGAGGAGGCCGGCCAGGCGGGCGGCGGCAACGGCGCCGGTCCCCAAGCTGGCGGCCCCGCCCCCGAGGACGAAGATGTGGTAGAAGGCGAGTTCCGCCAGGTCTAGACAAAACTACGCCCTCTGGCCCCCAACGTTGGGGGTCGGGGGCGGTAGGTATAATCTGAGCAAGACTATCAAATGGGCGGGGCATTGGCCCCGCCCATTTGTGTAGAATTTGGCAGATAGAGATTGAGATAGAAATAGAGATTTAGATAGAAAGAAGGCTTGTATGGCAAACTATTATGATGCGTATGGGCGTCCCCAGCGCGCCCCCATCTCTGGGGGACGCAGGGTCGGGCCATCGGCCAGCCGACCGCCCACGTTGGACGACTATCAGCAGTTGGTCGAATCCTATACCCAAGCCACCCAACGAAATGCCAAGTTGGAGGCCGAGCGACGCCAAACCGAAGAGCGTATTCAGGGGTTGGAGGGCGAATTGGCCCAGGCGCAACAGAATCTGGTCGATTGCCAGCAGGTCAAAAGTGGCGACGACGAGCCGTGGAAAGACCGCTTCATCCGCTTGCAGGCCGAGATGGAGAACCTGCGCAAACGCACAGAACAGCGCTATGCGGCCCAATCCAACGAGGAGCGTCAGCGCATTCTGCTGGACATGCTGCCCTTGGCAGATCATCTGGAGATGGCCCTTCAGCACGGAGAGGCTCTGACAGATCCGGCTGCGGTGGAGTTCTTGGGCAACATCCAGGCCACCCTGCAGGCCTTTTTGAACACCCTCAAGCGCTATGGGGTGGAGCCGATCCCGGCCGCGGGCGCGGTCTTTGACCCTACTTTGCACGAAGCCATGAGCCACCTCCCCAACCCGGATGTGCCCGCCGAGCATGTGGCCCATGTGCTTCAAACCGGCTACACCGAGGGCGAACGACTTCTTCGCCCGGCCCGGGTGATGGTGAGCGCGGGGTCTAGCGTAGGTTGAGTAGACCGGGGCAGTTTCCGGTGGTATCGAAGCCGGAGCGGTTCCGAGGAACCGAGATGAGTAATGAGTAATGAGTAATGAGTAATGAGTAAGAGTAATGAGTGAGGTGGGGACATGGAATACAAAGACTATTACAGCACCCTTGGCGTGGCCAAAGGGGCTGATGAAAAAGAGATCAAAAGGGCCTATCGCCGGTTGGCCCGGGAATTTCACCCGGATGTGAACAAGGACAACCCCAGCGCCGAGGCCCGTTTCAAAGAGGTCAACGAGGCCTATGCGGTGCTTTCCGACGCGGACAAGCGGGCCAAATATGACCGCTTTGGCTCCCAGTGGGAGCGTTACGAGAAGGCCGGGGCCAACCCCAACAATCCCTTCACCAACATGGGTGGACAGGGCGGCTTCGGTGGCGGCGGACGTACCATCAGCCCGGAAGAGTTTCAGCAGATCTTTGGAGGCATGGGTGGCGTTGGTGGCAGGACGGGAAATTCATCTTTCTTCGACGCCCTCTTTGGCAGCATGGGGGGCGGTGGCGGTGGCTTTGGTCCCCAGCCCCGCACAGCCCAAGCCCGTCCCCGCAGCCAGGACGTACCGGTTGAGATCACCCTGGAAGAGGCCTTTTACGGCGGCACCCGCACCCTGATTCGAGAGGACAACAGCCGCATCGAGGTCAGCATTCCCCGGGGCGTCAAGACCGGATCCAAGATCCGCATGAGCGGTGCGGCTGGGGGCAGCGACCTCTTCCTGAAGGTGGATGTCCTCCCCCACGCCCAGTTCCAGCGGGACGGCGACGACCTGACCGTGAGCGTGCCCATCGATCTCTACACGGCCCTCCTGGGCGGCGAGGCCGAGGTGCCGACCGTGGATCAGACCGTGGTCCTCACCATCCCCGCCGGCAGCCAGAACGGCAAGAAGATACGGCTGCGGGGGTTGGGCATGCCCAGTCTGCGCAACCCGGAGCAGCGGGGGGATCTCTTCGCCGTGCTGGAGGTGCAACTCCCCAACAAACTCAGCAACGAAGAGAAGGCTCTCTTTGAGCAGTTGAGGGTGTTGCGGGCGTAGAGGTTAATTCATCACAAAATTCATCACAAAATGAAGGGGGGACGGGCTTTTCGCAAAAAGCCCGTCCCCCCTTCATTTGTAGGTGCGGTTTTCAACCGCACAACGTTCGTCGATCACTCGTGGTCTTGTAAGTTGTGTGGTTGAAAACCGCACCTACGATCCGGCGCTGAGTTTGTCGATGACCAGGCGCAAGAGAAAGGTGCGCTCTTGGGAAGCGTCAAAGAGGACGGAGATTTGGGCCTCGGCCCCGGTCCCTTCGATCTTGGTGATCACGCCGGGGCCGAAGTGACTGTGTTCCACCCGCTGCTCCGGCTGGAAGGTGGGGAGCTTGCGGTTGCGGACCTTGGCCCGGCTGCGCTGGGCGGCCTCCGCGCTGGCGGCTTGCAGAGAAGAGGCCAGCCCCGCCTCCCGATCCCGCCAGCCTTCGGCCAGGACCGCCATCATCTGCTCCGGGTCCTTGGCGATGCGGCTACGCAAGGCCGTGGCCCGATCTCGGGCAGCCCCCAGGGCGGGCATCCACTTTTTCTTCTCTTTGTCCGGGCGGCTGCTTTGGGCCAACTCCCGGCTGGCCCGGCTCATCACTCGGATCAGCCCGTCCATCTGCTTGAGGGGATCGTCCAACGGGTCCAGCAAGATCAGTTGCACCCCGTTGATCTTGCACAATTCCTGACGGGTGATGTCCCGCTGTTGCTCCTCCAGCAATTCCCAATCGCTCTGGCGGCCCTGGCCCTTGGCGGTGAGGCCCACATTGCGCACGGCGATGGCCGCCTCTGGGTAGAGGCGGTCCAGCTTCAGCTTGCGCCGGGTGGCCGGGTTGATCAGCCACGCCGGGCTGACGTTGTTCTGGACGATAAAGCCGTCAAAGATGCGGGCCTGAATTTCCTGCCACGCGTTCATGTTCAAATAGATGCCGGACATGGGATGCTTTCTTTGATGACCTTTTGAAGGATTAACCGCCGAGAGCGCAGAGATGCGCAGAGAAAAACAGCTTTCTCAATACCAGCCAAAACTTTAGCACACCTGTTTCGGTGATGCAAACCAGCAGGGCTTTTCAACGGTCGCCAGCGTCCGACAGGTCAGCGCAGGTTGTGTAGGCCGGGTCGACCCGCTACAGTTTCGATACGCCGCCGAGTACCTGAATGGTCAGCGGAGATTTCGGCGGCGGCTACTCAACCTGCGCTAGCCTCGCCAATGCGGCTACCCGGTGACTTTTGAAAAGCCCTGGCAAACCAGACAGCCAACTTCTGTCGGCAGGGTGCCAGTGATATAATGCCCCCCATGAGCCAACCACCCAATCCCCAACTCCCAATCCAAAATCCAAAATCTGAAATCCAAAATCAAGAATCCCGCAAACTGGATGCCCGCTCCATCGCCGGGGCGGCGGCCTTGGTCATGGTCTTCTTTGTCCTCAGCCGGGTGACGGGGCTGGTGCGGGACATGGTGATCGCGGCCGAGTTCAACCTGGGCGCGGAGTTGGACGCCTATCAGGCCGCCTTCCGTATCCCAGATCTGCTCTTTGAGTTGGTGGCGGGTGGGGCCTTGGGCAGCGCGTTTATCCCTACCTTTGCCGGGTATCTGGCCCGCAAGGATCAGGCAGGGGCGTGGCTGCTCTTCAGCCGGGTGTTGAACTGGATCACCCTGCTCTTGATCCTGCTGGCCGGGCTGGCTGCCACCTTCTCCCTCCAGACCGTGCAGTGGATCATCGCCCCGGACTTTCCCCTGGCCGAGCAGATGTTGACCGCGGACCTCATGCGCTGGCTCTTGTTGAGTACGGTGATCTTTGGGGCCAGCGGGCTGATCATGGGGGCGCTCAACGCCATGCAGCACTTTTTGCTCCCCGCCGCCGCCCCGGTGATCCGCAACCTGGCCATCATTTTGGCGGCCCTCTTTTTGGCCCCCCGCTACGGCGTGCAGGGGCTGGTGGTGGGGGCGATTGTGGGGTCCGTGGGCCATCTGTTGATCCAACTGCCCATCCTGCCCCGCTTTGGCTTCCGCTATACCCCCAGCCTGACCTGGCGGGACGAGGGCGTGCAGGAGGTGGCCCGGCTGATGGGACCCCGGGTGCTGGGCCTCTTTTTTGTCCATCTCAACTTCATCGTCAACACGGCCCTGGCCAGCGGATTGGCCGCCGGCAGCCTCAGCGCCCTCACCTATGCCTGGCGGCTGATGCTGCTGCCCCTGGGTATCTTTGCCCAAGCCGTGGGCATCGCTGCCTTCCCCACCTTTGCCGCCCAGGTGGCCGCCGGCGAACACGGGGATCTGCGCCGGGGCTTTGGCGCCATCTTGCGCATGATCTTCTTCATCACCCTGCCGGCGGCCGCGGGTTTGATCGTGCTGGGCAGCCCGCTGGTGAGAATCCTCTATGAACGGGGCCAATTCACCGCCCAAAGTACCCAGGCCGTGGTCTTTGCCCTGCAATTTTATGCGTTGGGGCTGATCTTTCACGCCGGGGTGGAGATCATCGTGCGGGCCTATTTCGCCCTCCACGATACCATGACCCCGGTGATCGTGGGGGTGGCGGCCATGCTGCTCAACATCGTACTCAGCCTGTGGTGGGTGCAGTGGTTGAGCTATGGCGGCCTGGCCCTGGCCAACAGCGTGGCCACCGCGGTGGAGATGCTGGCCCTGATCTGGCTCCTACGCCCCAAGCTGGGCGGGCTGGATCTGACCCAACTGCTCCCCTCGGTGGTGCGCAGTCTGGCCGCCGCCGGGGTGATGGCCGGGGTGGTCTGGCTGTGGCTGGCCTGGCTGGACAGTGGCGGGGTGGATGTGGCCTGGCTGCAGGGGGGCTGGCTGGCGGCCTTGGGCGGCATGGCCCTGGCCGGGCTGGTCTATGCCGGGGCCTCCCTGCTCTTGGGCAGCACGGAAGCCCACATGATCCTGGGGCTGGTGCGGCGGCGGGTGGGCCGACATAGATAGATCCCATTTCTCCACAACCCTCTAACACATTGCTAATAGAATGCTAATGACTAGCATTGAAACTTGTGCTAAAGTAAGGACGTACAGGGTAGCGCGGCCAGATCGTCGGATGGCTGCCACCGACTCACTCAAAATAGGAGCATGAGTATGCTAGGTTTTGGCGGATATGGGCTATATATTCTCATCAGCTTGCCCGCCCTGCTTTTGGGGCTGTGGGCGCAGATGCGGGTCAAGAGCGCATTTAAGAAGTATTCCAAAGTCGCCAGCGCCCGGGGGATCACCGGGGCTCAGGCGGCCCGGCGTATTTTGGACGCCAACGGTCTCTACGAAGTGCAGGTGGAGCAGGTCAACGGCTTTCTCAGCGATCACTACGACCCCCGCAGCAAGGTTCTTCGTCTCAGCCCGGATGTCTATCGCAGTCCCAGTTTGGCCTCCGTTGGCGTTGCCGCCCACGAAGCCGGCCACGCCTTGCAGGATCAGAAGAACTACGCACCCCTGATCTGGCGCTCGGCCATGGTGCCCACGGTGCAGTTGGGCAGTTGGTTGGGGCCGATCATCTTTATGGCCGGTTTTTTCCTCATGGGCAGCCTGGGGCAGATGGGCGAAACCATCGCCTGGATCGGTCTGGCCCTCTTTGCCGCCACGGCGCTTTTCGCACTGGTCACCCTGCCCGTGGAGTTTGACGCCAGCAAGCGGGCCAAGGTCCTGCTGGTCTCCGAGGGCATTCTGGCCCCCCAGGAGATGGGCGGGGTCAACAAAGTACTGGACGCCGCCGCCCTCACCTATGTGGCCGCGGCCGTCCAAGCCCTGATGACGCTGCTCTACTACGCCTATCTTTTGATGGG
>CAZKEX010000070.1:0-2024 GCA_964551895.1 uncultured Caldilineaceae bacterium | reverse complement strand
CCCAATCTCCCAATCTCCCAATCCCCCAATCTCGACCCAAATCGACAGTCCGGGCATTGCCCCGGAAAGGACGATAACCATGTTCAACGGTTCTTCGGTTTTTATGCGTTTTGGCGGCCCTGGCAGCCAGGTGGGTGGCGGGCTGTGGTGGATGTTGATGGCGCCGGGCCTGGGGCTGATCCTCTTTGCCCTGGCCATCCTGGTCTGGCCGGAACTGCTGGCCTATATGGTGGCCAGCGCCCTGCTCATGGCCGGGATCTTCATGGTCTCCTGGGCCTGGGCCATACGCCGAGCGGGCAGACAGATGAAGCAGGGCAGATCGTCGGTCTACGCTCCCCAAGACGAAACGTGGCGGATCCAACCTTGAGCCCACTGCAAAGGGGTCGAGTCCACCACAGAGAAGACAGAGATCACGTAGAAAAGCAAGATTTTTCTTCGGCGTTCTCCGCGAAATCTCCGCGATCTCGGCGGTTCAATACTTTTTCAGGGCAGTCAACCTTGAAATACAAAAGCTATGAAAAACAGTAGATCTATTCGGCAAGCCAGGAACGAGCCTTACTCGTCTTTGGCTTGCCGATGTTGTATGATAGAGGCAGTTCGTCTCCCCATACCTTTGTAGTCGTTTCGGAAGGACAGGTTTATGCAAAAAAATTCCAGCAATCGTACAGTTTGGATCGTGGCCGGCGGTATCGGTATCTTGCTCTTCTTTGGCCTGTGCGTAATCATCTTGGTGGCCGGCAGTCTGCTTTTCTCTGTGGACAGCGGCGCGATCAACACATCACAGCCGGTGATCGTGGAAGAGGCCATCGAGTCTCAAACCGTGCCTCAGACCGTGCCTCAGACCCCGGCTGCGCTCCCCACGCCGGTTCCCCCCGGCCCTTTCTCGGCCCTCAGCGGTGATGTGGATTACGAGACCGCCCAACTGATAAACATCTATCAACAGTGGAACGGTTCCGTGGTCAACGTGCTGGTGCTGGGATCAATCAGCGATCAACTGCCAAACCAAGTCCTGCCCGAAAACACGGACCCGGACAGCCTCTTTCCCCAAGGCCAGGGGTCTGGCTTTGTGTGGGATCTGGAGGGACATATCGTCACCAACGCCCATGTGGTGGAGGGGGCGACCCAGGTGCAGGTCACCTTTGGCGACGGCACCGTGGCCATTGCCGAAGTGGTGGGGGAGGATCTGGACAGCGACCTGGCCGTGATCAAGATCGATCCGGCGGGGTACAACCTGGTTCCTGTGCTGCGTGGCGATCTGGACGAGATGCAGGTGGGCATGCGGGTGGCCGCCATCGGCAACCCCTTTGGGCTGGAAGGTACCTTGACCAGCGGCATCATCAGCGCCATTGGCCGCAGCATCAGCTCCCTCTCCCAGTTCAACATTCCCGAGGCCATTCAGACTGACGCCGCCATCAACCCTGGCAATTCTGGCGGCCCCCTCTTCAACGAGCGGGGCGAAGTGATCGGCGTCAACGCCCAGATCCGTTCCGAAAGCGGCTCCAACAGCGGCGTGGGCTTTGCCATCCCCATCACCATTGTGGACCGGGTGATCCCCTCTCTGATCGGCGAGGGCAGCTACGAGCATAGCTACATCGGCATCAGCGGCAGCACCTTCAGCCCGGCCTGCGCCGCGGACCTGGATCTGCCCTTGACCGTGCGCGGGGCCTATGTCAACGGGGTGCAGAGCGGTACCCCGGCGGCCAGGGCTGGGCTGCGGGGCGGCAACACTCCGTCCAACACCACCCTCCTGGCCATCTGCCCCACCCAGGCTGGCGGCGACCTGATCACCGCCATCAACGACAGCGCCGTCACCCGCTTTGACGACCTGCTCATCTATCTGGAGCGATACACCCAGCCCGGCGACACCGTGGTCCTCACTGTCCTGCGCGACGGCAAGATGATCGAACTGGATGTCACCCTGGTCGCCCGTCCGGGGAATTGAATGAGTAACGAGTAACGAGTAATGAGTAACGAGTAATGAGTAACGAGTAATTTGTGATCGTAAAGGGGGCTGTCTTTGAACA
>CAZKEX010000069.1:0-15690 GCA_964551895.1 uncultured Caldilineaceae bacterium | reverse complement strand
TTTTCGCAATCACGATCTAAAAACTCAGTTTTTCCCCGATTTATTGAGAGGATACCAAAATAGCATCGGAAAGGCACACATCTATGTTGGAAAACTCTTTTCTCTACCGCGAGATTCACGAACAACCCCAGGTGTTGGCAGACTTATTGGCCGCCGAGGCAGGGACGGCCCAGAAGCTGGTGGAGGCTATCCGCCAGCGAGAGATCACCCATGTGGTGATCGCGGCCCGGGGCACCAGCGACAACGCCGGACGCTATGCCCAATATCTCTTTGGGGCCACGGCGGGGCTGCCCGTGGGCTTGGCCACGCCCAGCCTGACCACCCACTATGGGCGCACGCCCAACTTCCGCAATGCCCTGGTCTTGGGGATCAGCCAGAGCGGCAAAAGCCCGGACATTGTGGCCGTGGTGGACGAGGCCCGCAAACAGGGGGCGCTGACCGCGGCCATCACCAACCAGCCGGGGTCGGATCTGGCCCAGGCCGCGGACTCGGTGATCGCCCTGCACGCCGGGGAAGAGCGCTCCGTGGCCGCCACCAAGACCTTCACCACAGAGCTGGCGGCCCTGGCCCTGCTGGGCGTGGGGCTGGCCCCGGACGCCGACACTCGGCGCACCATGATGGCGGACCTGATGGCCGTCCCCCAGGCCGTGGAGAAGGCCCTGGAAAGCCGGGCCCGTATCGCCGCCATTGTGGATCGCTACCGCTATATGCGCCACTGCATCGTCATCGGTCGGGGCTACAACTATGCCACGGCCTTTGAGATGGCCCTGAAGATGAAGGAACTGACCTACACCATCACCGAGCCGTACAGCAACGCCGATTTCATGCACGGTCCCCTGGCCCTGATCGACGACGGCTTCCCGGTGATCGTCATCGCGCCCACGGGCAAGGTGACCGCGGACATCCAGGCCTTCATCCGCACCCTGCACGAGCGGGAGGCCGAGGTGATCGCCATCAGCGACAGCCAGGATGTGCTGGCCCAGGCCCGTATGCCCATCCACCTGCCGGTCACCGTGCCCGAATGGCTGTCCCCCATGACCGCCATCATCCCCGGTCAGCTCTTCTCCATGTATCTGGCCCACGCCAGGGACTATGACCCGGACCATCCCCGGGGGCTGCGCAAGGTGACGGAGACGCGGTAGATCAATGCACAATGGACAATGGACAATGGACAATGAATGGGGTGTGGGATGATTGAGCGTGGGGATGTTGAGGGGCTACGCCGGGCCGTGCGGGGGATGGTGGACGAGCGGGATGTGGCCCAGGCCCGCACGGTCCACTATGCCCTGGACCACGCCCCGGCCCGCACTCGGTTGAGTCTGCTGCGGGATGACGCGGGGCGGCCCCAGGGTTTTGTGGCCGCCTGCGTCACAGGGATGAATCCGTTTCAGCCCGTGGTGGTCTTTCAGGCAGAGGACGAAGCCCAGGTGGATCGGCTCTTTGCAGAAGGATTAGGGGTAGGCATGGGGTATCTCTTTGTGGCCGAGGCGAAATGGGCAGGCTTTCTGGAAAAGCGGCTCAACAACCGGGCCGACTTCTCCCGCATCTTTGTGCTGGAACCGGGCCGCTTGCAACCTGTGGTCAATGTCTTTGTGCGCACCAACCGGGGCGCGGACGGCTCGCCCCAGGCCACCATCGACGCCCAGGGACGCACCGTGGCCCGGGCCGGGGTGAACTGGCAGGGCGGCCGCTTTGCGGAACTCTACGCCCTGGTGGACCCGGCGGCCCGGGGCCGGGAATGGGGGCGCAGCGTCCTCTCTGCCGTGGCCCAGGCCGTGCAAAGTCGGGGCGCGCGCCCCCTGCTCTACGTGCCCCAAGACGGTCCCGACGCCGCGGAGATGGCCGATGCTGCCCTCAAGCTGGGCTTCACCGACAGCGGACGCATGGCCCTGCAGATCGCCGGGGCCTTGATGCCCGACCAGCCCGCCCCATGACCGATCTCTCCTGGCTGCCCCGGCCCATCCTGGATTCCCGGCCAGGGTGGATCGACCTCTACTGGCGGGCGTGGGCGGCCTTTGCGCCCCCGCCGGGCTGGACGCCGGCCCATCTTGCCCGCAGCTTGAGCGCATCCGCAGACGAACCTGATCCCTGCTCCAGCCCGGTCCGTGACCGGGCTAGCGCGATGTATCCGTACGAAGCTGCCCAGGCCCAGTTGGACGAGTGGTGCGTGCGCTTCCCCCCGTCCAGCGCCCCCCCGCCGGACCTGGCCCCAGAGGTGACCGCCCTGCTCCTGGCCCAGATCATCGGCATTCAGTTACAGCGCGTTGAGGCCGCCGACGGGCCCGAGCGCCAGATCCTGTGGCAGTTACGGGAGCCTCCGCCGGTCGGCGTCCACAACCTGACATGGGATGACTACACGATCTCCCTGCTGGCCGACCATCCCCAAGGCGGCGGGCTGAGGGTCCAGGTCGATAGCCCGGTGGCCCTGCTCCTGGAGATCGTCACGCCCTACACCACCTTCGTGGAAGTTGTCGCCCCGGGCCCCCAAACCCTCACCCTCACCGTGTTGGACCGCACAGACGTGCAATAGTCCTTGATTGGGTAGGAATAGAACGCGGATGGCGCGGATTTGGCGGATAAAAACGGATTTTTTGAGAAAAAAAGATTCGTGTCGATTCGTGAAGATTCGTGGATAAAAAAAATCCGCGTAAATCCGTCAAATCCGCGCCATCCGCGTTCTATTTTTGATCCATAACAGACGCCCAAACCAATTCCGGGACGCCTCCCGCCTATGCTATAATGGCCCACTTATGAAACCGACTCGATCTACCCCAACAGCAGATCAACCTGCCACGCCGCCCCTGCCTGGGTTGCGCCCGGTCAACCCGGCCCGTGTGCAGGCGGCCTTGGCCGATTTCTGGGCCGAATTGGCCGCCACTGCGGTCCAAATTGCGGCCCAGGATCACCTGGCCGCCCAGGCTCGGCTGACCCGGCTACGCACCCTGGTGCTGGTCTGCATGGTCGGTCTCAACGGCGTGGACCTGCCCGAGGATCTGGATGGGATCGGCCACCTGCTTGGTCCCAGCCAGCGGGCGGCCATGCAGAAGACCTTGGCCGCGCCCAAGGTGGCGGCATCCGCCTGGGTGGGGCAGGCCGTGGCTCTGGTGGTGATCTATCGCTGGTACGCGCCCCAGTTGGTGGAGAAGTTTGGGCTGGCCTACCCGGATCAAGCCGAAGCCCAAGCCTTGGCAACGGTCAGCGACCTGCTGCCCCAATGGCCCCAATCCATCACCAGCGAGTGACCTGTCATGACCTCCCCAGTTTCCCCGCCCTCACCCCGCCGCATCTGCTTTGTGGCCCCCTTTGGCCTGAGATTGAAGGGGACCGTGCGCGCCCGCATCCTGCCCCTCGCCAAGGTCCTCGCCCAGCGCGGAAACCAGGTCATGGTGCTGATCCCGCCCTGGGACAGCCCGGACGATGGGGGCAAAAGCTGGCGCGATGGGGAAGTTCGGATAGTTAACGTCTCGGTGAAAGGCGGATTGCTCTTGATTTTGGCCCGCATGGTGGGGGAGATCCGCGGCTTTGGACCGGACATTCTGCACATCGTCAAGCCCCGGGCCCATGCCGGGCTGATCCAATGGCTGTTCTGGCATTTTCGTTGGCTTGCCGGGCGGCCCGCCCCGCGCATCTTCTTGGATGTGGACGACTGGGAGCAGGCATGGGAAGAGGTGGCGGGCTATTCCTGGCCCATGGCCCGCTTCCTGGCCTGGCAGGAGGAGTGGGGCATCCGCCACGCCCACGGCATCACCGCGGCCAGTCGGTGGCTGGAAAATCGGGCAAATGACTATGCGCAAGGCACTCCCACGCTCTATCTGCCCAACGGCGTGCCCGTGCCAGATGAGCCGGTCCGCCCCCATCGCCGTTCACCAGAGCAACCGGCCACACTTCTGCTCTTCAGCCGCTTTGTCGAAGTGGACCCGGCGTGGATGGGCAAATTTTGGGCCGCCATGCAGCAAAAAGCGCCGAATGTGCGGCTGATTGTGGCCGGTCAAGGCATCCAACCCCACCACGAAGAAGCAATGCGCATAGCCATCAACGCCGCGTCCACCCCATCCACCCCGCCCAACGTGACCTGGCTGGGCTATGTGGACCCCGCTGCCCTGGCCGGGGTCGTGGCCGAGGCCAACTGCGCCATCTTCCCCGGGGCGGATGTGCCGTTGAACCAGGCCAAGTGCAGCGTGCGTCTGGCCACGACCCTGATGACCGGGCTGCCCGTGGTGGCCAGCGCCGTGGGCGAGCAAATCAACTATGGGGGCGGCGGCGCGGCCCGGCTGGTTGACGCGGACGCTTCCCCGACGGACTTTGCCCAGGCCGTGGCGGATCTGCTGGCCGCACCCCAGGATCGGGCTGCCCTGGCCGCCCAAGCCCGGCGCCATTTGGTTGCGAACTATAGTTGGGAAAAGTTGGGAGAAAAGCTGGATGAGTTCTATGCGAAGCAGTGCGGAGATGAAAGGGATTAGGGGCTGGGGGCAAGCACGCCTTCGGGCCATTCTTGCCCACGATCCCTCCACATGGCCTGGGCGGGCCATCACCTGGGGACCCGTCCTGGGGCTGATGGGGGTGATCTTCTGGTTGAGCAGTCTGTCCCAGCCCTTTGGGCCTGACCCGATTTGGTTTGACGAAGTGATCGGGGTCACCGGCCATTTCTGCGAATATGGTCTGCTGGCCCTGGCCTGGCGTTGGGCCATCATGCGCCAATGGCCGACCCTGGGCTACCCCGGCGTCCTCGCCCTCGCCCTCACCCTTGGCTTTGCCCTCAGCGACGAATTCCACCAAACCTTCGTCCCCGGCCGCTTCGCCGATCCCCTGGACATCCTCACCGACATGGCCGGCGCGGTAACCGCGCTCTGGCTGTGGCGGAGGCGGTGAGGGGGTGACAAGGTGACAAGGTGACAAGGTGAAGGGGTGAGGGGGTGACGAGGAGATATCACCTTGTCACCCCCTCACCTTGTCACCCTGTCACCCTGTCACCCCCTCACCTTGTCACCGCACGTAGATCGGGTTGCTGAAGATCCAGCCTCGGGGTTTGCCCCAGCGTTTTTTCCATACTTCAATGCGATAGACACCCGGTTGGCTGGTTTTGTGGTCCAGCCGGGCGCCGTCTGTTTGGGCGATGGGTTGGCCGTCCCGGAGCAGGCGGATTTGGGCCGGGGCGGGGGTTTCGGCGCGCAGGTGGAGGGGGGCGTCGGGCGGGGGCGGGGCCAGGGTGTCGCCCATGATGGCGACGGGTTCGGTTTGGCCGGATTGGTAAGCGTCGAAGCGAAAGCCGGTTGAATCACCCACCAAGTCGTAGCCCACCCAGCAATGGCCCGACCCCAGGGCGGCCAGTAGACTTGCCCGATCCTTGGCCACGCTATTTTCTTCTTTTTCCAAAGGATCGTCCAGCAAAATATGGGTGTTGAGGGCGCGGGCGCAGTGGGCGTAGGGCAGGAAGATGCGGGAAAAGATGCCGACACGCAGGCGCTTGGCGTGGACATCTGTGCCGCCCAGGGCCACCACGGGCCGGGTGCGGCAGAGGTCGTCCCACAGGGCCAGGGTGGCGGGCAGGGGGCCGACGGTGAAAAGGTGGGGAAAGTAGCCGGTGAGGACGGCCTGGGGCCGGCTGGTGGTGTGGCTTTTGAAGGCGGCCATGTAGTTCCACAGCTCGATCCCGGTGTAGCCGGTCACTTCCCAGTTAACCCAGTCATAGCGATCCTGAAAGAGGTCGGTGACCTCGTCGATGGGGTGGGCCAGGAAGGTGAGGCCGTTGGGCTGGGCCATGACAGCGTCGATCAGGGCCTGGGGATCTGGGGCGTAGGCGTTGACATCGGTCTCGATGCCCAGGCAGAGGAGATGGTTGCGCCGGGGGACGCGGTTGAGATCGTCAACCTCCTCGCCCACCAGGGTCAGCACCCCGTGGCGCAGCCCCTCTTCCGTGTCCCGCACCAGCACGTTGTGATCGGTGACATAGACAAAATCCAGCCCAACCTGGGCCGCGGCCCGGACCAGCTCGTCAAAGCTCCCCGCGCCGTCGCTATAGGTGGTGTGCATGTGGATGTTGCCGCGGATTTCGTGATAGGACATGGTGTTTCGATAGGTGATGTGTAGAGTAGATGAATGAGTAACGAGTAACGAGTAATGCGTGTCGCCGTGAAGATCGCCGCGTGACACGCATTACTCGTTACTCGTTACTCATTGCAGTTAGACGCCAATGGCATCGGCGACCCAGGCCAGGTCGAGGGCTTCCATTTTGTGTCGGGTGGGGTTGCCGGTTTCCACGTCCCAGCCGGCTTCTTGGTAGTACATGTCGATGGCCGCGGCCCATTCGGCGTAATCCACCTTGTTGCCGTCGCTGATGCCGCCCACCAGGGCCTTCTCGAAGAACTTTTTGGGCAGGGTGTCCATCTCCCGGTCGATGCCGTCCCGGGCGTTGAAGGCCCGCATCATGTTGGTGCGCCGCTCGCCCACCTGCATCATCTCGTCCATGTCCATGTCCCAGCCGGTGACGGCTTGAATGGCCTCAAGCATCTGGTCCGGGCCGTAGAGCTGCCAGGCCGGGCCATAGACAAAGGCGCACAGGTTGGCGCTGTCCAGCACGCCGTAGAGGTGCTGGGTGAGCATGGTGAAGCGCACCTTCTCCCGGTTCAGCACCCGGTCGGGCTGGGGATCGGTCAGGCCGATCATGGCCATGCGGTCGGGGTAGTAGCGATAGCTGGGGTCGTGTTCGTGGGACTCGTGGTCGGCGCCAAAGGGGTTGAGGGCGTAGATCAGGCCCATGCTGCCCTTGACCTGGGGCATGTGGGCCGGGGCCTCCATGCCCTTGCTGGTGATCAGGAACGCCTCTGTGCCCTTGCCCAACTTGGCCGCGGCCTTGGCCGAGCCTTCGGCCAGCACATCCCCAAAACCCTCCCGCTTGCCGATCATCTCGGTCAGCTTGACCATTGCCTCGGCGTTGCCAAAGCGCAGATCCAGCCCGCCGGTCTCTTCCAGGCCGATGCGGCCTTCCTCGAAGCATTCCATGGCCCAGGCGATGGTGGCGCCGCAGGAGATGGTGTCCATGCCGTACATGTTGCAAAGCTGGTTGGCCAGGGTGATGGCGGGCAGGTCGTCGATACCGCAATAGCTGCCAAAGGTGGCCAGGGTCTCGTATTCCGGCCCGCCGTAGAGGGGCTGGGCGAGGTATTGGCCGGTCTCGATCTCGGCCACCCGTTTGCAGCGCACGGTGCAGCTATAGCAGGTGTCCCGGCCCAGACGATCCTGTTTGCCCTCGGCCACGCCCCGCAGATGGGTGTCGTAGAGGGTGATGCCGTCGATCTTTTCCCAGGTCTCGAAATGGCCGCTGTTGTAGTTGAAGGTGGGGAGGCCGCCGGCCCCCTGGTTGCCGCCCACGGTCTCGGCGGTGCCATATTTGGCCAACCCGGCGATGTCGGACTCATCCAGATTCTGCGCGCCCCATTTGGTCAAGGCCAGCAGCCCGGCTTTGTCGGCCACGGTGGGTCGGTTGGTCCCCCGCACCACCACGGCCTTCAGGTTTTTGGATCCCATCACCGCGCCCATGCCCGTGCGCCCGTTGGCCCGGTTGCTCATGCTCATGATGGCGGCGAACTTCACCCCATTCTCCCCAGCCGGGCCGACCTGGAGTACCTCGATCTTGTCGTCGCCCAGTTCTTCCTTGAGCATGACCTCGGCGTCCCCGGTGACCTTGCCCCACAGATGATCCGCCGGGCGCAGCTCGACTTGGCCATCCTTGATCCACAGATAGACCGGCTTGGCCGCCTGGCCTTTGATGATGATGGCGTCGAAGCCGGCAAATTTCAGCTCGGCCGGCCAAAAGCCGCCGCCCTGGGAATCCCCGATGCAGCCGGTCAACGGGGACTTGGCCACCGCGGTCACACGGCTCTGCCCGGAAATGGGGTTGCCGGTCATCACGCTGAGGCAGAGGGCCAGGATGTTCTCCGGCCCCAGGGGGTCGGCGTTGGCCGGCATGTCCCGGAGCAGATAGTGCAGGCCCAAGGCGCTGCCGCCCAGATATTTGCGGTAGAAGGCCTCGCCGGGCTCCTCGACAGCCACCGCTCCGCTGCTCAAATTCACATGCAAAATCTTACCGTTGTATCCGTGTGGCATGGGCTGGGTCTCCTTTTGTTGGTTGATTGGTTGATTGGTTGGGTTGGCTGTTGGGCGGGGTTGGCGTGCCAATCAACCAATCAACCAATCAACATTTCTCACCCGCCGGCGCTGATGCCGAAGATGGCGACCTGATCGCCGTCGTGCAGGGGATGGTCCGGCGCGACTTCGACTTGGTCGTTGACGGCGATGACGGCCCGGCGGTTGATGGACAGATGGGTCAGGATCTCCCCGGCGGTGGCGTCGTCGGGCAGATCCAAGGTGGCCCGGCCTTTGGCGGCGGCGGGCAGGTAATCTCGGAATAGGCCGTGCAAGCGGACGTGGATACGCATAGATTTCTCGGACCTTCACCGCAAAGACGCCAAGGACGCAAAGAAAAGCAAGGTTTTTTCCTCTGCGTTCTCTGCGAAATCTCTGTGTCCTCGGCGGTTAAACAAGTGGATCAGCCGGGCAAGTTCATGGTGGGATATTTGAGACCACCCGCGGCCCGCTCCTCGGCCCGGCGTTCCTCTTCCTTGCGGATGGTGGCCGCGGCTTGGACCCGGGCGGCGTAGCGCTTGCGATCCCTGGACAGCCAGCGGCCGGGGTCCACAGGGTCGATGATGTGTCGGGCGAAGATCAGGAAGCCCGTGTGGCCCACCATGTTGTCGTCCGGGCGCAGACGGTCGGGGACCGGTTTGTAGGCCCGGAGCAAGATCTCCTCCACGGCGATGTCGGAGAACCCCGCGGCCTCCAAGCCAAAGAGCAGTTCGCTGACCTGGTTGGTGGTGGGCAAAAGGCTGGCAAAATAGCCGCCGGGACGCAGGGCGGTCTGCACGGCGGGCAAGAAGCGCCACGGTTCCCGCACGTCCAAGAAGAGGGCGTCCACCCCGCTCTGCTCAAAGCCCTCTTCGATGGATTTCTGGTGCATCTTGACATGGGGCAACAGCCCCACCCGCTCCAAATTGTTGCGGGCCAAATTATAGATCTCGGGCCGGGTCTCGTAGGTGTAGATGGCGCCGGTGGGGGCCACGGCCCAGGCCAAGGCCGTGGTCAACCCGCCGCTGCCCGTGCCGGCCTCGATCACCCGGCTGCCCGGCCGCAAGCTCAACCGATGCACCAGATAGGCGGCGTCCTTGGGATAGATGATCTGGGTGCCCCGTTTGATGTGGGTCATCAGATCGCTCAGGCTGGGGTCCAGAATCAGCACCGGGTGGCCCAGTTGGGTAAAGACCGTGGTACCCAAGGATTGTCCGATCAGCTCGGCATGTTCGATCAGCCCCAAATGGCAGTGGAATTTTCGACCGTCCCGCAGACGCAGCAGATAGCGCTTTTGATCCTGGGTCACCAACAAGATCAATTCATCCGCCTGGGTCAGCCGTGGGGCCGGCTGTGGGGCTGGCTGCGGGATCGCCTGTGGGGTTGGCGTAGGGTTGGCGGATTGGATCCCGCCCTCTGCAAGATGGGTCATGGTATGATACTCGTTGGGTGATACGTGCCGCAAGTGGGCTTTGGGCAACGGGGTTGTGGCAAATTGTTTGGCCCGTGAATTATACCCTAGCCCCGGTCTTTGACCCAAAGGATTCACCGCCAAAGACCGGGCGCACGGAAAGAGATCGGTCTGATTTTGGCTGCGCATGGCCGTTCTTTTTGCCCCATCATGTCTGGGCGCAAACGTTTTCCCACTGTCTATTCAAGCCCTTTTGAGGGCCAGCGCGCTCCCCCAGCCGCTGTTTTTGACTGCGTAGCAATTGCGTAGCCTAATCGTCGTTTTCGGCAGAGTACTTCATACGTCAAAAGGAATTATTTACAGTTGACACGTTTTTCAAGCGCGTGTACAATAGTAGATGAGATTAGCATAGGTTATATTTGCTGTGTTGCTTCCGACAAGTTGTTTTCGGAAATTGTGTCGGAACAGGCAAAAAGTGCGTTTATCTCGCCTCTTGTATCCAAACTTCTCTAAATTCAACCATCACCACTTTTGTCTCGCGTCCATTGCTAACAGCCTCCGTTGGCTAATCGGATAGTATGTCAGTCATATCAAGTAGATTTTACCTTGTTTGACGAAGATATTAGACCAAATCAAGCCCATTCATCTATACGTCAACCGTCTTTGCACTGTTTTGGCCCCGTCCCCAACTATCACCCAAGGCCACCAGTTTTCGTGAAGTTGCAGGTAAGATATACCATTCTCTTTGAACTCAGTGCTACAGCAAGGTGAGTTGGAAAAACCGAGTTTCTGTCACATGCCAATGGGTCATTCCAGGTAACTCTCGGTTTTCCAATACAATCTCGTTTTCTGGCACTGTTGCCCATCATTTTTTACTTTTCTCTATCTTCTCAGTACTAAAACATTCTAGGAGGCAAAGCATGAAGAAACGCCAGGTTACACTTTGGGTATCATTGCTTTTGGTTGCGATGGTAGTCCTCGCAGGTTGTGCGCCCCGAGCCGGCGCCGGCATGACCGCTGATATGAGCGGCGAAGAGATGGGCCTTGTGGTCGATCTCCCGGCAATCGTTCTGGACGTGGCCAGCGATGGCTCCGTAAGCATTGGCAACGTGCCCGTGGCCCAAATGGGCGCCATGGTCGGTCAGGATCTTTCCGCGTTGATGATTGATTCGGCGTGGGTGGACTACCTGAGCGGTAGCGGCATCCAGCACCTGCAGGTCAACAACCGCCCCGATGGCCTGTTGCTCTTGGTCAACGGCGAGCCGATTCCTTCCGTGGCCTGGGATGGCGAGTCCCTTTCCACCACGGCCCAGACGCTGGCCGCCCTGAACGTGACCGTCCCCATGTTGGAGAAGCTGCTGCCCCTGGCCCAGAACCTTGGCCTGGGCGCGATTGTGCGCTTCCCCGTGGCCGCTGGCGCCGCCTTGGTCCCCCTGTATGTTGAGGGTGATGGCAGCGCCGCCGCCGATTCCATGATGGCCCAGGAAGAGTTCCTGGCCGCCGTGGGCACCGCCCCCACCCTGCACCTGCCCGTCCAGTACGCGGCGGATGGCAGTTGGACCGTGGGCGACATGACCGACCTGGAGTGGGAACAGCTGACCGGCGCCCCGTGGCGCAGTCTGCGTCTGAACACCGCCTACATCGATGCCCTGGGCAGCGCTGGCGTGAAGCAGATGAGTTTCTACACCGACCCCGCCGGCATCCATGTCTCCATCAATGGCAAGGATCTGCCTTACCTGACCTGGGGCAACGGCGAACTGAACCACGTGCTTGACCTGGCCAGCCAGCTCAGTGTGGTGCAGGAATATTGGAACGCTATGGTTCCCGGCGCTGACATGGGCGAAGTGATGGCCTATGTCGAGAGCGTTCTGCCGGTCATCCAGGTTGCCGACACCAACGTGACGGTCTACTTCCCGGATTCCAGCATGGCTTCCAAGTAAGATCTGATTCCACATCAAACGGGGCGTCAGCGCTTCGCTTGATATAGAGTCAAGCAGGATTCGACTGGGCGTGGGGGTTTCCCTCACGCCCAGTTTTTTTTATTGGGGGGTTGGGAGATTGGGAGATTAGGCGATTGTGTCATGACAATCTCTTAATCTCCCAATCTCCCAACCCCAGAGTTCCCTAATCGTCAATCCACAACGAGCCTATCCAGCCATGAGCCAAGAAGAGTTCAAGAACAACGTCACCCGTATGTTGGAGAGCAAAAAAATCGACTTTCGGGCGCACACCTATGATTACGACGCTGGGGTGCATTCGGCGGTGGAGGTGGCCCAGGCTATCGGGTTGCCCCCGGAACAGGTCTTTAAGACCCTGGTGGCCCTTTCTGCCGACCCTGGTCACAAGCCCATGCTGATTGTCATCCCCGGCCCGGATACCCTGGACCTCAAGGCGCTGGCCAAGGCCGCCGGCATCAAAAAGGCGCGCATGGCCACCCATGACCAGGCCGAAAGCCTCACAGGACTGCAAACCGGTGGCATCAGCCCCCTTGCCCTGATCAACCGAGGCTTCACCGTCTATCTGGATCGACGGGCGCTGAGCTTTGCCACCATCGCCGTCAGCGCGGGGGAGCGGGGGGTCAACCTGGAAATTGGGGTCAAGGATCTGGTCAAGCTGGTGGGGGCACGGATGGTGGATCTGGCATAGGGGTGGGGCGGATCGGATGGTGCGCTACGGGATCATTCGGCCATTCGGTGGTAGAATAGAAGACATTACCTCACAATCACAGCCCATTTGGGCCTGTTCAAACTGATTTGGCAATATGGAGGCCTGGGCTGTCCCCTGCCCTCCGCCTCCCCACCAAAGGAAAAATTTCATGAGCGAAAACGATCCATTCCGAGACCTTCTGCGTTCCTTGCAGGAGGGCAGTTGGCAGCTTCCGCCCGAGGGCGGGGAGGGCAATGGACCTGAATCGAGAGATCGGGGCGGCAGCAACGGTCCCCGACCGGGCGGGGCTGGGGGGGGTGGTCAGCCCCAGGGCAACCCCAAGCTGCTTTGGTGGCTGGCCATCCCCTTTGTGATCCTGACCCTCTTCAACCAGATCATCGGCTATATCACCGACTGGTTTTGGTATGGGAGTCTGGACCTGACCTCAGTCTTCTACACCCGCATCTGGGCCTCGATCGGCCTCTTTGTGGCCGGGGCGGTGATTTTCTGGATCTTTCTCACCATCAACGTGCTGTTGGCCCGGAGGCTGGAACCGGCTGGGCTGGCGGCCACCCCCATCAGCCAGGTGGCGGACGCCCTGGGCATCCGCATCACCCCGATCATCCTGTTGATCGGCGGGGTGTTGGCTCTCTTTATGGGCAGTTCCTTGGGGGCCAATTGGGAGGGATTCCTGCTCTACCTCAACCAGACCTCGTTCAATCTTGCGGACCCGGTCTTTGGCCGAGACGTGAGCTTCTTTGTCTTCACCCTGCCCATCTGGCAGTTGGCCCGCAATTGGCTGCTCTCCATGATGGTGCTGACCCTGATCGCCACGGCCCTGGTCAGCGGCATTGGTTGGCGGCGGTGGGATGCCAGCGCGGCTGTGCGTGCCCATCTCAGCGCCCTGGGCGCGTTGATCCTGCTGTTGATTGCGTGGCAATATCGGCTGGATGCCTTCCAATTGGTCTATAGCACCCGGGGCGCGGTCTTTGGGGCTGGCTATACGGATGTCAATGCCCAGTTGCCGGCCTACAATCTGCTCACCGTCGTGACCTTGATCACCGCGGCCCTGCTGATTGTGAATGTCTTCCTGCGCCGGGCGTGGCGGGCGATTGTGGTGGTGCTGGTGATCTGGGTCGGCGCCTCCTTCCTGGCAGGCAATGTCTATCCAGGATTGGTGCAGCGCTTCCAGGTGGCCCCCAATGAGTTCACCAAAGAGCAGCCCTTTATTCAAAACAACATCGACTTCACCCGCACCGCCTTTGGGTTGAACAATATCAAAGAACAGGACTACAACGCAGAGGGCAAACTGACCGCTGCAGGACTGCTCACCCAGCCGGAGACCATCAGCAACATCCGCCTGTGGGACTATCGCCCCCTGCTCCAGACCTACAACCAGGTCCAGGCCCTGCGCCAGCAATATACCTTCACGGACATCGATATCGACCGCTATACCATTGACGGCGAACGTCGCCAATTGATGCTCTCGGCCCGGGAGCTGATCCCCGAAAATCTGGAAGAGCAGGCCCAGACTTGGGTCAACCGCAAGCTGGTCTATACCCACGGCTATGGCGTGGCCGCCTCCCCGGTGGCGGAGATCACCCCGGACGGGCTGCCCACTTTTGTGTTGAAAGATCTGCCCCCCCAGGGCATCTTCGACATTATCAGGCCCCAGATCTACTTTGGCGAACGCACGACCGACTATGTGATCGTCAAGACCGATACCCTGGAGTTCGACTATCCCCGGGGCGAGGGGGGCAATGCCACCACCACCTTTGCCGGAGATTCGGGGATTGACCTGGGCGGTCTCATGCCCCGGCTGGCCTTTGCCCTGCGCTTCGCCGATGTCAACCTGCTGATCAGCCAGGAGATGACGGCGGAAAGCCAACTGTTGTGGCGGCGCAACATCGTGGAGCGGGTCAGCGAAGTGGCCCCCTTCCTGCGCTATGACGATGACCCCTATATTGTGGTGGGGGAAGACGGCAACCTCTACTGGTTTATGGATGCCTATACGGTCAGCGGACGCTTCCCGTACAGCGAGCCCAGCCCCACGGGTATTGCGACGGTGGCGCCAGGGTTCAACTATATCCGCAACCCGATCAAAGTGGTGATCGATGCCTACACCGGCGACATGAAATTCTATGTGATCGACCCCACGGAACCCATCGCCGCGGCCTATGCGCAGATCTTCCCGGCCCTCTTCACCCCCTTCGACGAGATGCCCGACTATCTCAAGAGCCACATCCGCTACCCCAACGACATCTTCTCGATCCAGTCCAGCGTCTTCCTGACCTATCAGATGACTAACCCCAAGGACTTCTATAACCGGGAGGACATGTGGGCGTGGCCGGAGGAGATCTTCGACAACCAGACCCACCTGATGGAGCCTTACTATGTGCTGATGCAGTTGCCCGGCAGCGAGGATCTGGACTTTGTGCAGATCTTGCCCTTCACCCCGGCCAATCGGGAGAACATGATCGCCTGGCTGGCGGCCCAGAATGACCCGGCCAAGTATGGGGAGATGGTCCTCTATCGCTTTGGCAAGGACTCTTTGGTCTTTGGCCCCAAGCAGATCGAGGCCCGCATCGACCAGGATCCGGTGATCAGCTCCCAGCTCAGCCTGTGGAACCAGCAGGGCAGCCAGGTGATCCGGGGCAATCTGCTGGTGATCCCCACCAACGGCAGCGTGCTCTATGTGGAGCCCCTCTACCTGCAAGCCGCTTCGGGCAAGATTCCTGAGTTGAAGCGGGTGATCCTGGCCACGTCGGACCGGGTGATCATGGCCGAGAACTTGGGCCTGGCCTTGGTCCAGCTCTTCGGCAGCGATGTGCTGGCCGATGCCCGGCTGGCCCAACTGGCCGTGGCCCCGGGCACAGAGCTGCCGGCGGATCTCTCCGCCCTGACCACGGACCCCAGCATCGTCGGGGCCGGGGACCTCACCGACATCGCCCTGGAGGATCTGATCATCCAGGCCAACGATCACTACGAGAGCGCCCAAACCTATCTGCAAAACGGCGACTGGGCCGGCTACGGCGCGGAGATGGACGCCCTGCAAGAGGTGCTGATCCGCATGACCGAGATCACCGGCGTGCCCGTGCCCGATGCATCTGCACCGGTAGACGCGCCGGTGGAGGCGACCCCGGCGCCGTAGGGTTTGGTGGGAAATGAGAAAAATGAGTAACGAGTAATGAGTATTGTGTCGGCGCACGATACTCATTACTCGTTACTCGTCAAAAAAAATCCCCAACATCGCTTATGTTCAACGAGCGATGTTGGGGATTTTTGCTGCGTAGGGGCTGTTACAGCGAAATCACCCCCAAGAGAATAGAGTAAACGCAACCAACCAACCAACCAACCAACCAAAAGGACCATCCATGACCCACCCCACCCCAACCACCTACCTCGGCCCCATTGAAGAGATCATTGACGAGTATGACGCCACATTGGTCAGCCACGTTGGGCCAGCCGACTGGCACAACCCCACGCCCAGGGGACGCTACAATCTGCTGGTG
>CAZKEX010000068.1:0-15848 GCA_964551895.1 uncultured Caldilineaceae bacterium | reverse complement strand
ACTGTTTCATAAATCAGGGATGGATCCGGGGCCGCCATTTGGCGGCTCTTTTTTTTTGTTGGTTTTGGCTCGTGACGGGGAAAAACGGGGATTAGCGAGGAAATTGGGAGAAAATCGACGGATTTGACGGGTTTACGGGCAGACGGAGAACAAGGATGTGCCTGGTCACCCCCGACCGCCCCATCTGCTCTGTTAAATTAGCCTGCTCACCCCGCCGCCCCGGTCAGTCCGGGGCAGCATCCGATTGTTGCCTAAACCCCCAGGGGATCGCTCTTCTCTCGCGAGGTTGAACGCAGGGGTTCGGGCCAGGCCAGCTCAAAGCCCAGGGTGTTGACCAGGACCTTTTGGAAGTCGGCCAGCAGGGCCGGGGTGTTGCGGACCTGGCGGGGGGCGAGATCTTTGGTGAGACAATAGGCGGCCAGGGCGCCGGCGGCCTCGCCGATGTTCCACTCCACCGGGTGCAGACGATAGCAGCCGTTGGTGATGTGGGTGGTGCCGATGTTTTTGTTGGCCGGGAGCAGGTTCTCCACCCGCTGGGGCAGGAAGGCCCCCAGGGGAATCTGGAAGGGCCAGTTGTTGACGTCGAGATAGTTGCGTCGGTAGCTGGGATACCCATCGAGACACGGGACGACCCGGATGTGCTGGGCAAGCAGTGGGCGGCCGTGCAGGGATTGAACAACACCGATGCGAACTTTATGTTCAGTTGCCTGAGCATCTTTGCGCTGACCATGTTGGGGGCGGCGACGACGAGGGGGGGGCATGTCCACGGCGGAGCAGTTCGCTAACCGTCTTGTCATCCTTCGCCGCAACCAGCGCTATGCGAAATTTGAACTGTCCATCATGCTGTCGTCGTTTTGCTACCACCAGTTTCTTCCTCCACATGTGTGCTTGAACATCGATTGCCTATCTTACACGTGGTCCAGTTATTGGGATCAATTATAGTAGACATTTGGCACACAACTTTTTCTCAGCGATTTTGTGTCTTCTCAATATTTGGGGGCCAACAAAAACTGAGTTTTTCCCCAGTTTATTGAGAGGATACCTGGGGACGAAAAAAATAGGTCCCGCTGCGTATTCTGCAACGGGACCCATTTCCTTTGGCTGGGGAACAGGGATTTGAACCCCAACTGGCTGATCCAGAATCAGCTGTTCTGCCGATTAAACTATTCCCCATCGGCCTGTAGATTTCGGTTGCATCGGCACTGTGCAACGGTGAAGATTATAGCATATCTGCCTTTGGCTGGCAAATCTGGGTGATATTTGAGGGGTGCAATCTCTTCTCTTGACGGCTTTATGCCCTTGGCGGTACAATCGAGCCACAGTCCCACACTCTCAGCCTGCCCGCTAAATGACCCCCCTACAAGAAGCATTCACCCGAAAGAAACCCCAACCCCATGTCCAACCCCATGCCCACAATGGACAACGCCCACGCTCTGATCGTGGGCATCTCGAACTATCAACAGATCCGGCCCCTGCCGGAGAGTGTGCTGGCGGACGCCGGGCTGATCCGGGATGTGTTGGCGGACCCGACCCTGTGCGCCTATCCCCCGGCCAATGTGGAGCTGCTGCTGGATCACCACGCCACCCAGGCCGGGATGCGGGCGGCGTTCCAGCGGCTGATCGACCGCACGGACGCCGACTCCACGGTCTTCATCTACTTCACCGGCCACGGCGGACAGGTGGGCGACGGCCCGCAACAGGGCGAATATCTGCTGCCCGTGGATGTGGAATTCACCAGCGAAGCCCGGCTGGCCGAGACCGCCATCTCCGGCACCGAGTTCACCGGGGCGCTGCAATCCCTGACCGCCCGCAAATTGTTGGTGGTCTTTGATGCCTGCCATTCCGGCGGCATCGGCCAGGCCGGGGCGGGGCAACCCTCCGCCGCGTCCGCTTTGCCGGAAGAGTATTATGACAAATTGAAATCGGGCCGGGGCCGGGTGATCCTGGCCTCTTCTCGGAGCAACGAAACCTCCTTTGTGATGGCCCATGCGGAGAACAGCCTCTTCACCGGCCATCTGGTGGCCGGGCTGAGGGGCGGGGCCATCGGCGTCAGTGGGGTGATCCGGATTCTGGATCTCTTCAGCTATGTGCAGCCCAAGGTGGTGGCGGATCAGCCCCAACAGCACCCCATCCTCAAGGCGGAGATCGAGGAGAACTTCCCCGTGGCCCGCTACCCCGTGGCCCTGCCTCCCACCCCCATCCCCACGGCAAGCCCGGCGGACCCCTTCCAGGCCGACGTCTTTATCGTGTACCATCTGCTCCCCGCCCATTTGGGGCAGAAGTCGGCGGACCAGGTGTGGGTGAAGAAGGTGTTGGCCAAGGCCTTGAAGACCCAGGGGCTGACCGTGCTGACGCCGGACTACATCCCTGGCATGATGGGGGCCAGCCAGATCGACGCTTGGCGGGCCGGCATCGAGCGCAGCCGCTACACCCTGGTCGTCCTCAGCCCCGGCTTTTTGGAAAGCAGCTTCGCCGATTTTCAGGCCACCATGGCCCTGCACCTGAGCCTGGAAGAGAGTTCAAACCGGGTGCTTCTGGCCCTGAAAGAGCCCTGTCGGCCCGCCCTCAAATTCCGCTTCCGCTATATGCTGGACATGACCGACGAGGATGATTTTGAGGAAAACATGGAGCGGCTGGCCTTCGAGTTCAAACAGGCGCCGGGGACCGGGATTTTGGATTTTTGATTTTGGATTTTTGATTGCGTGTTCCAACCCAATCTGTAGGTGCGGTTTCTAACCGCACAACCCCATTCTTCCCACAGAAAGCATTGATCCACCATGTCCAAATCCACCCGCAAATGGCCCAAAATCCTCTTGGGCGTCCTGGTTGCCCTGCTCGCAATTGTGGCCATCGTCCCCCTGCTCTGGCCTGTCCCCCCGCTGACCGATACAGTGCCGCCCGCAGAATTGGCCGACCCGGACAGCCGTTTTGTCGAGATCAACGGGCTGACCGTCCACTACAAAGAGGTGGGCCAGGGTGAGCCGACCCTGATCCTGCTCCACGGCTTTGGGGCCAGCCTCTTTTCGTGGCGAGAGGTGATGGAACCCCTGGCCCAGATGGGCCACCGGGTGATCGCCTTCGACCGCCCCGCCTTCGGCTTGACCGAACGGCCCGTGACCTGGGAAGCCGACGCCTGGGCCGGGGACAGCCCCTATTCCCCTGCCGCCCAGGTCGATCTGACCATGGGGCTGATGGACAAACTTGGCGTAGAGCGGGCCATTTTGGTGGGCAACTCGGCCGGGGGAACGGTCTCCATGCTGACGGCCCAGGCCCACCCGGAGCGGGTGCAGGGGTTGATCCTGCTGGACCCGGCGGTCTATGCAGGGAGCGGCTCGCCAAGCTGGGTGCGCTCCCTGCTCAACACGCCGCAGATGAAACGCATCGGCCCCCTGATCGCCCGGCGCATCCAGGGCTGGGGGCTCGATTTCGCCCAGGCGGCCTGGCATGACCCGTCAAAGATCACGCCTCAAATCTGGGATGGTTACACGAAGCCGCTTCAGGCGGACAACTGGGACCGGGGCCTGTGGAACCTGACCGCGGCCAGCCGCGCCTCCGGTCTGGCCGAAAGCCTGGACGATTTCACCCTGCCCGTGCTGGTGATCACCGGGGACGATGACCGTATTGTGCCCACGGAGCAGAGCGTGCGCCTGGCCGGGGAACTGCCCAACGCCACCCTGCTCGTCATCCCCGCCTGCGGCCATGTCCCCCACGAAGAGTGCCCGGCCCCGGCGCTGGATGCCATAGCCCCCTTCCTCACATCCCATAAGTAAGCCCCGCCCCCCCCCCTTCACCCCCTCACCCCATACGCCCTGCAATGTGACCACGCCCACATAAGATCTGGACAAACCGAACTAGACTACTGTACGACACCAAATTAAATGTGCAAAAAATGGACAAACCATATGCAATCTACATCACAGCAGGTTGAGCATTTAGATCGTATCCTGATCAAAGACCTGCTCTTGCGGGGCATTCTGGGCATCAACCCAGAGGAACGCAAGAATCGGCAGGATATTCTGGTCAACGTGGTTATGTACGCGGACACCCGCGGCGCGGCGGTCAGCGATGCGATTGAGGACGCGGTCAACTATAAAACTGTCACCAAGGCCATGATCGCCCATGTTGAAACCGGCGCGCCTATGCTGGTGGAGCGGCTGGTGGCTGAACTGGCCCGCATTGCCTTCGAGGAGGATGCGAGGGTGCAGGCCGTGGAGGTGACGGTTGAGAAGCCAGGCGCGTTGCGCTTTGCCCGATCCGTGGGGGTGTCGATCTTTCGGAGGCGGGATGAGGTTGTTGGTTAGGTTGGGTGGGTGGGTGGGTGGTTTGTTGGTTTGTTGGTTTGTTGGTTGGTTGGTTGGTTGGGGAGGGTGGCGATGGTGGGGGTGTTGGTGATGGTGGGGAGCAATATGCGGCCGGAGCAGAATGTGCCGGCGGCGGTGGCTCGCTTGAGCCATCATCCTGAGTTGCGGTTGATCTCGACCAGCGCCACCTATGTGACCCCGGCGATTGGGGCGGATGGGCGGGCCAGCGGGCAGGCGGATTTCCACAATGTGGCGGTGTTGATCGAGACGGATCTCACCCCGGCTGAACTGGTCGGGCGGCTGCGGGCGGTTGAGGCGGATCTGGGGCGAGTACGCAGCAAGGACAAGTTTGCCCCCCGCCCCATTGACCTGGATATTGCGCTGTTCGGCGATAGTTCGTCCGATCTGAGTAGCCATCATCTTCCTGATCCGGATATTCTGCGCTTCCCACACATGGCTTTGCCCCTGGCCGATGTGGCGCCGGATTGGATTCACCCGGAGACGGGCAGTACCCTGGGCCAGATCGCCCAGGCATTCACACTCAAAGAAAGTGAGATTCACAGATTATGAGCGTCAATATGAACGGTGTCAACACCTATTCCAACGGGCACAGCAGCGGCCAAAACGGTAAGGGGATCAACGGCAAGGGCCATCCCTCCATGGCTGTGATGGAGCCCACGCCGGAACTCTTCGAGGCAGCCGAGGGGGAACGCTATGACCCGGCATTTGAGGGGCTGATCGAGTCCATGTTGGCGCGTTTGGGCGAGGATCCCCAGCGGGAGGGGCTGTTGCGCACCCCTTTGCGGGTGGCCAAGGCGATGGATTTTCTGACCAGCGGCTACACCGCGGACATGGCGGCGGTGGTCAACAATGCCATCTTCGAGGATGACGGCGAGGAGATGATCGTGGTCAAGGACATCGAGTTCTACTCCATGTGCGAGCATCACATGTTGCCCTTTTACGGTAAGGCCCACATTGCCTATATCCCCAAGGGCAAGATCATCGGCTTGAGCAAGTTGGCCCGCATCACCGATGTCTTTGCCCGCCGTCTGCAGGTGCAAGAGCGCATGACCAACCAGATCGCCGACGCCTTGATGGAGATCCTGGATGCCCAGGGGGTGGCCGTGGTCACAGAGGCCCAGCACTTTTGCATGATGATGCGGGGGGTGCAGAAGCAGGGCAGCAGCACGGTGGCCAGCGCCATGCGCGGCCAGTTCAAGACCGACCGGGCCATGCGGGCCGAGTTTATGGGCTTGGTTCGGTAGGATGGATGGCGAATGGGGAATGGGGATTTAGCCGGCGCCTTCACAGCACGAAAACAGAGAGGGCGCAACGAGTTTTCTCGTTGCGCCCTCTCTGTTTTCGTGCTGTTTGTGCAGGTCTTTGACCCCAGCTTATTGCATGGGCTTGATCACTTCAACAACAGGGGCAGATAGATAAACTTATCCAGTACCACGCTGGCTTTGCCCAACTGCACCGTGTAGGCATCGATGACCGTGGCAGCGTTCGGACCATCGACCACGGATGCAGCGTCCACCGTGACGGTTTCCTTCTGGTTGGTGATGACCAGGACCACGTCCGCACACCCTGTTGGATTATAGTTTGCCAGGCCCTGGGGTGTCGCATCCACCACCAACTGGGGCAGGGGACTGACCACAAAGGCGGCGCCGGTGTCACAGACCACGCTGGCCCGAAGCTCGGTGGCGCTGGAAGAGGAGAGGTCGATCTTGTAGTTGTCGCTGCCATCCCCGGGCAGACGCACCCACTGGGTGCCATAGTCGCTCTTGATGCTGCCCGTGTAATTCCCCGTGGGGGTGGCGATGGTGGCGGAGATCAGGGGCACGCTGGTTCCGGCCCCAGGATCGCCTTCATTGTTGCTGGCCGTATTTTTCGCGCGATACTCGGCGCCCTCTTCCCAGCAATAGGGCGCCACATAACCAGTCTGATCCTGGCAATCTTTCAGGAACTTGAGGGCGATGGCGTAGTTGTGAAAGACATCTTTGAAGACCGACGTCCCTGGGCCGCCGCCCAGGGCAAAGGATTCCACTGCCGCCTTGAAGGAGAGCAACTCCTTGTCCGCGGCAGGGGCGCTGGTGGCCACATTTTCGAAGAACTTCTGGATCACCTTTTCGCCGCCCGTGCTGGAATTGGCCCCCCCATACTGCTCGGCGATGTAGCGGAAGAAGAGGAAATTCGAGTATTCGTTGCTCTCGCCCGACGCCCATTCGTTCAAATTGTTGTCGTTGTACAGGCCGAAGAGGTATTCGTACTGGGTGTTGCTGGCGTCATCCACTTCGTCCTCGAAATAGGCGGCGGTGGACTCGGCCCACATGGCCAGCATCTGTTCGCCCGGCTCGCCCCAGGCATTTTGGATGGCATGGACATACTCGTGGGCAGTGGTGGCGTTCAGGCTGGCGATGGGCGTATTGCCTTCGATCTGGCTGTAATCGCTGTTCAACACCATGCAGGAGGTGAGCGAGTCGGTCTCCACCAAGGCGGTGTGGGGGTTGTCCCCGACGATCGTTCCGGCAAAGGGGCTGCCCCCCGTGGTCACATAGCCGTACAGACCGCCACCCAGATCGGTGACCTGGACAGGGAACTTGCCGCCGGGTGTCACCACGCCATCCCCACAGTCCACACCGGTCTCACCGCACAGAGGAGGTTGCGCCCAACCATAGTCGATCACCAGGACCGTGTAGGCTGCATCCAGGGACGTGGCATACTCCTCCAGGGTGAGACCACCCGCGATAGGATTGGCTCCGCCAGCATCATCATAGTTGATGGCAAAGTGTGTTGAACTGGTGGTATCCGTAGTGTTCAGATCCTCTTTGTCGCAGACGATTGCATCGGCCGCCGCCGCCGGTCCCAACAGCCGATCCATCTCTCGGCGCATGGGCGAGGGAAAACTGCGCAGTTTGCCGCTGTTGCCATAGGCCGCCCGCACCTCGCGCACAGTCTCCGTGCCATACCAGCCCACGGGACTCTGATAGGCGGCGGGAAGGGATTTGGTGTCGTAGACCGCATAGGTCAAATAGAGAAGCCGGGTGTTGGCGTCGATCTCCCCCTTGGCAAACGCGCTGTTGATGCGCTGGGGCGTTGACATCTTGGCCCAGGCATCGGCGCTGGCCTGGCCCAGGGGTGCATTTTGGGCCGAGACGACCAGCCCCGATGGGCCGATCAACAGGGAGAGGATCAAGAGCAATGGGACAAGACGGCCCAGTTTTGAAAACCAGGGCCGACGCCGAGCAGTGAATGATGAAGATGGCAGGGCCATAAACAGGTTTCCTTTCCGCCAAGGGGCGTAGGTGTGAGACAAGAGATAAGAGAGATTGGGGCCTGGCCAGACCTGGGGTGTCACAGTCAGGTAAACTATGTAGCTGGGCAAGTATACTGCGTGGTTGGGGTCTGTGCAAATTGGTTTAATGTGCCAAAAAGGGTGGTCCCACTCTCTGTGGAAGAACAACCTGTGGTATGATAGCTTTCCATCAATTTTCTTCCGTCTGCCCAGCCCGCTTGAGGTTTGTTCATGTCCCGTCCTGATACCAGCCCGCCAGATCTGCCGCCGGATATGGGCGCAGAGAGTACCCTCTATCGGGTGATCGACTTCGCCACCCGGCCGGTGGATTGGCCCCTGTGGCGGCTGGTGTTGATCGACCTGGGGCTGATCGGCGTGGTGGCCGGGATCTGGTGGGGAGTCACCCGCACCTGGGATTGGATCCCCGTGGTGATCGTGGCCCTGCTCTTCGGGGGCACGGATCTGCTGGTGATCACCGCGGCCCCCAAGCTGCGGGTCTCCTTTGGCCCGCCCCAGATCCAGTTCTTTCCCCTGCAACTGCCCAGGTTGATCGTGCTGATCCTGGCCGCGCCCCTGGCCTTGGTGATGCCCGCCAACGCGGCCCTGGGCATCGCTGTCTTTATCAACATCCTGGCCTCATTGGCCCTGGTCTGGGGCGCGCTGGAAGAACCCCTGCGCATCACCCGCACCACGGTCGCCCTCACCTCGCCCAAGCTGCCTGCCGGTGAAACCCTGCGCATCCTGCACATCTCCGACCTGCATCTGGAGCGCTGGGGCGAGCGGGAAGAGCGCATGGTGGTGTTGATCCAAGAGGCCCAGGCGGATCTGATTCTGTTGACCGGCGATTATATCAATACATCCTACCGCTCGGACAAAGAAGCCCTCTCCGAGGTGAAGCGCTTTCTGCGCAAGTTGAAGGCCCCCCACGGGGTCTTCGGCGTGTTGGGCACCCCCTTTGTGGATTTCCATGTGCCGCCCTATTTCGTCAACACCAAGACCACCCTGCTCCGGGACCAAGTCGCGCCCATCCGCCTGGATCGGGACCACAACCTGGCCCTGATCGGCGTGGAGTGTCACCACGACATCCAGCGGGACGCCATCACCCTGGCCGAGACCGCGGCCAAGGCCGACCCGGATGCCTTCCGCATCCTGCTCTACCACTCGCCGGAGCTGATGGACCACGCCCCAGCCCAGGGCATCGACCTCTATCTGTGCGGCCACACCCACGGCGGACAGGTGCGTCTGCCCGGCTACGGGGCCATCATCACCGCGTCCGCCCTGGGCAAGCGCTACGAGATGGGCCGCTATGACAAGGAGGGCACCACCCTCTACGTCAGCCGGGGCATCGGCCTGGAAGGGCTGGCCGCCCCCCGTGTCCGCTTCCTCAGCCCCCCCGAAATCACCTTATTCGAGATCAGCGGGGAGTAGGGGAGTAGGGGATTGGGGATTGGGACGCCCATTGTGCATTGTGCATTGTCAATTGTGCATTTTTAAGGATATTCTATGAACACATGGTTGTTGGCCAGTCGGCCCAAGACGTTGTTTGCGGCGATTTCGCCCGTACTCATCGGCACGGTGATGGCGGTTGGGGATGGCAAGGTCCACTGGCCGGCAGCCCTGGCCGCGCTGCTGGGGGCGATCTTCATCCAGATCGGCACCAACTTTGCCAACGATTATGCCGACTTCTTCAAAGGCGCGGACACCCACGAACGCCTGGGCCCCACCCGGGCCACCCAGGCCGGCATGGTGACCCCCACCACCATGCGCAACGCCACCATCCTCGCCTTTGGCCTGGCCGTATTGGTGGGAATCTATTTGGTCTGGCGGGGCGGCGTGCCCATCGTGGCCATCGGCGTCCTCAGCATTCTGGCGGGGCTTTTGTACACCGCTGGTCCCTATCCCCTGGCCTATATCGGCGCAGCGGACCTCTTCGTCCTCGTCTTCTTTGGCCCCGTGGCCGTGGGGGGAACCTATTATGTCCAGGCCCTGACCATCACCCCCACGGTGTTGATCGTCGGCCTGGCCCCAGGCCTCTTCTCCATGGCCATCCTCACGGTCAACAACCTGCGGGATGTGGAGCAGGACCGGGCGGCCAACAAGCGCACCCCGGTGGTGCGTTTTGGCCGCGTCTTTGCCCGGGCCGAATATCTCTTCTGCATCACCCTGGCCTGCCTGATCCCGGTCCTGCTCTACACGCGCGGGATGGCCCCGGCGTGGAGTATGCTGACCCTGGCCGTGCTGATCCCCGCCCTGCCCGCCCTGCGCTCGGTCTTTGTGGATCAAGGGCGCGTCCTCAACAAGACCCTGGCCCTGACGGGCCAGCTGCTGTTGTTGTACAGTGTGGTCTTTGGGGTGGGGTGGTTGGTGGGGGGTTAGTTGGTGGGTTGGTTTGTTGGTTGGGTGGTTGGTTGGTTGATTTGTTGATTTTTTGCGGGGTTGCTTGGCAGTCATGTTTTGTGGCGGACTTCTTCGCAGATCAGACCGCCACCACAAAATTACTCATTCCTCCTCACTCCTTCTCCTCACTCCACCGGCGCGCCCAACCCCCGCAGCGCCCGCTCCCACCAGCGCAGGCGGGCCCGGGTGCGGGTGATGTCCATGTGACGCCGCCAGCCTTCGCCCAGCATGTTGAAGCCGAAGATGGCCAACAGCACCACCACGCTGGCCAGGGCGATCTCCCACGGGGTGAGGATGATCTTGGCCCAGATATCCGAGAGCAGTTGGCCCAGTTCTGGATAGCCAGCGGTCAGCTTGGCCCAGTCCGCGGGGATGTCGCCCCGGGCCACGTAGTAGACAAAGCCGCCCCCGATGTATAGGCCCAAAAAGCCCAGTTCCGCCACCAAGAGCAGCACGGCGCTCAGCTCAAAGGCCATCACCGAGGGCAGCACGGGCCAAAGCTGGGGCAAGATGTAGCGGCGCAACACCCCCCACGATGTCACCCCCGCGGCCCGGGCGCTCTCGATATAGGGTTCTTGGGCCGTGGCCAGGGTGCGATTTTTCACCAGCTCGGCAATATCCGCCCAACCGGTGACGGCCAGGCCGATCACAAAGACCGACAGCCCCCGCTCCACCCCCAAAAATGAGATCGCCGCCATGCTAAAGATCAGGGCTGGGACCGCCAAACTGACGCTGATGGCCGTATCCACCCCCCGCTCCACCGGGCCGCGGAACCATCCGGCCATCAACCCCAAGGGCACGCCCACGGCCATGCGCACGGCCACGGCCACAAAGCACAGAATCATGGTAGGCCGTACCCCCCACAAAATGCGGCTGAACAGATCCCGCCCGGTCTGGTCCGTGCCCAAAGGAAACTGGGGCAGCAGGCCGGGGCGGAAGGGACGGTAATAGGGCGTGCCGTCCACCACCACACGGGTGAAGACCTGCATGGGATCTTGAGGGGCCAGGGCCGGGCCGAAGATGGCCAAAATCAGGAGCAGCCCGCTGATCAGCAGCCCCACGGCCAGGGGATAGTTACGATCGCCCATGGCTATGCCCCCGCCCGGTTGGGTACAGACTGCCCGGCTGGTCGCCCGGTCGCTCGGCCCCCAAGGTCCAGGGTCCCCTCCCGCACCCGGGGATCCAGCCAGGTGGCAAAAAGGGTGGCGACAAAATCAGACGTGAGCAACATGGCCCCAAAGACCACGGCCAGGATGGCCAATAGAGGCGGGCTGCCAAAGTATTGGATAGGGGCCCGGCCATCCGTGCGGATGCCCACGCCCATCATGAACATGGCCCCCACCCCCGGCCACTGAAAGAGGGTCTCCACAATGATCAACCCGCTGACCAAGAGGCGCGTGGATTGGCCGATGGTGACCACAATGGGGGAGATGATCCCCGGCACCACGTGGGTCCAGAAGAGGCGGAACCAGCTCAACCCCTTGCTGCGGGCCACCCGGATATAGTCCTTTTGCAGCTCATGCTCGAAAAAGCCGGCGGTGAGCCGGGCCACCTGCAACACAGGCCGAGAGGCCAGCACCAAGATGGGCAGAATCAGATGGTTGTCGTAGCCAAAGCCGCTGATGGGCAGGGGGGTGGCGCGCACGTTGGGGTTGTATAGCACGGTGTAGAGCATGACGGAGATGATGGCCACGCCCAGAAAAAAGCCGGGCATGGACGCGCCCAAGGTGGTGAGGGTGAGGGCCAGGGGCGTGATGCGGCGGCTGCGGGGCGAGACGGAGAGAAAGCCGATCACCGGCCCCAGCAGCAGGATCAGCGCCAAGGCCGCGGCCAGCAGAACCAGGCTCTGGCCCAGGGGCGTCACCACCACATCCGCCACGGGGATGATGCCCACGGAGCCCAGGTCGCCCTGGAAGAGGGCCTGCACGTAGTCCGCATAGGGCTGCCAGGTCAACTGCGGGCGTGGGGGCGCCATGTCTGGACGCACTACGCCGCCATAGGTCACCATCCCCGGATGGACCTGGGCATAGAAAAAGCCCAGCATATTGAGCAGGGGCAGCAAGATCAGGATCAACAACGCCTTGCGGGCCATCAGACGAAACACAAGTGGCTCCTTGGGGTTTGGGTGGGGTGTGGACAACCAGCGTGAACGGTCAGCGTGGGGAACAGGGGAAATCAGGCCACATTATACGTCGGCTTGGCGGCAGAAACAAGGTGCGCCTAAGGACACGACACCAAAAAGCCAGGGCACGCTACCCTGTGCCCTGGCTTTTCACATATCCGATTGTGTTGGGTACCCTACGCCATCTTCTCCGACTCTTCCACATCTGGGGTAACATCCACGTCCGCGGGGGCGCTGTGGTTCTCCGGGGTGCGCATCTGCTCCACCTTGGAGCGCACTTCGTCGCCGAACTGGCGGGCGGTCTTGGCGATCTCATCCACCCCGGCGCTGATGGTGTCGCTGGGGGACGAGGCCGTGACCCCGGCTTCGGGGACGATCAGCCAGATCAGCAGATAGAGCAGGAAGGGGGAGCCGGCCCCCACAAAGAAGATGAAGGCAAAGCCCAAGCGGACCAGGGTGGGGTCAATGTTGAAATACTCGCCCAGGCCGCCACACACACCGGCCAACATGCGGTCATCACGGCTGCGGGTCAATCGTTTTGCACTCATGGGTCTCTCGCTTTCTTTTCAAATTGCACTGTTTTTGAGTTCTGACAAGCCACACGGCTCACACGGCAAGCTATACGAACACACCGCTCAAAGGTTTCAGCCCAATTCAGCCATCCCCCCTCCCCCATGCTACAATACCCCTCCAATCCAAATCCACCCACCCACCCAACCAACCACCCAACAAACCAACAAACCACCCAACCAACCAACAAACCACCCAACCAACCAACCACCCATGACCCTAACCCACCAGATCGCCCAAACCCTTTCCATCCCTCTCGCCCAAGTCCAAGCCGCCCTGGACCTGCTGGACAGCGGCAACACCCTGCCCTTCGTGGCCCGCTATCGCAAAGAGGCCACGGGCGGGCTGGACGAGGAGCAACTGCGCAACATCTCCGTCCTCTCCGACAGCCTGCGGGCCTTGGCCGACCGCCGCCAGACCGTGCTGGACAGCATCCGCGAGCAGGGCAAGCTGACCCCGGCGCTGGAGGCCCAGATCCTGGCCGTGCAAAGCCGCACAGCGCTGGAGGATCTCTATCAACCCTTCCGGCCCAAGCGGCGCACCCGGGCCAGCATGGCCAGAGAGAAGGGGCTGCAACCCCTGGCCGACCTGATCCTGGCCCAGCCGGGCGGTCGGGCCAGCGCCGAAGAGCTGGCCCGCCCCTTCGTCTCCCCGGAGGCGCCCACGGTCGAGGAAGCCCTGGCCGGGGCACGGGACATCGTGGCCGAGACCATCACCGACCACCCAGAAGTGCGCCGGGTGACCCGGGAAAAGGCGCTCAACTTTGCCACCCTGACCAGCGCCCTGATTCCCAAAGCCGAAGAGGAAAAGCTGGACGAGAAGTCTGTCTTCGCCGTCTATTACGACTTTCGCCAACGGGTGGACCGGCTACGTCCCCATCAAGTTTTGGCCCTCAATCGAGGAGAGACGGAGAAAGTTTTACGTGTTGGGGTCGAAGTCAACGAGCGGGACTGGCAAGGCGCCATTCGGCCCCACTTCCGGGTCGGGGGCCATTCGCCCTTGGCCGAGCAGATGCAGCTTGCCATGGACGACGGCGCGGCCCGCCTGCTCCTGCCCGCCATCGAGCGGGACGTGCGCCGCACCCTCTCCGAACAGGCCGAGGCCCACGCCATCCAGGTCTTTGCCCGGAATTTGCGGGCGTTGCTCAGCCAGCCCCCCTTGGCCGGGCGAACCGTGCTGGGGCTGGACCCCGGCTTCCGCACGGGGAGCAAGGCCGCGGTGGTGGATGCCACGGGCAAGGCGCTGGACACGGCCACCATCTATCCCCATCCACCCCAGCGCCAGTGGGCCCAGTCCAAGGCCGTGCTGACCGGGCTGATCCGACAACACGGGGTCAGCCTGATCGCCATCGGCAACGGCACGGCCAGCCGAGAGAGCGAACAACTGGCCGCTGAACTCATCAAAGAGCTTGGGCTGGATGACCTGCACTACATCATCGTCAACGAAGCCGGAGCCAGCGTCTACAGCGCCAGCCCCCTGGCCCGGGCCGAGATGCCCGACCTGGATGTCACCCTGCGGGGCGCGGTCTCCATCGCCCGCCGGGTGCAGGACCCCCTGGCCGAGCTGGTCAAGATCGACCCCAAATCCATCGGCATCGGTCTCTATCAGCACGATGTCAACCAGACCGAACTGGCCCGCAGCCTGGACGCCGTGGTGGAGAGCGTGGTCAACCAGGTGGGGGTGGATGTCAACACGGCCTCCCCGGCCCTGCTCACCCATGTGGCGGGCATCGGCCCCAAGCTGGCCCAAAATATCGTCGCCCACCGGGACGAACACGGCCCCTTCCCCAGCCGCAAGGCCATCAAAGAGGTCACCGGCCTGGGGCCAAAAGCCTTCGAACAGTGCGCCGGCTTCTTGCGGGTGCGGGATGGGGACAACCCCCTGGATGCCAGCGCCATCCACCCGGAGAGCTACAAAGTGGCCGAGGCGGTGTTGAAACGGGCGGGCCTCACCGCCTCCGCCCCGGCCCAAGCCCGCCAGATCGCCCTGGACACCCTGGCCGCCTACACCTCCGTGGCCCACTTGGCCGCGGACCTGGGCGCCGGCGTCCCCACCCTGACCGACATCCTGGAACAGCTCGTGCGCCCCGGCCGGGATCCCCGGGCCGACCTGCCCACCCCCATCCTGCGCCAGGACGTGCTCTCCCTGGCCGACCTGCTGCCGGGGCTGCGTCTGCCCGGCACTGTGCGCAACGTGGTCGATTTCGGCGCCTTTGTGGACATCGGCGTCAAGAACGACGGCCTGCTCCACCGCAGCCAGATCCCCCACGGCACGGTCCTGCGGGTGGGGGATGTGATCGAGGTGGAGATCAAGTCCGTGGAGGCGGAGCGGGGGCGGATTGGGTTGGGGTGGGTGGATGGTTGATGGTTAATGGTTGATGGTTGATGGTTAATTTTTAAGGGGTGGGCGACTGCCTGGCGGGAGAAATGTCCCCGGCACGTGGGGGCAAAGCGGGCGGTGGACTGGTCTGCCCGACTGTCTCCTGCGTGGGTGCCGGGGACGTTTTGGGTTGATGCCGTCCAAACGTCGAAACGGCTCCATATTGGTCCGTGATATAGCGAGATGCCATAGCGCCGTTCCACAGCCGTTCGGGTATGACGCACTACCCTTCGGGCGTGACGCACCACCGTCCGGGCATGACGCACTACCCTTCGGGCGTGACGCACTACCCTTCGGGCATGACGCACTACCCTTCGGGCGTGACGCACTACCGTTCGGGCATGACGCACTACCGTTCGGGCGTGACGCAGAGCCATTTCCTCTTGACACACCCCCATTTCTCCTCGTTGCAAAGCCATTTCGCGCCGTTACAATGCCATTTCGCGCCGTTGCAATGCCATTTCGCGCCGTTACAATGCCATTTCTTCCCGATGCAATGCCATTTCCTACCGTTGCAATGCCGTTTTTCCACAATGCAATGCCGTTTTGCATCGGCGCAGAGCCATTTCGCGCCGATACACTGTCCTTTCGACATGACGCAAGGACATTTTTATGGTGGGATCAGTTGACCCAGACCGCGGTCGGCGGGGAGGTCAGCGTGGGGATACGGGTGGTGGATTTGGCGGGGAATGGGGTGGAGGGTGGAGGCGGAGGAATGTCAGTGTGCCGGCTTGCATGGATGGTTGTGGGTCGGTAAATTTGACGATTGCCACACAAAGAGAGG
>CAZKEX010000067.1:14671-15884 GCA_964551895.1 uncultured Caldilineaceae bacterium | reverse complement strand
AAGCCGACCAGGGCGACGATCAAAAAGACACCCAAATCTCGCAGATGCCGTCCGCCCCACAGGTGGAAAACGCTGGCATAGCTCACGCTCAACAACACGCCCAACACAATGCTCGGACTCATGCCGCGATGATCCCCCCGCCCAAACAGAGATCCCCATCGTAAAAAATCGCCCCCTGGCCCGGGGTGATGTCTCGCAGGGGTTCGTCAAACTGCACGGCCACGGTGCCATCCGGCTGAGGGAAGAGGGTGCAGGCTGCGGCGTGGGAGCGATAGCGGATCTTGCATTCGGCCCGGGTGCCGGGGGGGACCGGGGCGTCCAGGGTCCAGTTGACCGTGTGGGCCACCAGTCGGTCGCTGCCCAGTTCGTCCAATCCGCCCACGACCAGGGCATTGTTGGGTCGGTCCAGTTCCAACACATAGACCGGCGCCCCTGTGCCGCTGAGACCCAGCCCCTTGCGCTGGCCGATGGTGTAGCCGGGCAGACCGGTGTGTGCGCCCAGGACCGTGCCCCGGCGATCCACGATGGGGCCGGGCTGCATGGCCGCCGCGGCCCAATCCTGCAAAAAGCGCCGGTGATCGTCGTCGGCCAGGAAGCAGAGATCCATGCTGTCGTGCTTGGAGGCGATGGGCAGGCCGTGGGCCGCGGCGATCTGGCGCACCTGGGCCTTGGGGAAGTCGCCCACGGGGAAGAGGACATCCCGCAGTTCGGCCTGGCCCATGACGCTGAGAACGTAGCTCTGGTCCTTGTGATCGTCCACGCCCTTGAGCAGCTCCACCACGCCGTCATCCCGGCGGCGGGTGCGGGCATAGTGGCCTGTGGCCAGATAGTCCGCGCCCAGTTTGCGGGCATAGTTGAGCAGATAGTCGAAGCGGATGTGGCGGTTGCATGCGATGCAGGGGTTGGGCGTGGTCCCGGCGCTGTAGCCCTGGATAAAATAGTCCACGACCTTCTCTTTGAAGACCTCCTCCACGTTGATCAGATAGAAGGGGATGCCCAGGGTGTCCGCCACCCGCCGGGCGTCGTTGACGCTCTCCAGGCTGCAACACTTGTTGGTCGAGCCTTCACCCCGGCCCACCTCGGCCCACAGGCGCATCATCACCCCGATCACATTGTACCCTTGCTCCACGAGCAACGCCGCGGCCACAGAACTATCCACGCCGCCGCTCATGGCGACGACGACGGTGGTTTGGGAGGGGGGGCGGGTCTGCTT
>CAZKEX010000067.1:0-14571 GCA_964551895.1 uncultured Caldilineaceae bacterium | reverse complement strand
TATTTTACCACAACTGATTAAGACTCGGCACATACGGATTTTGTGGATTGACCCGAAACATCCCCGGCACACGCGAACAACGGTTTGGGGTTCAGGTTGTGGCCGCTTGCTTGGGGCCGATATGCCGGGGACGTTTCGGGTCAACTTTTTTTACCGTTGATCCATCTTGCCATTTGGGTTACAATGGCGGGTGAAGACCCCTCTGCTCTGCCCCCCCAGGTACTGTCTCTCTTCATGCCAGCAGATCCGACCGACCACAGCGGTCGCCGCCTGCTCACAACGCTGCCAACAGACAGGATGCCCCAATTATCATGACCGACATCATCGCCCAGCTTGCCGAACTGATCGTCAAGGACAACGCCCTGCTCTTCGTTGGCCCGGACTTGGGCGGCAGGGAGGACCGCGCCTCTCTGGTGCAGGAGATCGCCCATGCCCTGGCCGTGCGTCTGGACTACACCAAGCCGGATCGCTCCCTGGCCGCGGTGGCCCGAGACTTTCAGGCCCTGCAGGGGCGCAACGCCCTGATCAGCGCCCTGCGGGAGGAGGTGGCCCGTAGCCAGGGCCAGCCCGGCCCCATCCACCAACTGATCGCGGACGCCGTCCTGCCCACCACCAAGGTGATCACCACCCGCTTTGACCGCACCCTGGAACAGGCCTTCGACCAGTTCCGCAAGCCCTATGTCCTGATCGTGCGGGACACGGATGTCTCCTTTTTCGATGAGTCCAAGCTCACCCTGATCAAGATCCAGGGGGATATCGACCAGCCCGACAGCCTGGTGGTGACCGAGGACGACATCGAGGATTTTATCGGCAACTTGCCTACCCTCAGCGACGTGGTGCGGGCCTTTTTCGCCACCAAGACCCTGATCTTCCTGGGCTATGATCTGGAAAACCCCCAGTTCAAGCGGCTCTTCCGCCAGGTCACCCGCAACCTCAGCGTCTATCGGCGCACGGCCTATGCCATCCAGGTCCAGGATCTGGATCCAGCGGACCGACGCTATTGGGAGGGCCAGGGCGTGGACATCCGCACCCAAGACCCCATGCGCTTTTTAGAGGAGCTGGCCGCCGCCGTCAAAGAATGGGTGCAACGCCCGGCCCAGACCGACACCAACCCCTTGCAAAAGTTGACCCAGCGCGCCTTGCCCCCCCACCCCTACAAAGGACTGGAGAGCTTCATCGCCCAGGATGCGCCTATCTTTGTGGGTCGAGATCTGGAGATCCGCCGCTTTACCAACCGGGTGCTGGCCAACCGGCTCACCATCCTCTATGGCGAGAGCGGCAGCGGCAAGAGCAGTCTGCTCCAGGCCGGATTGGCCCCCGCCCTGCTGGATCGCCGGGCCCTCCTGGCCGTGGCCAAACCGGACGCGGCCATGCCCCTGATCGATCTGCTGGGGGAGAGCCTGGGCCGGGTGGCCCACGCCGCCGGGCTGACGGTCAACCTGGCCGGCGTGGATCTGGCAGACGCTGTGCGGGCGGTCCAACATCTGCTGGACGGTCCCGTGGTCTTGGCGGTGGATCAGGCGGAGCAGTTCTTTCTGGTCTACGATGATGGGTCCCGGCAGGCCGTGGTGACCCAACTGCGCCACCTGCTCACAGACCGCAGCCTGGATCTGCGCATGGTCCTGGTGATCCGGGAAGATTTTCTGGGCCGGTTGCAGCCCTTGGAGCAGTTCTTGCCCAACCTGATGGATGCCCGCTTCCGCCTGGACATCCTGGGCCAGGAGGCGGCCCGAGAGGCCATGGAAGAACCGGCCCGACTCTTTGGCGCAACCTGGGAACCGGCCCTGGTCAGCCGCCTGCTCCAAGATCTCTACGACCGAGAGAACCGAGGCATCAGCCCGCCCCAGTTGCAGATCACCTGTCTGCGTCTGTACGACGAGGCTATCGCCAGACAAGGGGGCGGCAAACCCACCCTGGATCTGGCCCTCTTTGCCGCCCTGGGCAGCACCGCGGCCATCCTGGCCAGTCTGCTCAACCAATCTGTGGCCGAACTGCCCCCCACCCGCCAAAGTGCTGCCCGCACCTTGCTCGGCTCCCTGGTCACCAGCAGTGGGGCCAAACAACGGTTGGGCCTGGCAGATCTGGCCCGCTCTGCCCAGGTGGATGTGACCGAGGCCGGCCAGGTGCTGGACGTGCTGGTGAGCCGCTCCCTGGTGCGCCAGATCGTGCAGCCCCCGCCGGCGGACAGCCCGGATCAGGGCCAACTGCTCTCCTACGAGCTGACCCACGACTATCTGATCACCCCCATCATCGCCTGGCTGGGGGACGACTTCTGGGCGGCGCAGAAGGCCCGGGAGATCCTGCGCCAGGCCGTGCCCGAATGGGACAGCCGCATGCGTCTGCTGCCGCCGGAGGACCTGGATCTGGCCACCCGGCAGGTCGCCCATCTCCAGCTTTCCCAGACCGAGACCCAACTGCTCTACGCCTCCGCCGTGGCCTATGCCCAGCATATCCATGTGTGGCAGCCCAAGGTGGCCGACGCCATCCGCCGGGATCTGCTGACCAACCTCTGTCACCACCCAGAGGGGGCCGCCCGCCGCCATGCCGCCACCCGCCTCGCCCTTTTCGATGACGCTCCGGTGGCAGATCTGCTGGCCGATCTGGTATTGACCGACCCGGAGCTGGACGTGCAGGCGTCCGCGGCCCTGGCCCTGGCCGGTCTGGCGGCCCGGGCGCCCGACGCCGGGGCGGTGGGGGTGGACGCCTTGGCCCGCGCCGCCCTGACCGGTGGGGAGGGCGCTGACCGCGCCCTCGCCGCCCTGGCCACCATTCGAGATCTGACCCCATCCGTGCAGGCCCTCTTGCCGGCCGAGTTGGCCCAATCTGTGAGGCGGCGGGTGTGGGGGATGCGGTGGGAGCGGGGCCGGGAGTGGGTGATCCTGCGTCTGGTGCGGGGATTGCAGGGAGGTTTTTGGGGGCTGGGGCTGGGCATCGGCCTCTTCCTGGGGCTGAACCGGCTGATCGCCGACGGCTTCACCCTGGACCTCCTGGCCCAGCGCTTTGACAGCATCCTCTTTGCCATCAGCTCCGGCATCCCGGTGATGGGGGTGATGGGGGCCGTGGCCGTCGGGGTGACCGGTGGGGTCGGCGCGCTCCTGGTCAGCCTGGAGGATGGGCCCAACCCCCGGCGCGCCTGGGCCGTGCAGAGCGGCGTGGGCGGGATCACCCTGGCCCTGCTCTGGCTGCTCTTCGCCTTTGTCTTCCCCGGCCAGACCGTGGCCCTGCGCGCCCTGGCCGCGGGCGGGCTGATTGGGCTGGGTCTCTTTGGGGCCGCCACCGCCCCCATCCCCCTGCCGGAGCCGATGCGTCTGGCCTTGGTCGGGGTAGTGGGGGCGGCGGTTTTGGGGCTGGCCTATGGTCTGGGGCTGATCTTTGCCGCCCGCATCCTGTGGGTGATCTGGATGGGCGCGGTCTCTGGCCTGGGCGTGGCCTGGGGACTGCCGCCCCTGAGATCGTCCCGTGCCGTAGCGCAGCCGTAGACCCCCTGGCCAAAAGCATTCAACCGACTTTGCGCTCTAGCCCGGTCCGTGACCGGGCGGGTGCTTTCAAGGATCTTTCCAGGTAGACCCGCCCGGTCACGGACCGGGCTAGAGCGCGACAAACTGTAGATCCCAATCTAATCTGAGTTTAGAACCGCGCCAACCCAATCTGCCAATCACACGATTCATTTTCTCCCCACACCAAGTCTGCAAAGGATGGTCCGTATGGTCAAAGCCGCCAAAAGAGTTTTCGTTCTATTTCTAGCCCTGCTGATGGCCCTCTCCCTGGCCGGGTGTGGCAGAGAACCGACGCCTGACCCCAAACAGACCTTTGTCCAGGCCAACGCCGGGCGCAGCAATGTCTCCGTGCTTTCTGGTGGGGGCAGCCAGCCTCTGCTGCCCGCCCAGTCTGTCCAACTTCTCCCAGGGGACGGGGTGGATGTGGACGCCACTGGCCAGGCCCTGCTGCGCTTCTCCGATTTCCTCACCGTGGAGGTGCTGCGGGACGGGGAGCTGGTGGTGAAGGAGTTGGATCTGTCGGATCAGTCTGCCCTGGCCGTCTTTGGGGCCAGCGGCGGCGCGTTGGTCAACGATATGGCCCCCGGCAGCGCAGAGGTCAAACGCCGAGTCACCATCGAGACCGAATTTGCCCTCATCACCGCCACGGGCACCAAGTTTATGGTCGCCAAGGAGGCCAATTCACCCCTGGAATGGATCTTTGGCCTGGACGCCGGGCCGGACGATCTCTACATCCGATCCAAGAGCGACCGGGACCCGGCCAACCGCCAGCCTGTGGAGAGCGGCGTGGCCCGCTGGGTGGCCCCCATCGGCTCCCCCAGCCCTGGGATCAAATATGACGTGGCCAATGTGGCCAAATGGCTGGCCGGGGTGGAGGCGGGCAGCCCTGTGCCGGAAGTGGGCGAGGTACTCTGGCCCCAGGCGGATCTGCGCATGGACACGGGCAAGATGCCCATGTCCGCGCTGAATGGGGATGCCTTCAGCGTTGAGGGGGTCACCATCTCCTGGCAGGTGACGACTGATTTTGGCAAGGCGGTCTATACGCGCCAGGATTGCAACGGCGACACCATCGACGATGTGGTGGTGGAGAACGGGGTGATGGAGATGGACTTCCGCGCCATGCTCAGCCGGGTCAGCGGCCTGGATGTCACCCTGATGGCCTTGGATGGCGGCGCCCGGGGCACGGTGCAGACCTTCGACCCGGCCAAGCAGGAGATCGCCCGGCAGTCCTTTGACATCCCCGCCGGATCGGGCCAGATCGTCTCCACCCGCTCGGACCAGCCCTATCACTATGCCCGCATCAACCTGGAGCGGGGCTGCTTCTTGGGGATCAGCCTGCCCCCAGCGCCGCCCATGGCCGATGGCAGCGGCCCGACAAAGGTGGACCCGGTCCCCGCGGTGGATGTGTGGCCGCCTGGCTCTGCGTCCCCGGCCAACACCTGCGAGATCGTCTACCAGGGGGCGGACGGGCTCAACCTGCGCACCGGACCGGGCACGGTCTACGACCCGCCCATCACCCCCCTCTATGCCGGTACCCTTCTGGAACCCTTTGCCCGCTCCGACGATGGGCGCTGGATCCAGGTGCGGGTGGTGGACAGCGAGGAGATGGAGGGTTGGGTCAGCGGCGGCCAGGCCTATGTGCGCTGTGAGTTGGCCATCGGCGATCTGCCCGTGGGGCGGATCCCGGCGCTGCCCACGCCTGCGCCCACCCCCACCCCCCAGGCATATGTGCGCATCGATCAGCCTGGGGACAACTCCACCACCACGGCCACCGGCTTCCTTTTGGCCGGGGAAAGCAGCTTCCCCATCGATGGAACCCTGAATATCCTGATCGAAAGCGCAGACGGCCAGCCGATCCAGACCGACTCTGTCACGGTGGAGAGCCGGGGCGGCCAGCCCTACAGCGAGGATCCCGCCTTCTTCCAGAAGCAGATCTTTGTGGACACGGCCCTGCCCCAACCTGTGCGGGTGCGGGTGCAACACCTTTCGGCCACGGACAGCTCGGTGGTGGCAGAAGACAGTGTGCTGCTGCGCCCCCTGGCCGCGGACAACCTCAAAACTCGCCGCCCGTCAGCCAACGGCTTGGCCGAGGCCTGGCCGGTCAACAGCGATGGCTACAGCGGCTTCCAGGTGGCCATGCAGATCGACGGTCTGCCCTACGAGTGGCAGTTGTTGCAGAGCGAGTTCAGCGTCCTGCCCGTGGAGCTGACCGCCCCTGTGGGTGGCGACGACTGCGGGGTGAGTACGCCAGGACTCAGCGCCAGCTTCACGGATCTGGCTGCCCAGGCTATCTTCGCCTATGACAACGCCGGGCTCTATGCCGCCTTCTTTGTGCAGGACGACACCTACGTGGGCTATTCCGGTGCAGACGAGCGCTTCTTCCTGGGCGATTCGCCCCAGATCATCCTGGATCTGGATCTGGGCGGGGATCTGACCACCACGACCAACAGCGCCGACGATGTGCAGATCGACCTGCATCCCGGTGACTTTTTGGAAGGGGCCGGGGAGAACGCCCGGGCCGCCCTCTGGCGGCTGGACACCCTCACCTCTCAGCCCCTGGACGCCGCGGTGGCCTCGTCCCAGGCAGGATTTGGCTATTTCGTCGAGGCCGCCATCCCCTGGAGCAGCTTGGGATTGAGCGGTCCGCCGCCCTGGGGGCTGGGCCTGGCCGCCAGCGTCAGCGACAACGACACGCCCGGCGCCAACCAGCAACAGTGCATGATCTCCATGGCCCCCAATCGAGATTTTCGAAATCCCACCACCTGGGGGACGTTGGATCTGGTGGTCTTCCAGTAGGTGCGATTTTCAACCGCACGACGCCCAAGATCATGCGTGGTAAATGGACCCTGTGCGGTTGAAAACCGCACCTACGGTTCGCCGAAATTGATACGTTGTGATGAACCATGCCGAAAATGCGCCATCGCCTGACCCGTACCCCTTCTGGAGCCGATCTATGGATTCTGTTGTCCTCTCCCACCTTTTGGCGCAGGCCGAACGCCAGCGCCTGACCCTCTTCATCGGCCCGGACCTGCCCCAGGCGGTGACGGGTGTGCCGTCCGCGGCGGAACTGGCCGCGGGCATGGCCAAGCGCTTCGGCCTGACCGGGCTAGACCCCTCCCCGGCCCTGGCGGATGTGGCCCAGGCCGCCGGGCGCATGCGCTTTCGGGATGTGCTCCAATATCTGATGGACCATCTGGGCGGCGGGCAAGATCCCCAGCCCGTGGACCTGCTCTTGGCCCGGCTGCCCGTGGAGCGCTACGTCACCACCCGGCTGGATGATCTGCTGGGCCGGGCTTTTGAAAAGGTGGGGCGTTCGGCCCAAGCCCTGGTGACGGATTTTGACGCCGGGTTTGTGGACCGATCCAAGCCCATGCTGCTCAAGCTCTACGGCGATCTGCGCCAGCCCACCAGCCTCACCGTCACCCAGGATCAGCTTTTCGATCTGCCCCGGGACAAGCGGGGGCTGCTGCGCTTGGTAGAGCAGATCTTCAGCAGCGACACTGTCCTCTTCCTGGGCGCGGATCTGGACAGCCCGGACTTCCTGGCCCTGTGGCGAGGTGTCCTGCGGGACCTGGGTCGTCTGGCCCCCAGGGCCTATGCCGCACCGGCTCGCCCCCTTTCCCCCCAAACCAAAGCCGTCTGGGCGGACCGCAACATCACCGTCCTCGACGACGCCCCCCTCGCCGTGGTCCAAGCCCTGGCCGAACGCCTCGCCCCCGTGGGGACCACTCCGCCGCCCCCCGCAATTCGCCCCTCGCAACTCGCCCCTCGCCCCTCCCCCCCCATCACCACCTATCGCAACTTCGATCTCGAACTGAGCCGGGCCGTCGATGGCCACATCCTGGCCCGGGTGTTGCGCTCACCGGAGGGGGAGGGGGAGAGCGCCGTGGCCGATTTTGCCGAGATGCCGCCGCCCTTGGATGGGACGCCGACCCTGCGGGGGGTGGACGAGGAGATGGGCCGCCGCCTCTTCCCTGGCGGCGTGGCGGAGCGCTGGGCAGCCAGCCTGGCCACCGCGGACCGGGCCGCCACAGATCAAGCCAAAGTGGGGCTGCGCCTGCGCCTCTTCCTGGCGGACCCATCCCTGGCCGGCGTGGCCTGGGAGGCCGCCAAGCTGGGCGACAGTTGGCCCGCCCTCAGCACGGTGACGCCCGTGGTGCGCTATGTCTCCACCGGGCGGCGCACGGACACCCTGGCTGCGGCCCACCCCCTGCGCATGTTGGCGCTGATCTCCGACGCGGTCAGCCTGGGTCTGCCCGCCCTGGACACGGCGCGGGAGCGGGCCTTGTTGGCCGAGGCGTTGGCCCCTCTGGAAGCCAAAGGCGCGCTCAAAGTCGAGTGGCGCGCGGGCGCCATCACCCGGCGGGGGGTGCTGGACGACCTGCGCCGGGTGCAGCCCCATCTGCTGCATTTTATCGGCCACGGGCTGTACGACGAGGCGAGCGGGTTGGGCAGTTTGGTCCTCTCCGGCGAGGGGGGTGACCCGGCCCTGGTCACCACGGAGGATCTGGCCATCCTGCTGGACGGGACGCCCGTTCAGTTCGCCTTCTTCAACGCCTGCCGTAGCGGACGGGCCGCCGGCGGCGTGGCCCAGGCCGTGGTGCGATCCTCCGTGGCCGCGGCGGTGGGCATGCAGGTGGACGCCCCCGATCAAGCCGCCGCCGACTTCGCCGGGGCCGTCTACCGGGCCATCGCCGACGGCTGGCCCATCGACGCGGCTGTGGCCGAGGGGCGCAAGCTGCTGTCGACCACATTGGGGGTGGGGTCACCGTGGTGGGCGCTGCCCGCGTTGTATTCACGGTTGGAGGATGGGCGGTTGTTTGGGTAGAGGCGGGGGGCGAGTTGCGAGGGGCGGGAGGCGAGACTTTGTGATATAATCATCCTCGTAGACAGGAAACTCAGGAGATCAGATGATGATGTGCCCTAACGGTTGTTCCTCTTCAATGAAAACGGTTTGCGTGGAGCGAATTTTCCATCGAAACGGTGAACCGATCGTGATCCGAGACCTGAAGATGCATGTTTGCCCCGAATGTGACAGCGAATCCATGCCTTTGGCTTCCGCGCGGATTGTGGAAAATGTGTTCAAGGGCCTGATCGAACCGGCGGGTCAGTTCTCAGCGCCACTATTTCAACTGGCAGCGCCCAACCCGGCATAGAGAAAGTCAGTTCCCAGGAGAAACCAAATGCCCGACACAACCATGATTCCGCCCAAAGCGACGGCCCAACCTTCAGCCATGAGCGCGGCGGATGCCAGGGCCTATATCGATCGGTGGAAAGATGTGGCAGAGATTGAGCAAAGGGAACTGCAATCCGCCACCATCCAAGAGAAGTGGCGGCAACTCAATGCCATCCATCAACTCGCCGACCGCTTGGGAATCACACGGGTGGATGACGATGGCAAGATGGAAGTTTACTTGCGCTGGGCCAAGTTGAAGAGGCTGTATGAGGCGGAAAACGCCCAAACTGAGGGAATCGCTGATTGACTGCGACCTTCGGTATCCCCATTTTGTTTGGCCGGGGAGGTACTCAAAGCGCAAAACGAAGGGGGCGACGTGATTTCCACGCCGCCCCCTTCGTTTTGTCAGAAACTGGAACAACTATCCCACCGGGAAGAGATGCTTCACCCGTCCCCACGTCCCATGCTTGACTTCACCGGCCAGCGCGGCAATCTCATCTTCGGAGATCTGGTTGTGGCGTTTGATAGCGTGGAGCATCATTGCATCAAGAATACGGGCCAAATCATCCCGCTCGATCAGATCCCGGCTGACGCGCACGACATAATCGTTGGCCTCCGCAGAGACGGTGTATTGGGCCTGGGGCTGGTTCACTGCAATGGTTTCCAGCATTCGAGTCCTCCATTCAGGCGGTAGTGGACAATCCTTGATTGATAGACCCGCTAAACAACTACACCGCGCCGTGGGCGTGCCGCTGGGCGTGCCGCTGGGCGACACCACGACCTCGGCGCGGTAGCCGTCACCGTCCGGGCTGATCTGGAGATCAAAGTTGAGCGCGTTGGGGATCATGATTTGGGTCTTTGGGGCAAGGGATGGATGGTCAACGAAGATGGCTTATTATAGGGGGGAAGCGGGGAAGGGTCAAGCGGTGTTGATAGTTTTTTGTGCCTTGTTGGGCAACTTGGGATATGAGCTGGGGCGGACGGGAGCGGGGTGTGCTGTCCTGGAGCAGAAGTTCCGACCCCGTTCCCCATTCCCCTGGGGTTCTGTTCAGAACAGATCCTCTCCTCTTGACGTCTTTGTTTTCCGTGCTATATTGGGTTCGTGCCCCTATGTTCGCACGGAACAGACATCCTCACCACAGAAGAAAAATCCGTTTTAATCCGTCCAATCCGTCCAATCCGTGTTCTATTTTTTTGATACTCACCCCAGGACCCGCCCTCATGTGGACGCTCGACTGCCCGTCCCAAGCTATCCAGTCCCCCATCCTGGCCCCGCGCCGGGTGACTGGTTTTGGGCGCTCTCCCCGACCAGAGCGCAATACCCTTTTGGGTGAGCCAATCGACGCCGCCGTGTTGACCGTGGCCGCGGTAACCACCGCCTGGGCTACACCCCTCCCCCAGGCAGCACGAAGACCCAAGGCTGTGCCCTGAGTCGATTCGATGGTTGACCGCTCCCCCGGCCACAACCGAGCATCGAACTCCGAGGCAGAGATCGTTTTTCCAGGGTTCATCGTGACGCCGTTTTGGTGCGTCCGGTGAACCTTTTTCGTTTTTGCATAACGACCAACCCCACCCTAACCCTCCCCAGATTGGGGAGGGGACCGTCCCAGTTAACCGGACTTTCGTTTGCGGCGATCCGGCTCCTCCCCCAATCTGGGGGAGGCTGGGAGGGGGTGGCTTGGCGAATTCATTTCTCTCAAGGAGGCAGTATGACAGCACAGACCCAAGCCCAACCTGCCGGCGTGCAGATTCTTGGCCCGATCACCCCCGAATATGCCCAAATCCTCACCCCGGAGGCGATGGACTTTGTGGCGGACCTGCACCGTACCTTCAACCCCACCCGGCTGGCCCTGTTGGCCGCACGGGCGGAGCGCCAGAAGGAGTTCGACGCCGGCACCCTGCCCACCTGGCTGCCGGAGACCGCCCACATCCGCGCCGGCGAGTGGCAGGTGGCCCCCACGCCGGACGATCTGCAAAAGCGCTGGGTGGAGATCACCGGCCCGGTGGAGCGCAAGATGATGATCAACGCCCTCAACTCCGGCGCGGACGTCTTTATGGCCGACTTCGAGGATGCTAACTCCCCCACGTGGGCAAACTGCATCGACGGCCAGATCAACCTGATGGACGCCGTGCGCCACCAGATGACCTTCACCGACACGGCCAAGGGCAAGTCCTACGAGTTGAAGACGACCATCGCCACCCTCATGGTGCGGCCCCGGGGCTGGCATCTGGTGGAGAAGCATGTGCGGGTGGACGGCTCGCCCATCTCCGCCAGCCTCTTCGACTTTGGTCTCTATGTCTTCCACAACATGGCCGAGCGGCTGGCCCGTGGCGCCGCCCCCTATTTCTATCTGCCCAAGCTGGAAAGCCACAAGGAAGCCCGGCTGTGGAACGATGTCTTCGTCTATGCCCAGGACAAACTGGGCGCGCCCCAAGGCTCCATCAAAGCCACGGTGCTGGTGGAGACCGTGCTGGGCGCCCTGGAGATGGAGGAGATCCTGCACGAGCTGCGCCAACACTCCGCTGGGCTGAACGCCGGGCGCTGGGACTACATCTTCTCCTGCATTAAGAAGTTCCGCGCCCAGTCCAGCCAGGTGTTGCCGGATCGGGCACAGGTCACCATGACCGTCCCCTTCATGCGGGCCTACACCGAGCTGATGGTGCGCACCTGCCACAAGCGGGGCGCCCACGCCATCGGCGGCATGGCCGCCTTCATCCCCAGCCGCCGGGATGTGGAGGTGAACAAGAACGCCTTCACCAAGGTCACCGCGGACAAGGAGCGGGAGTCCAGCGACGGCTGCGATGGCACCTGGGTGGCCCACCCGGACCTGGTGCCCCTGGTCCACGGTATCTTCCAGGCCAAGCTGGGCGGCAAGCTCAACCAGCGGGCCGTCATGCGGGAGGATGTGGACGGCCAATACACCGACGCCGACATCACGGACATCGGCGTGCCCGGGGGCACAGTCACCGAGGCCGGGCTACGCCTCAACATCGATGTGGGGCTGCAATACATCAACTCCTGGCTGCTGGGCAACGGCGCCGCGGCCATCTACAACCTGATGGAGGACGCAGCCACCGCCGAGATCTCCCGCTCCCAGATCTGGCAGTGGATCCACAACAAGGCTAAACTGGACGACGGCCGCACTATCACCCGGGCCCTCTACGAACAGATCCGGGACGAGGAGCTGGCCAAAAACGGTGGCCCCACCACTGGCCGCTTTGCCGACGCCGCCGAGATCATGGACAAACTGATCCTGACCGACGATTTCCCGGAATTCCTGACGTTAATCGCCTACGATTATTTGGATTAAAAATTATCGAGTGTCGTGTATCGAGTATTTGGGGGCCAGAGGACTGCCCTGGGTTGTTAGGAAGTCCTCTGGTCAACAAAAATACTCGATACACGATACTCGATACGCCCCCCACCCATCATCAACCCAACCCAAGGAGAGACTCAACATGAACCTAAACGGCAATTTTTCTACACAGGTGGAAGATCTGAAGAAACGCTGGGCCACGGAGACCCGCTGGCAAGGCATCACCCGGCGCTATTCCGCCGAAGAGGTGATCGCCCTGCGCACCTCGGTGAAGATCGAGTACAGTTTGGCCAAGAATGGGGCCGAGAAGCTGTGGGACATGCTCCAGACCGAGCCCTACGTCAATACCTTTGGCGTGGTCACGGGCAACCAGGCCGTGCAGATGGCCAAGGCTGGCCTCAAGGCCATCTACCTCAGCGGCTGGCAGGTGGCCGGGGACAACAACAGCGCGGACGAAACCTACCCGGACCAGAGCCTCTATCCCGCCAACAGCGCGCCCAAGCTGGTCAAGCGCATCAACAACGCCTTCATGCGCGCCGACCAGGTGGAGCGGCTGGACGGCAAGGACGGCTCCCACATGTATCTGCCCATCGTGGCCGATGCCGAGGCCGGTTTTGGCGGTCCCCTCAACGCCTTTGAGCTGATGAAGGCCATGTTGGCCGCCGGGGCCGCGGGTGTCCACTTCGAGGACCAGCTCGCCTCGGCCAAGAAGTGCGGCCACATGGGCGGCAAGGTGCTGGTCCCCACCTCCACCTTCATCAACACCCTGCAGGCCGCCCGCCTGGCCGCGGATGTCATGGACGTCCCCGCCCTGGTCGTGGCCCGCACAGATTCCCAGGATGCCACCCTGCTGACCAGTGACATCGACGAGGTGGATCGCCAATACACCACAGGCGAGCGCACGGCAGAGGGTTTCTACGGCGTGCGCAACGGCATCGACGTGGCCATCGTGCGCTCCCTGGCCTATGCCCCCTACGCCGACCTGGTTTGGTGCGAGACCAAGACGCCTGATCTGGACGACGCCAAGAAGTTTGCCGAAGCCATCCACGCCAAGTTCCCTGGCAAGATGTTGGCCTACAACTGCTCTCCCTCCTTTAACTGGAAGCGCCATCTGGACGACGCCACCATCGCCAAGTTCCAGCGGGAGCTGGGGGCAATGGGCTACAAGTTCCAGTTCATCACCCTGGCTGGCTGGCACATGGTCAACTTCCACGCCTTCGAGCTGGCCAAGGCCTACAAGGAGCGGGGCATGAGCGCCTATGTCGAGCTGCAAGAGCGGGAGTTCGCCGCCGAATCCGCCGGCTACACCGCCGCCCGCCACCAGCGGGAAGTGGGCGCCGGCTACTTCGACCAGGTCCTCCTCTCCGCCACCGGCGGCGAAACCTCCACCGCCGCCCTGGTCGGCTCCACGGAAGAGGAACAGTTCCAGCGCTAGGCCGATTTTGGATTTTGGATTGAGGATTTTGGATACTGTGCGAATGCGAAACGGTTGGGGATCGGAGGTCCGATCCCCAACCGTTTTGTGTTTGCCTCGATTTAGGTACACGACAATCGACGTTGAATGCACTTGGGCATTCCGGGAAAGGGTCGGGCGTACTTGGGTCGAGTGAATAGCCTTGACCCATTCCCGGAATGAGGGCGGAGCGGGCGGGATTCGCCAATACAATCCCGGAATGGGCCAAGACTATTCACATAACTCAACAAGAACCGGCCCTTTCCGGGATTGACCTTCTCGTTGCGAAAAATATGCTGCCCCCAATTTCACCCACTTTACCTTCTCCGCCCAATCAACTATACTTCAACCAATCTCCCAATCTCCCAATCTCCCAATCTCCCAATCTCCCAATCTCCCAATCAACCAATCAACCAATCAACCAATCAACCAATCAACCAATCAACCAATCAACCAATCCCGGAGCAACCCCATGACCCAAACAAACTACGTCCTCGCTGAAGACCCGGCGGTGGATCTGGCCGTGGTCCAGGCTATGGCCGAGGAACTGGAAGCGTATCTGGTCAAGGATGATCTCTTTCGCCAGATGACCGTGCGCACCCCAGCCGGGGATCAGCGCCCCCAAATGTCCGCCAGTGATCTGCTGGTGCGTCTCCACCGCCTGCACGGAGAGCGGGAGAAGCTCACCCCGGCCCAGCAGGCTGCCCTGGACCAGGTGCAGACCAGCGTGGATGCCACCATCCACAGCCTGCGCACCCGCTTTTTGGAGCGGCTGGAGCGGGACATGAAATCCCGGCTCAACAGCCTGCGCTGGTTTATCGACGACTGCCGCCAGGATCGAAAACGCTGCCGCAGCGAGTTCCCATACGAGATTCGCAACCGACAGCGGATTGAGGAGATTCTAAAAGTGTTGGGCGACGGCCTGGACCCAGATCTGGCCGCCCAACTGCGCCAGATCGACGAGCGTATCCAATACATGACCGTGGCCGGCGACTTCATCTGGGACGAAAAACTGCAACCCCTCTTCCCCCGGGGCGTTTATTGGTATCTGTACGTCCTGCCCCGGTGAGATGAAATCGTTGGGCAGGAACCTATTCTTCACCGCAAAGACGCCAAGAGCGCAAAGGA
>CAZKEX010000066.1:0-15902 GCA_964551895.1 uncultured Caldilineaceae bacterium | reverse complement strand
GACCCCGACCCCAGGCCAGGGCAAAGGCACCCTCAGCCAACTGACCCTGTGTGACCGCCAATACCTGGGCATGGAAGAAGGCGGCCACTTGCTGCGTCGGCGGACGCAGGAGGTGTAGCGTCTCCCAGATCGCCTCAGCTCCGCCAGCAAGCTGGGCAGCCCGGTAAGCCTCGCCTCCATGGACCGCGGCAGAGGCCAGAATCTCCAAACACTCGGCGAACACCTCCCGTTCTCCCAACAGATAGCACAGACGCAGGCTCTCCTGGGCCAGCGTGATGCTGCGCGCCACCTCTCCGCGCTGCAGGGCAATCCAGCCCAGGTTGGCCAGGGTGACCGTCCGCCCCTTGGTGTGTCCCATGTCCTCAACGATCCGGTGGGCTTCGTCAAAGTGGCCCGCCGCTACTTCCACCTCGCCCAGGCAGAGCCGCACCCAGCCCAGGTTGGTCAAGGCCCGGTAGATGGCACAGGGATTGTGTGCGGCCCGGGCCAAGGCCAGACCCTCCTGGTTCAGCGCCACAGCCTCGGGCCAATTGGCCTGATCGACGGCGATCCATCCCAGATCGAAGAGTACCCGGGCCAGGCCGCAGGTATCTGCAAGGGCGCGATAGAGGGTCTGGCTCTCTGCCAACCAACGCTGGGCGCTCTGCTGATCCCCCTGCCGGTAGGCAAGGGTGGCGGCGGCCTGCAGGGTGGGGGCGCGTAACCCGTCAGGCACGGTGCCGGGTGCCATCTGGTCCAGGATCTGTTGCAGCCAGCGTCGCCCCTCGCTGTAACGGCCGTGACGCTGCCAAAATTCTCCCAACGCACAGGCCAGGCGAGCGGCCAGCACAATCTCTCCGGCTGTCAGCAGCCAGACCAGGGCCGCCTGTAGATTGCTGGTTTCGGCTTCCAGCCGTTCCAGCCAGATGGCCTGATCCGGTCCGTACAGGTGCCCATTCGCCTCCTCGGCCCAAGCCACGAAGTGGGTGGCGTGGCACCGTTGTATGGCCTCCAATTCCCCGTTGGCCCGCAGTTGTTCCAGGCCAAAATCCCGAATGGTCTCCAGCATCGAGAAGCGAGTTTCGCCCAGGGCAGCGGCGCACAATTGCCGCCTGGGGCAGGATGTGCAGATGGTGAGGATGTCGGATTGCCCCTTGGAGAGCAGGCTACCCCGCTTCAGCAGGCTTTGATCGAGCAGCGCATCCACGCCCTGGGTCACTATGGTTGGGGGAAAGGCGCACACGGCCTCGGCCCCGGCAAGGTTGAAACCGCCCACAAAGACAGCCAGCCGGGCCAACAGGGTCCGGTGAGTGGACGACAACAGATCGTAGCTCCAGGCAATGGCGCTCTCCAGCCCGCCCATGCGCGGGGAGAGATCCGCGGCGTTCTGGACCAGCAAGGGCAGGCGGCGTTCCAGTCGTTGCTGCAATTCCTGGGGAGAGAAGAGCTTCAGCCGGGCCGCGGCCAACTCAATGGCCAAGGGCAGGCCATCCAAGCGACGGCAGATTTCGACGATGGCAGGGAGCAGGGTCGGGGTGAGGTGGAAGTCCGCCCGGGCGGCCTTGGCCCGATCACAGAACAGGCGGACCGCCGGGGAATCGGCCATTTCGGCCAGATCGTCGTGATCGGACAAGGGAAGGGGTGCCACCTCGAATTCGTGTTCCCCGTAGAGATGCAGCCGCGCCCGGCTGGTGACCAGCAGATGCAGGCCGGGGCAGACGGCCAGCAAGCTCGACAAAAAGAGCGCGGCTGGCAGCAAATGTTCCAAATTGTCGAAGATCAGCAGCGTCTCCTTGGGCACCAGGAAGTCGGCTACGGACTGAGCCAGCTTCCGATCCCGCACCTCTCGCACGCCCAAGGCGGTGCTGGTCGCCGCCGGCACCAACGCCGGATCCTGCACCGCTTCCAGTGCCACCAGATAGACCCCATCTCGGAATTCGTTCAGAAGACGCCTGCCCACCTCGACGGCTAGACGGGTCTTGCCGACACCCACCGGCCCGGTCAAGGTCAGCAGGCGCACCTCCCGGCGGCGCAGACAATCGGAGAGGGTGGCCAGTTCGGCGCTACGACCGACCAGGGAGGTGACGGGCGTCGGCAAGTTGCTGCGCACGCTCCCAACGGGGTGTGAAGGCTGGGGCAATCGGTCCGTCGCCCGATCCCCCAGAGCCGCCGCCACGAACCCCGGAGATTCCGCCGCCGACAGCGACAAACACCTGGCCAACTGCTGGGCCATCTGGGGGGAGGGACGCCGTTCGTCCGCCTCGATCTTGCGCAAGGAGATGACGGCGCAGCCCACTCGTTGAGCCAGTTCCAGTTGGGTCAGATCCAGGGCCTTGCGTCGCCGCCGCACCCAATAGCCGAAAGAAGTGGTTGTCTCCATGGTCACCATCACGCTCCGTACCGCCGGGGCCGATTTGCCGGCTTGCAGGTTGCCCTATCGCGTTGGCAGCATTGTGATATTGCGGTGCACTTGTATCGAAAACCGATACCCATTGGCGCGTATTCTATGCTTTAATCAACCTGTTGTCAACCAACGTGTTGCCAACCACATTTGAGGCATCAGGAGACGCGCTACTACACAAAGGAGAACTACTTATGGCACAAACAATCTTGCAGATCAACTTCAACTTTGACGGTGCGTGGGCCGAGTATGAGAGGGCCAACACACCCGGCGCGGCGCAGATCGCGGGCATTCCCGGTCTGGGCTGGAAGATCTGGCTAAAGAACACGGCCACGGGCGAAGCAGGCGGTATCTACCTGTTCCATGACGATGCCGCCGCCGAGGGCTTCGCCGCACAGGTGGCGGCCATGCTCGGCGACGCCCCCCAGTACACCAACATCAGCATCAAGCAATTCGGCGTCATTGAAGCACTGACCGCCACTACCCGGGGGCCGATAGCGCCGACGCAGCCCAAGACCTTTGGCCAGATGGCTGCTGAGGCATTGGCCGTCGTGCCGAGTTTGACCCCGGCCGAGGCGCAAGAATCCATCACGCAGCACCCCAACACGCTGGTAATTGACGTGCGCGATGCGACCGACATCGCCCAGACCGGCACCGTGCCGGGTGCAGTCAACCTCTCCTTCGGGGCCTTGACCTACCTGGCCGACAACGAAGTGCCCGAAAGCTGGCGCGATCCTCGGCTGGCCGACCGTTCGCAGCCCATTATCACCACCTGCATCCTCGGCCCCTTGGGTGCCATTGGCGGCAAGCTACTGCACGACATGGGCTTCACGAACGTGCAGATTCTGGAAGGCGGCGTGCAGGCGTGGATCGACGCCGGGCTGCCGGTGGCGAAGAACGGGGCGGGCTGACACTGTGAGTAGACGTCTCGTGGAAACGCTGCATTTTCACCTGCCTGGAAGCTTCACCTTTCTAGGCAGGCTGGGGTTGTTCGAAAGGGGATAAAATGGACGCATCGAATGTTTGGGGCATTACTGGCAATTGGGCCGAAATCTACCACGCCTGCTTTGTACCGTCGATTATCGCGCCGTGGTCGGCCCGCACCCTGGCGTTGGCCGCGCCTCGGCCCGGTGAACGGCTGCTGGACGTGGCCTGCGGCACGGGAGCAGTGACCGGCCAGGCTGCCCAGATCGTCGGTCCGTCGGGGCAGGTCGTCGGACTGGACATCGACGCTGAAGCGCTAGCCGTGGCGCGCAGTGTGAATGGACAGAACGGCGGAGCGACAATTGAATGGCGGGAAGGTTCGGCGGACAGCCTGCCTTTCGCCGATGGCAGCTTCGATGTGGTGACCTGTCAGTTTGGGGCTATGTTCTTCCCGGATCGGGTGGCCGCGCTGAAGGAGATGGGCCGGGTGCTGGCAAAAGGTGGTCGCCTTGCGCTGACCACATGGGGACCGTTGGAGAGAAATCTGGGCAACGCGGCCATGGCCCAGGCCTGGGGTGAGCGCGTCGGCGCTGAACAGGCCGCCAAACTCCAACCGCCCCACTCCTTCAACGATCCCGCAGAGATGCGCAGGCTGTTGCAGGCAGCGGGCTTTGCCCAGATCGATGTGGAGAGACAGGCGGGGCGCGCACGTTTCCCGTCGCCCCAGACGCTGGTCTGCGGCTACGGCGCGCTGGCCAGCCTGGAAGCTGACGTCGCCATGCGCGACAACCTCTGCGCGGATGTGGCCCGGCTGCTGGATGCCTATTGCAGCGCGGAGGGTCTGGACTATCCCACCGAAGGCGTCTTGGCGAGGGCTTGCCAGCAAGCCGGTGTTTGAGTCGATTCCATTTTGTGGTAGTTGTCAACGTTTAAGCATCTTTTTTCGAGAATCAGGAGGCAGAGATGAAAACCGGAAACTTTATCCGACGACTGTGGCTGTTCTGTCTGAGCCTGTTGTTGCTGGCGGCCTGCACACCCATTGCTCCGCCGCCGCCCGTTGCGTCGCCCCCCATAGCGGCTGTGGAGGCCGAGATCGCCGATTATGCCCATCCCGAGGCCCTGACCACCACAGCCTGGCTGTCCGACCACCTCAACGACGTCAACCTGCGCCTTGTGGATGTGCGGATTGCGAATCAGGCCGCGTACGAGGACGGCCACATTCCGGGCGCGGTCCATGCCGATTTGGTGCAGGACCTGATGAGTCCCCAGGACGCGGTTGTCACCCGGGCGCCGTCGGCCGAGGCCTTCAGCGCGACAATGCAGCGGCTGGGTGTCAACAACGATACGACAGTGGTGATCTACGACCCGAGCGGCGGCTATAGGGGCGGAGCCCGACTCTGGTGGCTGCTACGCTACTACGGCCACGACGACGTCAGGCTGCTCAACGGCGGGCTGGCCAAATGGCAATTGGAGGGACGCCCGCTGGAGCAGGGGAACGTCACACCTGCGGCCGGAAGTTTCGTCGCTGGTGAGCCGCGCTCTGAGTGGCGGGCCGACGCCGGCCAGGTGAGCGCCGCCATCAGCGACGACGGATTCCTGATTGTCGACGCCCTGCCGATGGCAATGTTCACCGGAGAGGCCAAACATTCGGAGCCAATTCGCGATGGACACATCCCCAGCGCCCGCAACCTGCCCGCGCCCGCGCTGGTAGACGCCGAGAGCACTGCACTCTTGCCGCGTGCGGCCCTGGCCGAGCAGTGGGCGGCGTTGACGCCCCAGGCAGAACAGGAGGCCATCGTCTACTGCCAGGGCGGCGTCTTCAGCGCCTTCGACTTCTTTGTTCTGCACCAGTTGGGCCACGAGAACATTCGACTATATGAGGCTTCGCTGACCGAGTGGGGCGTCGATCCGGCTTACCCGATGGAGACCGGGCCAGGGCGTGAGGCGCGCGCTCCATAGAGGCGGCGGGTTGCTGTGTTGTCCGATCAGCGCCACGTCGACATGGACACCGCGCCGGAACTCTGCGGGGCGGATTCGCAACAGACTCTATGGGCAAACCACACTGGCCGCCTGACAGCAATCTAGACTGGTGTCAGGCGGCCAGTGCGTCTCCTTTTTCCAACAGTTGGTGGCGCACGGGCCGACACCAGGAGTTTGGAGAGGTGACGCTGCGCCAGCAGGTCAGCTATTTTGCCGCGCACGAGGTGACGCATCTGCCACAGATCGAATCCCTGCGTCACCGATGGATGGAGAGCGAGACCCATCCCAGAGCAGCCTGACCTGAAAATAGCCCTGTAACGCAAGCTGTTAGCTTGCGACGTCCTATCTTCATTGATGACGGTGCCCCACCGGGGCATGGAAACTGACCGGAAACGGGAATACTGAACCGGCAGTTAGAAAGCGCCGAACCCGCGATGAGACGAACCCTACCCTCAATGATTTTGGTCGTAAGTCTATTCATCGTCGCCAGCGTAGCCCAGCGCGGACCCTCTGCCCTGGCGGACGCCAATGGGCGGCCAGCGCCCCAGTCCACTCCGACCGAGCGCTACACCGTCACCGACCTGGGCACGCTGGGGGGGGAGAGCGAGGCGCGTGCAATCAACAACGTCGGCCAGGTGGCTGGCTTCTATCGCACCGGCAGTGGCTTCGATTCCCGGGCTTTTTTGTGGGAAGATGGGGTGATGCAGAACTTGGGCAGCTTGGGGGGAGATAGGAGCGAGGCTTACGGCATAAACGACAGCGGGCAGGTGGTTGGCATGTCGTATACCAGCAGTGGCACGTTCCGCGCCTTCCGGTGGCAGAACGGGGTGATGCAGGACCTGGGCACGTTGGGAGGAACCCACAGCTCGGCACGTGCAATAAACAACGCCGGGCAGATAGTAGGTATGGCATCGACAAGTGCTGGACCACAGCACGCCTTCTTGTGGAGCGGAGGAATGGCGGATCTGGGCGCCCTGGATTATGGTAGTGATGCCTATGGGGTCAACGAAAGCGGTCAAGTGGTTGGGTATGCCCAAGTTGGCACTGTGGATCCTTGGGAGATGTATGGGCATGCCTTCCTGTGGAACGGTTCGATGCAAGACCTGGGCACCCTAGGGTGGGCGCAGAGCCAGGCTAACGCCATCAACGACAACGGGCAGGTGGTCGGCCATCTGGTGAACGACAACCAGGATGACTGGCACGCCTTCCTATCGCAGGGCGGCGGGATGCAAGACTTGGGGGGAACCCAGAGCGTTGCCTACGACATCAACAACGCCGGGTTGATCGTGGGCGAATCTGGAGGGCGCGCTGTTCTCTGGGACAACGGCCAGAGGCAGGACCTCAACAGTCTGATTCCAGCGGACTCGGGTTGGATATTGAGCAGCGCACGCGCCATCAACGAGCGGGGACAGATCGTGGGCAGAGGTTCTTTCAACGGCCAGACGCGCGCCTTCCTGCTCTCGCCGCGGGCGTATTACTGGATCAACCCCAGCGGCGGCTCGTGGCACCTGTCCACCAACTGGGATCCCCAGGGCGACCCAGGCGACGGCGACACGGTCATCTTTGCCCTGAGCGGGCAATACACGGTGGATGCCAGCGCCGCCGTCGCCGCGGCCGGACCAGCGGCCAACTTCCCGGTGGGCCGGATGGTCATATCGGCCACCAATACGGTAGACTTCCAAAACCTGGCACTGAATCTGCTGGACGATTCGGTGACAGAACCGGCGCTGACCGTCAGCGATGGCGGGACGGTGAAAATCACTTCGGGCGCGGGCAATCTCATCCACGCCACCATCGGCGGCGCGCCGCCCGCCAATCCCTCGAATCCACCCATCGCCCGTTTGCAGGTCTTCAACAGCGGTACCAGACTGAACGGCACGGGCCGCCTGTCTATCGGCGGCGAAGGGCCGGGCGACCTGTTTGTGGCCAACGGCGGCCACCTGACCAGCGCCGAGGCGCGCCTGGGCGGCTTGCTGTCCACAGCGCCCGGCACGGCGGTGGTGGGCGGAGATGGGTCGCTGTGGCAGACCGGCAACATTGCCGTGGGCTATGGCAAGAGCGGTGCCTTGACCATCGAAAACGGCGGGCGCGTGGACTCGAACAATGCCTCTGTTAGCTATGGCATCCTCAGCGAAGATTCAGAAGTGATAATTGAAGGCATTGGTGCGGGTACCAGTCAGCCTTCTTTATGGGCAGTTGGGGGCGACCTGGCCGTTGGGCAGAGCGATAATGGCTCCGTCGAGGTGCTGAAGGGCGGGCAACTGGCTGTCAACGGGAATACGTTCATCTACGAGGGGATGCTCAAGGTTGATAACTCGAACCTGAATGTGCTGGAGAGTGTTTTGATCGGCGGCAATGGCAACGGTGGTATCCTGTCCATGTACCAGAACGCCCAGGGCGACATCGACGGCGATTTGATCCTGGGACAGAGCGGCCTCGGCTATGTGATCCTGGACGATTCCAATTTGGACGTGCAAGATCCGCTGGCTGGATTGTGCCACATTGGCCGGGAATCGAGCGCATGGGTGACGATTGAGGAAAATAGTGCTTTGTACTGCCGCAACATTCAGTTGGGGCTGGCCGGCACACCGGGCGTCGGCATCATCAGGTTGAATGGCGGTTGGTTGAGCGCTTCAGAAATCCTGCGCGTTGGCCAGACCAACAGCGGAGGCGGACTTGTCGAATTGATGAATGGCGCCCGCATCGTGGCCGCGGAAGGCCTGCACATCGCCCCCAACGGTACAGTGGTTGGCGCGGGAGATATCTTCCTGGGTTCCATCGGATTACTGAACGAAGGAGTGCTTGACCCGGGCATCACCGTACACGCCCCGCCGCGATTGCCTGGGGCAGCCGCGTCCCAATCCCTGGCAGCTCAGGGCAATCCGGCGACGATGACCATCACCGGCACGCTGACCATCAGCCCCACCGGGCGGCTGCAGATCCCCTTGACCGGCAGCAGCGCAGGCGAGTACGGCAGCCTGGCTATCACCGGCGCGGCCAATCTGGATGGCGTGCTGGCGCTCAACTTCGGCCAGGGTTTTGCCCCCAAACAGGGCGACACATTTGCCTTCCTCACCGCAACAGGAGGCGTCAGCGGCGCGTTCGACCGGGTGGAGATCGGCGGTCTGGCTCCAGGTTTCGAATACAAGTTGACAGCCACAGGCGGGCAGGCGACGCTCGAAGCGCTGAACGACGGCACGCCCCCTGGCAGGCTATTCCTGCCGCTGGTGGCCCATTGAACACCACCAGAGAAACGGCCAGACGTTCAGACGTTCAGGAGAAATGCCATGCGCTTCGCCCTGAAAAATAGAACACGGATGCGCACGAAAAAACGGATTTGCACGGATTGAAGCAGAACCAGCCGTTGCTGCACTATCGGCTGGCCGCGATCTGGGTCAGTTCGCCCTGGTATACTTTGGCAGCGTTGTCCTGTTGCAATCCATCTTTCATTCGGTCACGGACGGCCTGTCCCCGCGTGATTGTGTTCTCCACCCTGCTGATCGCCGCCCTCTTCACCCCCCTGCGCCGCCGGGTGCAGGAGGTGATCGACCGCCGCTTCTTCCGTCAAAAGTACGACGCCCAGCAGGTGTTGGCCGCCTTCGCTGTGGCGGCGCGAGACGAGACGGATTTGGACAGCCTGACGGCGGAGTTAGCGCGGGTGGTGGAGAGGACAATGCAACCGGAAGGGGTGGGGGTGTGGCCAATGGATCAACCTCTATTGAAAATCACTCACTCTTTGTTGCGCGGCGCGCCAGTTTGACCAGCCGTATTATCTCTTCGTCTGATAAATCAGCCGGAGGATTAGGAGCGTGCATGGCATTCTGAATCGCTTGACGAGTCGCTGCAAAGCGCCGTCGCCGGGCAGCATCTGCCATCAAACTGATAGCTGACGGCATCCGCAGCACCAACACCTGTTCGCCCACCATCAAATGGGAAGGCGCTTTGACTGTATGATCGGCTTCGACAACGGCAAGATATGTAGCAGGAGTCATTTTGAGTTCACCCTCTCAAATATCGCCCCAATTATGACTGGGCTTAAATTCAGTATCACTGCCAGCAGTATACCACCCAATCTGCCAGCCTTCAACAGCGAAAAACTGGCTGAATTGTCCCTGCAACGCTGCCGTGACGTTTGCCTGCTATGCTGTGAGCAGGAGACGGGCGGGTTTCTGCGATCGACATCCACGGCGAAGTCACCGCCAAGAGCGAAGCGGGGTTGGCCGAGGCCTTTGCCGATGCCAGCGGTGACGGCGCCCAGGCGGTGATCCTCAACTTCGACCGCATGGACTATATGAACAGCTCCGGCATCGGCCTGCTGGTCACCCTGCTGATCCGGGCCCAGCGGGGCAAGCAGAAGCTGCTGGCCTGCGGATTGAGCGAGCACTATCGGCAGATCTTCCAACTCACCCGGCTGGACGAGGCGATTGGCATCTTTGACAGCGAACAGGACGCGGTTTCCGCGGTGTGAGGAGTCCGACCGTCACCCAAAACGACATCCTGGTCGATCCTCGTATGCAGTGGGGGAAAGCCGGCAATGTGTGGCATAATTCGGCCATCCGCACCGGGATCAATCTGCCCGTGCGCATGGTGCGGCGACTGATCGGCCAAAGGAGTTAACCGCCGAGGGCGCGAAGATTTCGCGGAGGGACGCAGAGAAAAGGCCTTGTTTCTCTCCACGTCCCTCCGCGAGATCTCAGCGCCCTCGGCGGTTAAAAGCCTTCCACAGTACAATCAACCACAGGAGCGTGAAGATTGGCAGCATACGATGCAATTGTCGTGGGGTCCGGCCCCAATGGGCTGGCCGCGGCCATCACCCTGGGGCGGGCGGGGCGGCGGGCGCTGGTGATCGAGGCCAAGGCCACCCTCGGCGGCGGCGCCCGCACGGCGGAGGCCACCCTGCCCGGCTTTCGCCACGACATCTGCTCGGCCATCCACCCCCTTGGCCTGGGCTCCCCCTTCATGGGCACCCTGCCCTGGGATCGCCTGGGCGTCGAGTGGATCCAGCCCGACCTGCCCCTTGCCCATCCCCTGGACGATGGCACCGCGGTGGGGCTGCATCGGTCCCTGGCTGAAACTGCCGACTCCATCGGGCGGGACGGGGGGGCGTGGCGGACGCTGCTGGGTCCCCTGGCCAGGGATTGGAAGAAGCTGGCCCCGGCCCTGCTCGGTCCCCATCCCTTTTCGCCCCACCTTTTGGCCCTGGCCCGCTTTGGCCTCCCTGGCCTGCTGCCCGCCAACGTGCTGCCCCGGCTGATCTTCCGAGAAGAGCGGGTGCGGGCCCTCTTTGGCGGGCTGGCCGCCCACTCTTTTCTGGAGTTCAGCCAGCCCTTTTCCAGCTCGTTTGGCATGGTGTTGGGGATGTTGGGCCATGCGGTGGGGTGGCCCCTGCCCCGGGGCGGCTCCCAGGCCATTGTGGACGGCATGGCCCGCTATGTGCGGGAGTTGGGCGGGGAGATCGTGTGCGGATGGGAGGTTGAATCTCTGGCCGAGCTGCCCAAAAGCGAGACTGTGTTGTTGGATGTGACCCCTCGTCAGTTTTTGAACATGGCGGGGGATCGGTTGGCCGCCACCTATGGGCGCAGACTGGCGGGCTTCCGCTATGGGCCGGGGGTCTTCAAGATCGACTATGCCCTGAGCGATCCCGTGCCCTGGACCGCGCCCGAATGCGGCCGGGCCGGGACGGTGCATGTGGGAGGGACCTTGGCCGAAGTCGCCGCGTCCGAGCAGGCGGCAAACCGGGGGCAATTGAGCCAGCGGCCCTACGTGTTGGTGGCCCAGCAAAGTCTCTTTGACGACAGCCGTGCCCCCGCTGGCCAGTATACCCTGTGGGCCTATTGCCATGTCCCCCACGGCTCCACTGCCGACCGAACAGCCGCCATCGAAGCCCAGATCGAACGCTTCGCCCCTGGTTTTCGGGAGACCATCCTGGCCCGATCTGCCCGCAACACCCAGGCCCTCCACGCCTACAACCCCAACTACATCGGCGGTGACATCGGCGGCGGTGTGCAGGACATCCGCCAGTTGTGGACCCGTCCCGTGGCCGCCTGGCCGCCCTATGCCACGCCCCTGCCCGGCGTCTTCCTCTGCTCCTCGTCTACGCCCCCTGGCGGCGGGGTACATGGCATGTGCGGGTTTCACGCCGCCCAAAGCGCACTGCGACAGCTTGACAGAAATTGAAAGCGTGGTACAATCAGTTCAACATTGAATTGGTTGGTTGGTTGGTTGGCTAGTTGGTTGGTTGGTCATAGGGAGAAGTACAAGATGGGCACTCATTATTGCGGCACGCCAGACCAGGTCCGGGCGCTGGATACCTATATCAAGCTGGAGCGGGCGGCGGATTCTGTCACCTCCCGGATCAACGCCCATCTGTCGGATTATGGGTTGACTGTAAGCCAGTTTGGCATCCTGGAATCCCTCCACCACCTTGGCCCCATGTGCCAAAAAGCCCTGGCCGAAAAGATCCTCAAAAGCACGGGGAACATCACCTTTGTGATCGACAATCTGGCCAAACGCAATCTGGTGCGCCGCCAGCGGGACACCGACGACCGGCGCTTTATCACCATCCACCTGACCGACGAAGGGGCGACGCTGATCGGCGAGATCTTCCCGCTGCATGTGGAGATCGTGACCCGTGAGATGGGCGTGCTGGATGGGGCAGAACAGGAACGCTTGGGTCAACTGTGCCGCAAGGTCGGTCTGGCCGAGATGGAGATGGTTCCTGCTGGGTAGATGACCATAGATGGTCACACATTAAAAATAGAACACGGATTGAACGGATAAAACGGATTTTTACGGATTTTCAAAAGAAAATCCGTTTTTGATCCGTCGCATCCGTCTGATCCGTGTTCTATTTTTTTGGACTCGCTCCACGATGACAGGACAACAAAAGCGCCCGGCCAATTTTATGGCCGGGCGCTTTAGTTGTCCGATTCAAGCTCCCCATCCTGCGCTCTATTTGCCCAGGCTGGAGCCATCAAAGGAGTCGGGGAGCAGGTCGGCGACGGTGGTGGTGCGGAAATTCCCCTGATCGTCGCTGATGTAGACGGTCATCTGGGGCCCAAGTTCGGCCATGACCTGGCGGCAGATGCCGCAGGGGGAGCCGCCATCTCGGGTGGCGACGGCCATGGCCGTGAAGGTGCGTTGGCCCTGGGCCACGGCCCCGGTCAAGGCCACCCGCTCGGCGCAGATGCCGGCGGGATAGGCGGCGTTTTCCACGTTGCAGCCCAACCACACGGACCCATCTCCGGCCAGGACGGCCGCCCCGACCTGATAGTTGCTATAGGGGGCATAGGCGCGGGCGCGAGCCTGCAGGGCCTGGGCTATCAAGTCGGATGGGGTCATGGGCCACTTCCTTTGGTGGGTTCAGTCTCAGGTCAAGACGATGTCTGCAAACCGTGGATGGCGTTGCTGTCGGACGGTTTCTTCTCGGTTGTGTGGCGAAGGCGGGACGATTCCAGGCCGACCGAGGGCTGTTCGTCCTCGCTTGTCGGGCTGGGGGAGGGTTCGGCCCGCACCTGGCGGATGCGCCGAGACTCTACGGAGAGAACGGTGAAGCGCCAGCCGGCATAGGTCACGGTCTCGCCGGTCTCCGGCACGTGGCCCAACTCGGCAAAGATGAAGCCACCCAGGGTGTCCACGTCGGTGTAGGGCAGGTCCACACCGAGCAGATCCGCCACCGTGTCCACATCCAGACGGGCGTTGAAGACGTAGGTATCCCTGGCGATCTTCTGGTAGGGCACGGGCTCCTTGTCATATTCGTCCTGAATTTCGCCCACGATCTCCTCAAGCAGATCTTCGATGGTAACAAGGCCAGCGGTGCCGCCATATTCGTCCACCACAATGGCGATGTGTACCCGCCGGGTCTGCATTTCGTGGAAGAGTTCGTCCACCTTCTTGCTTTCGGGCACAAAATAGGCCGGGCGCAGAATGGAGCGGATCAGGACATCTCGCTGGTTATCCCGAAAGCATTTGAGCAGATCCTTGGCATAGAGGAAGCCCACAATGCGGTCGGCGTTGTCCTCGAAGACAGGGATGCGGCTATGCCCGGCCTTGATGATCACATCCAGGGCCTCGGTCAAGGGGGTGTCCACGGCCAGGGCAACGATGTCGATACGGGGCAACATGATCTCCCGCACCACAGTCTCGCCCATCTCGAAGATACTGGCGATCATCTGTTTTTCCTCTTCTTCGATGACGCCTTCGCCGTCGCCCATGTTGATCAAGAAGCGCAGACCGTCCTCGCTGAGAAAGATACTCTCTTCCGAGGCTTCCGAGTCGCGCACGACTGCGCCCAGTTTGCGCAGTCCAAAAGAGATGGGCAGCAAAATGGTCGAAAGTATCTGCACCGCCGAGGCAAAATAAAGGGCCGCCTTCTCCGCGTCCCGCAGAACCAGGGCACGGCTCAAGATCTGGACGATGGCCAGGATCAGCCAGACGGCCAGCAATCCGCCCAGCACGGTCATGTCCACCTGGGGCAGGCCCAAGAGCAGGGAGAAGGTGGCAATGCCAGCCATCAGCCAGCCGAAGCTCTTCACCAACATGAGAGAGAGAAGAAATTTGGGGGCATCTTTTAACAGGCTGTCGATCACCTCGGCCTGGCTGACCCCTGCATTCTTCAATATGCGCACTCGGCTGCGGCTGACCGAGGCCAGCGCTGCTTCTGCTGCGGCGGCAAGCCCCACCAGAATCAGGGCCACCCCAACCAATATCCAGGCTGTTAAATCACCAGCGTCCACGTTTTGTTGCTCCTTGAGGAAAGTTTCGCGTTGTTCTTCAATTTTCAATTCTCAATCTTCAGTCTTCAGTCTTCTGACGCTTTGGGCGGGCGAGCCGGTACCCCATAGACCAACCCATCGGCGGGCACATCCTTGGTGACCACGGAGCCAGCCCCAATCCGCGCATTGGCCCCGATATGCAGGGGGGCCACCAGCATGGTGTCGCTGCCGATGAAAACACCCTTTTCGATCACGGTTTTGTGCTTGTTTTTGCCGTCATAGTTGCAGGTGATGGTCCCGGCCCCGATGTTGACGTCGCCCTCAAGCTGGGCGTCACCGATATAGCTGAAGTGGCCCATTTTGGTGCCCGGTCCCAAATAGCTGTTCTTGACTTCGCCAAAGTTGCCCATGTGGACCTCTTCGCCCAGGTGTGCGCCCTTGCGCAGATGGCCAAAGGGGCCGATCTCGCTGCCATCGTCCATGCGGGCCTGCTCCACGACGGAGTAGACGACCCGGCAGCCCGCCCCAATCTGGCTGTCCACGATCTGGGTGTTGGGGCCGATGGTGCAGTTGGGGCCGATGGCCGTCTCCCCGTGCAGATGGGTGCCAGGGAGCAGGGTGGTGTCCACGCCGATGGTAACTGTGGCGTCCACATAGGTGGCGGCGGGATCGATGATCGTCACCCCGGCGTCCATGTGGCGTTCCACGATGCGTTGGCGCAACACCCCAGCGGCGATGGCCAAATGGCTACGGGTGTTGACGCCGTATGTCTCCTCGGCGGCCACTTGCATGGTCACCACGCCACGGCCTTGGGCCACGGCGATCTCGACCATGTCGGTCAGATAATACTCACCTTTGGGGCTGACCTGAATTTTCGGTAAATTTTCCCAAAGCCAAGCGGCATCAAAACAGTAGATGCCTGGGTTTAGCTCTTGGATACGCTTCTGCTCTGGGGTGCAGTCGGCCTCTTCGACGATGCGCTGGACCGCGCCTTGTTCGTTGCGTACAATCCGCCCAAAACCCTGGGGGTCCTCTCGGTGGATGGTGATCATGGCAATAGCCAGGGGCGCGGTCTGGGCATGGGCAGCGCTGGATTCGTAGAGATCCGCCAGGTTGGTCAAGGTTTCGCCTCGCACCAGGGGCATGTCGCCGTAGAGGGCGATGACACGATCCGCCTTGCCCCGAAGCAGGTCCGTGGCCTGCTGCACGGCGTGGCCGGTGCCAAGGCGCTGGGTCTGTTGGGCATAGACCGCCCGGTCGCCCAGGAGATCTTGGACCCGATCGCCGCCATGACCGATCACCACCACAGGGGGCAGATCTGTGACCGAACTGGCGGCATCGACGACCCACGCCACCAGTGGGCGTCCGGCGGCGTGGTGAAGCACCTTGGGCAGATCAGACTTCATTCTGGTTCCCTGGCCCGCGGCCAGGATCACGATGGCGGTTGTCATGGGTTCCTCTGGTTTTCAAACGAGTTTGGATAAGTTCTTCAGGCGCGCAAAAAACGGGTGCGTCTGGGCTGTACAAGCCAAGAGGCCCCGTTGGGTGTCCGAGATATGAATTTAGGCGTGGGTGAAAAGTAGACTGACCCGATAGTGTATGAAAAGTCGGCAGACAGGATGTCCGTCGCCCTATGGGCCGTGCTAGGTTCTGGCGGGTTATCGTCCATCAGTACTCAATGACTCGGAACCAACGTGCAATCTCTGGTCACAGGTAACGTGTTAAGCAGGTCAAATCCTGTGTCAGCTATTGTATCATGGAGTCAAGGTCGTCACCAATTTTGAGCGGATGATCGGTAGACCTGTGATCATCTGACCGTGGGCGACCTTATTTTCGCTTATTTTTGGGTAATAAAAGACGAGTTTTTGTTGGCGACGGTCTACTCTCGCACACAGTTACCCATG
>CAZKEX010000065.1:0-15978 GCA_964551895.1 uncultured Caldilineaceae bacterium | reverse complement strand
TGCTGTTCCAGATCGCTATATTTCTCAATATCTTTCAGATAGGTGCGGAACGCCTGCCATTTGGCCGCGCTCTCGGATCCCTGGTCGGTCTTGCGGGGCATGAAGCGGGCCAGGATGATCAGCCCGATGGCCGTCACCCCCAGGCCAAAGCCGGGCAGGATGGCCGCTTCGGTCAGGTCCCCGTAGGCGCCCAACAGCGTGAGTCCCACCACCGCGGCCAAGGCCAACGCCACCCCCCCCAGGCAACCATATTGGGTGCGCACAGTTTCAGGGTTGCGTGTAAAGAAGCCCGCCTCGGTGATGTCCTTGTACAGGGCCTTTTTGATCTTGGGCAATTCTGTGTAAAAGCTGTCTTTCAGGTCTGAAAGACGACGTTCTTGTTTCTTGCCAAAGACGCTGTCCAAGAGCAGCTTCTCGTAGGGATGCAGCTCCGGGGGCGGTGTGCGCTCCAGGCGATAGACAAAGTCTTTGCTGCGCAGGATCTTGCCCGTCTCTTCCTCGGTGATGCTGATGATCTTGCGCTGGGCCAGATCCACCAGGGTGGCCAGGATGTCCTCCATGTCCACCTGCTCGTCCAGCAGCGCGCCCACTATCCCCGGCGGGGTGGTGTCCGGCGGCTCGGGGATGTAGTCGGCCACCATTTCCACGGGTTTGTCCCGGCCCAGTTTGTACCAAAGTAGATAGAGCAGGGCCGGTCCGCTGAAGAGGAAGAGCGCGCCCAAGGCCCCCATACCCAGGGTGGCAATGGGTCCCCAGATCTCTCGATTGATGGCGGCGGCCTCCTCGGCCGCCGCGGCGGCATCGGCATCGGCCTGCCATGCAGCCGGTGAACCGGCCACCACGCCAGGGGTAAACTGCACCCGGGCCTCCATCTGTTCACCGCTGTTCAGCCGTCGATCCAGGTCAAAGATGGCCATGCGGTTGTCCGCCATCACCGTGGTGGAGACGGCGTTCTCTGCGTTGTTGATGTTGACATAGAAGGCGGCATTTTCGATCACCGCCGGGCTGGGCACGCTGACCCGCACCCGGCCTTCCAGCACGGGAAAGCTGCGGTCGCCATAGATGGCCTGCCACCAAAGCTGGTCGCCGCCCTCATAATAGCGCAGACCGCCGTGGACCTGATAGCGCAACGTGTAGGTGACGGTTTCGTCGGCCAGTTCGGGGAAATTCCATCGGATCGAATAGCGCCAGCCCTCGTCCTCCACGGAGAAGGTGTAGGGTTCGCTGCCGCTGGCATAGCGATAGGTGTGGCCCTCGCTGTCGGTGACGGCCCAGTTGTCGATAAAGGTGAGCTTTTCGAAGGGGATATAGCGGGTGCCAAAGGTGAACGTACCGGCGGTAAAGCGAATCGTCTGGGCCTCGGCTACATCAAAGGTGCCATCCTGGTTGACGACGATATCCACGTCAAAGCGCTCCCAGACCAGGGACTTTTCCTGGGCATGGGCCGGCGCGGTGGCAAAGAGGGGGGCGATGAGGGTGACAAAGATCAGGAAGAGCGCGGTCCAGCGGGGAACGTGTGTGCGCATGATACCTCCAAGAGTGGTTGGATCGGAATGGTCGGACAACATTGGCCCGGCCGGGGCGCGGGGCAGAAAGGCTGTCGGCTGTATGTTCAACCAGCCACACAGTGTCGATCAACTATATGCCAGAGCGCCTTACACTACCTGACATTCTACCAGCAATTCAGCCGACCTTCAACCTGACGCGACATCTTATCATGATTGCAGCGCAAAGAACATTTAACCGCCGAGATCGTTTTTCTCTGCGCCCTCCGCGAAATCTCTGTGACCTCCGCGGTTAAACCCTGCGGTTAAGCTCTACAGTTAAGCTGTACGAAAAAATCAGCGAAATGTCGCATAGACAGGGCGGCAGATATGGGTATGCTAAGAAAGAAGCCATCTCTGCCCTGGACAACTCTGCCCGCAAAGGAGTCCCCATGCCCCATTCCGCCCACCCGCTCCCCACGCCCCATGGGGTGAGCGTTGACGCCGACACACCGCCCGGTTCCGGTCAAGGCCGGGAGGGTGCCTTTCACCTCTATTCCTTCCTGCTCGGTCTGCTGACCAGCCTGTTGCTGGTGGGCGGTACCCTGCTGCTGATCCGCCAGCCATCCCCGCCGCCCATTGTGCTGCAACCCCCGCCCACACCCATGCCCACCCCGGCCCCCACGGCCTCGCCCACCCCCGGCCCCATCACCGTCTTTGTCAGCGGCGCGGTGATGGCCCCTGGGCTGGTCACATTGCCCGCCCCGGCCCGGGCTGGGGATGCCATCACCGCGGCCGGGGGGCTGGCCCCTGGGGCGGACGAGGCGCTGGTCAACCAGGCCCAACCCCTGTGGGACGGCGCGCAGGTGCATGTGCCGACAGTCCCGACGGCAACGGGGGTGGGGAGCGGCGTCGCCCTGTCCAATCCCTCTCCCCCGACCGGGGTGTCTGGGGAAGGGGGCGGCTTCACCGCCGGCAGTCTGCCCGGCGTGTCCAGCGAGAACGGGCGCATCAACATCAACACGGCCAGCGCGGCGGAGCTGGAAACTCTGCCCGGTGTGGGGCCATCAAGAGCCCAGGCCATCATCGACAACCGTCCCTTCGCCAGCGCGGCAGATCTGGAACGGGTCCCCGGCATCGGCGCCAAGACTTTGGAGGCCCTCATCGATCTGATCAGCGTGAACTGAGCCACTTTGACAGTTATGACGCACCGTGTTACACTTGGTCTAACGCACTGCGTCACAGCTCGGTTGACTTTGTGCGCACCACAACACAGTGAAAGCAGTTCAGACAACACGGCAACAACATCTGCGGCTTATGGTTAAACAGTGATAGCAAAACAGCACGGGCAGCCTGTTTGAAAAATTTGGGCAAAGCGGCTGGATCATTCTGACGCAGCACAGATCAAAACAGATCATTTGAGCAGCATATTCAATTTGGAGGATTTCCCATGGCAGACGAAAAAACGACCGTACAAGATCAGATCAAAGAGACCGTGATCGATGTCCGCAACGAGGCGATTGTGCAGAGCGCCAATCTCTATATCTTGGCCCGCAAGGTTCTCTTGGCCGGGATGGGGGCCGTGGTATTGACGATTGAAGAGGCCCAGGAGTTTGTGGAGAAGTTGGTGGAGCGGGGCGAAATCGCCGAGACAGACGCCCAGAAGCTGATGCAGGAAGTGCGCAAGCGGGCCCAGCGCAGCGAAAAAGAAGCCACCAAGGCGGCCAAAAAGGCCGAGAAAAAGACCAAGGGAGCCGTCAAGAAGGCTGAAGGGGCCTTGGAAGAGACCGTCGAGGGTGTGCTCAAGGGACTCAACGTGCCCAGCAAGAGCGATGTAGATGCCCTCAGCAAGAAGATCAGCGACCTCAGCCGCAAGGTGGACGCCCTGCGCAGCAAGTAGATCCCGATTGCATATATGACTCTGCTGCAAAAAGCCGTTTAACCGCCGAGGACACAAAGATTTCGCAGAGAACGCAGAGGGAAAAATCTTGCTTTTCTTTGCGTTCTTGGCGTCTTTGCGGTGAATTTGACCTTTTTTCAGCAGAGCCATATATTTGAATCAGAACAAAAAAGCCGACCTCTTGATGAGGTCGGTCTTTTTGTTTTTAAGTGACCGTTCAGCTAGGGAAAAAATAGAACACGGATTGGACGGGTGCGACGGATCAAAAACGGATTTTCTTTTAAAAATCAGTGAAAATCCGTTTCATCCGTCCAATCCGTGTTCTATTTTTTCCCTAGCTGAACGAATGCGTTTTTGTGTCTCTACCCCACCCACGCCCCTATTCCAACATCAGCGCCTCGCCAGCGCTGTGGGCCGCCCGCAGATAGGCGAGAAGCAGGGCTGCCGGGTCCGGGGCGGCGGCCACATCCGCGTACATGAGCAAGGCCCCCTTCCAGCTTTCCGTGTACCACTGGGCCGGCGCCGGCAAGGCGGCCTGGGTAATATCCTCCGGCCAGGGATAGGCGGTGATGTAAAAATATGGGGCGAGGATGGCTTCATCCCCGGTGGAAAAGCCAAAGGCCATCTGCTCCTCGGCCTGCTCCTCGTCCTCCGCATCCACGCCAGGGACCAGATTGCCCGAAAACCAGAGCAGGGAGAGGTCGAAGTGGTGGGGCCAGAGCCGCACCGGTCCGGTGCGTCCGGGCAATTCCCGCTTCCACTGCTGCCAGACGCTGTGGATGCTGGAGAGCGCCTGCAAATAGCGCTGGGCCGCCGCGCCATCGTACCGCCCTGTGGACTCCTCGGCCAAGGCACGGCGATCGACCTCTGGGTAGATATCCCACTCCATCAGGGTCAGGAGCAGGGAATCGGCCAGCAGTCGGGCCGGTTGGCCGGAGAGGGGCATGGCCCAGCGGCGGCCCTGGCTGGTGACGGCTGTCATGCGCTGGGCGACCAGATCCAGCTTGACTTCCAGGGTCTCTTCGGTCTCTTCATCGACGATCATGTCCCCGGTGGTCAGACCATCCGGGGCGACGCTGAGACTGGTGTGCCACCAATGGGCCTGGGGCGGGGTGAGGGATTGGCGCACCTTGCCCAAGATGCGGGCGTAGGCCTGGACAGCGTCCCGGGTCGATTGCCATTCGGCCAGGGGCAAAGGCGGAAAACCGATATCGGGCATAAAACAACTCCTGTTCGGTGAAGTGAAATCGCGCTGTCCGGGGAACGGTTCGGCCTAGCTAAGGCCGGGCTTGAGGACAGATTTCTTGTTTCTGCCCCAACGCTCTGTTCGCCACCTGACAATCCGCTTGCGCACACCAGGAACCCGGATCAGGAGTAGTATACCAATTGCGACGCTAAACGCCAATGGTTCACGTATGTCAGCTTTGACCACCCAAATATAATGAATGGCCACCAAAATCCCGGCCACATAGACGGTCTGATGCAGTTTCTTCCAGCGCTTGCCCAACCGGGCCATGGACGCCTTGGTGGAGGTGAGGGCCAAGGGCAGCAGAATCAGAAGAGCCGCAAAGCCCACCAGGGCATACCGCTTCTCGAAGATGGCCTCCTTCAACAGTGCCCAACTGAACCCGTAGTCCAGCCCCACGAAGATCAGAAAATGCAGGGCCGCATAGCCAAAGGCATAGAGCCCCAAAGCCCGCCGAATCTTCAGCACGGGCCGATAGCCCGTCACCACATTGACCGGGGTGACGGCCAAAGAGAGTACCAGCAGCCACAGGGCCGCCTTGCCCGTGCGGAAGGTGATGTCCTGGATGGGGTTGATGGTCAAACCGCCCGTGGCGAAGGCCCAGACCAGGGCGGCCAAGGGGATCAGCGCGCCCACATGGGCCACAACTTGCAGCCAATGGATCTTGCCTTTCCCCAGCCAGGCCGGGATCAGTCGATTTTGGGCCATTGCGTCAGTTCGATTCATGGTGTCCTTGGCTATAATTGACTTTGCTGCGAAAAGCCATTTAACCGCCGAGGACACAGAGATTTCGCAGAGAACGCAGAGGAAAAAATCTTGCTTTTCTTTGCGTTCTTGGCGTCTTTGCGGTGAATTTGACCTTTTTGCAGCAGAGTCATAATTACTTCACTGTTTTTCTAAAAATACGTCTGCAAGTCCATGCCCGCATAGAGGGAAGCCACCTGCTCGCCATAGCCGTTGAAGGGCAATGTGGCCCGGCGGCTGAGTTCGCCGATGCGCCGTTCGGAGGCCTGGGACCAGCGGGGATGGTTCACGTCCGGGTTGACGTTGGCATAGAAGCCGTACTCCCGGGGCGCGGCGTCCATCCACAGGGAGATGGGCGTGGTGCTGACCAGTTCGATCTTGACGATGGATTTGATGCTCTTGAAGCCATATTTCCAGGGCACCACCAGGCGGATGGGCGCGCCGCTTTGGGGCAGCAGAGGCACGCCGTACAGCCCCGTGGCCAGGATGGCCAGTTCGTTCATGGCCTCGTCCACCCGCAGACCCTCCACATAGGGCCAGGAATAGCTGCGGTTTCTTTGGCCGGGCATCTGTTCCGGGCGTTCGACCGTGGTGAAGCGCACATACTTGGCGTCGGCGGTGGGTTCCACCTCGGCCAGCAGTTTGGCCAGGGGAAAGCCGATCCACGGGATGACCATGGACCAGGCCTCCACACAGCGCAGACGATAGATGCGCTCCTCCTGCTCGAAGCGGCGCAGGTCGTCCATGTCATAGACCTTGGGGTTGCGCACCATGCCGCTCACCTCCACCTGCCAGGGCGAGGTGGTGAAGTCCTTGGAGAGCCGGGCCACCCCCACCTTGTCCGTGGTGAATTCGTAGTAGTTATTATAATTGGTGATCTCCGTGAAGCTATTCAACGCATCCCCCAATTCATCCACATCTGTGCTGGCAGTGGGGGCAACAGGGGCCGCCGCGCCGTTGGATGCACCGTTGGACGAGGCGCCAGCCGCGCTCTCCGCCGGGGCAGCGGGGGGCAGGGTGGGCGCGGAGGGCGCACAGGCCGCCACCGCCGCGGTCGCCGCCAGAAAGCCCGCGCCCTGAAGCAACTTGCGCCGATTGAGATAGGTTGCCTCGGAAGTGATCTCGGATGACGGAATTTTGGGCAGGCGGATCATGGTAGGTTCTCCTTTTGAAAGACAATGGACTTGAAAGCAGGGATGGGAGGGATGGAGGATCTGCGGGAAGGGGCGGTTGGGAGAGTCTATCCCATCAACCTAAGCCCCCCATTAATCTTGGCTCAGAGTCTGATGTGAGCAGACCCTTGACCCGGCAGACCCTTGTATTATCAGCAAAAATGGGCCTGGTGGATGTGAGAAGCTCTACATATCTTGCCCCCAAGAGGCAAACGCCCGGCAGCCGGGGAAATTTCCCCCACCCACCGGGCATTCGCCTCTTGAACAGGCAGAGCCAAAAAGGATCTCTATCTCTACCCTCTATCTCTATCCTCTATCTCTACTCCATAGCCAACACATGCAGCTTGGGATGCTCGATGGTCTCGAAGGATCCAAAGTGCATTTTGATGGTGAAGCCGCGTTGAAGTTCCGGCTCCTGCTCGGTCATGGCCTGGGCGTGGTCGATGGCGAACTCGACCAACTCCAGAAAGCGGTCACCCTTGGCGGCCTCGAACTTGCGGGTGCCGTCCACATGTTCGAAGGGGACGGCCAACCAATGCACAGCGCTTTCCGGGCGCAGACTCTTGATCAGCGCCATGCGTTTTTCGTCGTCTCGCACAATGATGGTACCCGGTGCGTCGCCGTGGAGGATGTCGCAGAATGCACATTCGTTGGATTCAGACATGGTTTCTCTCCTTTTTTGTGGTGTGGGGTTTATGTAGCGTTGGGACGTGGTTTTTACATGAAATCAGCCTATAGTACAACGTCACCCCAATTCTTGCCAACGTTTTGGGGTGTCGGCTGTGCCCTGTGCCCGCTCTCTGGCCCACTGACCCAGGAAGAGGACCAGCCCCACCCCGATCAACCCGGCGGCCAGGGTGAACTGATCCCGCATGGCCAGCACGATCACCCCGGGGTCGGCCCGGGAGACATCCACCAGACCGCCGGCGTGATGGGTCAGGCGGCTGGCGAAGAAGGCCCCCAGCACGGAGATCCCGATCACCTGGCCCAGGGTGCGGCTCATGCTCAGGGTGCCCGAGGCCACGCCCAGCCGGTGCCGAGGCACGGTCCCCATCACCGCGCTGTTGTTGGGGCTTTGGAAGGTGGCCATGCCGATGCCCAAGGGCAGCAGCAGGAAGACAAAGGCCACGGAACTGGTCTCTGTGGTCAACAAGGTGAGGGCAAGATAGCCGCACATGGTGAAGAACAGCCCCACGGCGCTGATGGGCCGCGTCCCGAACCGATCCGCCAGCACGCCGGAGAGGGGGGAGAGCAGCCCCAGGACCACGGGCGAGACGGCCATGAGCAGCCCCACATGGGACGCGTCGAGCTTCAACACCAAGGTCAGATAGAAGGGGAGCAGAAAGACCACTGCGGCGATGGCCACAAAGGAGAGGACGCCGTTGAGCAGATTGAGGCTGAAATGGGGGTCGTTGAAGAGGGACATATCGATCATGGGATAGGCCACCCGACGCTCTTGCCAGATAAAGATCGGGACGGTCAGCCCGGCCAGGGCAAAGAGGGCCAGGATCAAAGGGGCCGTGAAGCCCAACTTTTGGCCCACGGTGAGGGCCAGGGCAATGCTGAACAACCCCAGCCCCAAGATCCCCGCCCCCGGCCAGTCGAAGGGTTCACCCTTGGTTTTGGGCGGCAGGGGCGGCACATAGAGCAGGACCATCACCAAGGCGATGGCGCCGATGGGCACGTTGACCATGAAGATCCAGCGCCAGCTCAGGTTTTGCAGGATCACCCCGCCCACGGCCGGCCCGGCCACAATGCCCAGGGAGATCACCCCGCCGGTGATGCCGATGGCCTTGCCTCGCTCTCGGTCCGGCCAGGTCTCGGTGACGATGGCCACGCCCAGGGCCAACATCATGGACGCGCCTACGCTCTGCACAAAGCGGAAGCCGATCAGCCAATAGATGCCCGGGGCCAGCCCACACAGGGCAGAGCCGATCAGAAAGAGGACCAATCCCCAGGCAAAGATGCGCTGCTTGCCCCGAATATCGGCCAGGCGTCCCATGCTCAACATCAGCACGGTCAGCCCCAGCAGATAGGCCAGCACCACCCACTGCACCGTGGGGAAGTCGGTGTTCAGCTCCTGCACCAAGGTGGGCAAAGAGACGTTGACAATGCTGCCGTCCACGCTGCCCAAAAAGAGGGAGATGCTGATGGCCAAAAGGATCATCCACTTGCGGGGATAGATTTTTTTCTCCGCCTGGGGGCTGGGGACGCCAGGAGAGGTGGGGGGAAGGTGGGCGGGCTTGGTCATAGGGTTCTCAGTTCGATGGGTGAGTGGGCTGCAAAAAACTCTTAACCGCCGAGGGCGCAGAGGACCGCGGAGGGAAAGCAGAGGGAAAGCAGAGGGAAAGCAGATCGGTCTCTCTGCGGTTCTCTACGTTTTCAGCGCTCTCGGCGGTTTGATAGTTTTTCGCGGTCCAGCCATTTGCGGGCAGACAAGGCCAATTGAGTCCAGATCAGTTCGAGCGGGCGGCGGTTTCGGTCCGCCGTGGCCGGTGTGATAAAATACGCTGTTGGTGAGCAAGACAAGTGTGGGACCCACGACAAGCGTGGGATCCACGTCTGTCGTGGAGCTGTTGTTCCGCAGCCGCTTACTTTGGTTCTAAAAGGCGACAGGCCTGTATATTATAGGGTACACACACAGGAGCAACAAGCCCATGAGCTATGATGGTCGCGTGCATTCGGTCCAATTTGGTAAAATTACCCGCCAGTTCCCCCTCTTCCAAGTTGCCCCAGGGGTGAAGATCGCCATCTTCAACATGCTGGGCGACACCGAAGCCGTTGAAGTCGCCGCCAAGGAGTTGACCGCCCGCATGCCCACAAATGTGGATGTGCTGGTCTTCCCAGAGGTCAAGGTGATCCCCCTGGCCCATGCCCTGTCGGTCCACACAGGGCTGCCCTATGTGGTGGTGCGCAAGTTCCGCAAACCCTATATGGTGAATTGCCTGGAGACCCAGGTGACCAGCATCACCACAGGCAAGCCCCAGACCCTCTACCTGGACGGCAAAGACCGTCACCTGGTGGAGGGCAAACACGTGGCCCTGGTGGATGACGTGGTCAGCACCGGCAGCACGCTGATCGGCCTGCGCCAACTGATGGGCGCCGCCCACGCCACCATCACCGCCGAAATGGCCGTCTTCACCGAAGGCGACGAAGCCGATTGGCCCCATGTCATCGCCTTGGGCAACCTGCCCATTTTTACGGATTGAAGTTAGTTGATTGGTTGATTTGTTGATTGGTCGAGTGCCAATCGCCCAATCTCCCAATCTCCCAATTCCAAGTCAACCAACCAACAAACCAACAAACCAACCAACAAACCAACCAATGACATTCGAAACCCAGCTTGCCAAAATTGAAGACCGCTATATCGAGATCAACCGTTCGCTGGCCGATCCGGAAGTGATTGCGGACTACGTCTACATGAACGAACTGGCCCAGGAGCGCAGCAACCTGACCCCCATCGTGGAGTCGTTCCGCCGCTATCGGGATGTGCGCACCCAGTTGGCAGAGAGCCGCCAACTGTTGGACGAGACCGAAGATGCCGATATGGCCGAACTGGCCCAGATGGAGATCGACAGCCTCTCCGAAGAGGAAGGCCAGCTCTATGATGCCATGCGCAAGATGCTGTTGCCCAAGGACCCCAACGACGACCGGGATGTGATCGTGGAGATCCGGGCTGGCACAGGCGGGGACGAGGCCGGGCTTTTCGCCGCCGACCTCTTCCGCATGTACTCCCGCTGGGCGGACGAACATCGCTTCAAGGTTGAGGTCCTCAGCGAATCTGAGACCGGGTTGGGCGGCATGAAAGAGGTGATCTTTGCGGTCAAGGGCCAAGGCCAGGGCGCGTATAGCCGGCTGAAGTGGGAATCCGGCGTGCATCGGGTGCAGCGGGTGCCCTCCACCGAGAGCCAGGGGCGCATCCACACCAGCACGGCCACGGTGGCCGTGTTGCCCGAAGCCGACGAGGTGGAGATCGAAGTCAGCATGAACGACGTCAAGATCGACGTCTTCCGCAGCAGCGGCCCCGGCGGCCAGAGCGTCAACACCACAGATTCCGCCGTGCGGCTCACCCATCTGCCCACCGGCATTGTGATCAGTTGCCAGGACGAGAAGAGCCAACTGCAAAACCGCATCAAGGCCATGCGTATTCTGCGCTCCAAGCTCTACGAGATGGAGATCCAGCGCCAGCAGGACGAGATGGGCGCGGCCCGCAAAAGCCAGGTGGGCACCGGCGAGCGCAGTGAGAAGATCCGCACCTATAATTTCCCCCAAAGCCGGGTCACGGATCACCGCATCAACCTCACCCTCTATCGCCTGGAGACCATCCTCGACGGAGATCTGGACGAGTTTATCGAAGAGCTGAGTACCCGAGACCAGGCCGAACGGCTGCAATCCATGGGCGAAGAATAGTGATCTCAGTGCAAGGAACTACTTTTCACCGCAAAGGCGCGAAGAGCGCAAAGAAAAACACAAAGAAAAACAAGGCTTTCTTTGCGCCCCCTTTGCGCCCTTCGCGCCTTTGCGGTGAAGCTTTCCCCTTTTCCCCCAAACCTTAAGTCCCCATGCAGATCCGCCACGCCCTTGCCCAAGCCATCCACACCCTGGACGCCGCCCATGTGGAGACGCCCCGACTGGACGCCCAGGTGTTGTTGGCCCACATATTGGGCGTGGACCGGGCCTGGCTCTTTGCCCACGATGATCTCATTTTGTCCCCAGAAAACGCCCAAGCCTTTGCCGATCTGGTGGCCCAACGGCTGGCCCACACCCCTGTGGCCTACCTCGTCGGCCAGCGGGCATTCTACGGCCTCTCCTTCCACGTGGACCCCAGGGTCCTCATCCCCCGCCCGGAAACCGAACTGCTGGTCGAAGCCGTCATCGACTTTGCCCGCGCCCACCCTGGCGCAACCACCCTGGCCGACATCGGCACGGGCAGCGGGGCCATTGCGGTCAGCCTGGGGGTGAACCTGCCCGGCGTGGCCATCTTCGCCGTGGATGCCTCCGCCGATGCCCTGGCCGTGGCCCAGGCCAACGCCGCCGCCCTCCTCCCCGCCGGGGCGCGGCCCATCACCTTTTTGCACGGGGACCTCCTCGCCCCCCTCCCCGGCCCCGTGGACATCATCGCCGCCAACCTGCCCTACATCTCCGCCGCCGACCACGCCGCCCTCCAGCCCAACGTGCGGGACCACGAGCCGTCCGCCGCCCTGCTCTCCGGGACCGATGGCTTGGACCACATCCGCCGTCTGTTGGCCGCAGCCCCGGCCCGCCTGCGCCCCCACGGGGCCATCTTTTTGGAGATCGGCCACGACCAAGGGGCCGCTGTGCAGGCGTTGGCCCAAACGTTGCTCCCCGGTTGCCGGGTCCAAATCAGCCAGGATCTGGCCGGGCTGGATCGCTTGGTCACCATTCGGAGTTAATTTCTATGCAGAGGCGGGCTTTTTGCAGGCAAGATCGGCTAGACGGGGTGGGTCGCTTTTTTTTAAAAATTTGCGGCATCGCGTTGTGCATGTGGGGGGTGGCCGCCGGACTTCCCGCCCCAAAAACAGCTTCCGCCCTGGCCGCCCCACCCCTGCCTGCGGGCTACACCTATCTCTCCCCCCGGCCCGGCGCCCAGATGACCCCGCCGGAGACCGCCATCGCCCTGCGCACGGACGCGCCTGTGGACCCCGCCGCCCTCACCCCGGATCTGCTGCGGGTGGTGGGGGAGAAGAGTGGTCTTCACCCTGGCCGTCTGCATTTGGCCGACGATGGGCGCACCCTGATCTTCACCCCAGCCACCCCCTTCGCCGACAACGAGCGGGTCACCGTCTCCAGCACAGAGGCGGCGGGACGGTTGGGGTGGCCGCATTTGGAGTTTGGGTTTTTCACGTCGGGATCTCGGGGGGTGGGTGGGGTCGGTGGGGTGGACGGGACGGACGGGGTGGGTGCCGCCGAGCTTTCTGTGTCCACGGCGGCTGCGTCGCCCTATGTCACCCTGCCTGCGGATTTCCCCGCCATCACGGTGACTGTCCCGGCCAAGGATGTGGGGGAAGGCTATATTTTTCTGACCAATTTCCACTTCTACCCCAACATCCCCGACTCCAGACCCTATCTGTTGATCCTGGACAACAACGCCGAGCCGGTCTACTACGAACGGTTGACCCCGGGCCAGGTCTATCTCGATTTCAAGCGTCAGCCCGACGGCTCCCTGACCTATTGGGGCGGCAGCGGCGGCGGCGCCTATTTTCAGATGGACGCCACCTACGCCGTGACCGATACCTGGCAGATGGGCAACGGCTACACCACGGACCAGCACGAGTTCCAGATCCTGCCCAACGGCCACGGTCTGCTCATGAGCTATGACCGCCAGCCCGTGGACATGAGCCAGATTGTGGCCGGCGGCGTGCCCACGGCCACGGTGATCGGGCTGGTGATCCAAGAGCTGGACCCGTCCAAAAACGTGGTCTTCGAATGGCGCAGTTGGGATCACTTCGCCATCACCGACACAGTTGTGGACTTGACTGGACCGGTGGTGGACTACGTGCATGGCAACGCCCTCTCCATCGACCGAGACGGACACCTGCTCCTCACCAGCCGCCATCTGGACGAGATCACCAAGATCAACCGCCAGACCGGGGAGATCATCTGGCGCTGGGGGGGCAAGCGCAACCAGTTCACCTTTGCCGACCCCAGCCAGGTCTTCTCCCACATGCACGATGCCCGACGCACGCCCCAGGGCACCATCACCCTCTTCGACAATCGCAACCACCTCACCCCGGCCTTCTCCCGGGCCGCGGAATATTGGCTGGACGAAGAGCGGCGCATGGCCGTCCTGGTGTGGGAATTCCGCAACGATCCCGACATCTTCTCCATTGCCATGGGCAACGTGCAACGGCTGCCCAACCTCAACACAGTGATCGGCTGGGGCACCTCCCACACCCACGACTATGCCCCGGGCGACGAACCCCCCGCCTTCATGGAGATCCACCCGGACGGCAGCAAGGCCATGGAACTGACCTTTGGCCAAGGCATCGTCAGCTATCGGGCCTTCCGCTTCCCCTGGGAAGGCCACGCCACCTGGCCCCCCGTGGCCGGGGTCAGCCAGGATGAAGCGGGCCAGGCCTGGCTCCATTTCAGTTGGAACGGGGAGACCGACCCGGTCTACTATCGCCTCTACGCCGGGGACGGGGCGATCCCGGATCGGGTTTTTGGCATCGTGCCCAAAAGCGGCTTCGAGACCCGCTACAACATCACCAGCCTGGCCCAACGCTTCTGCCGCTATCGGGTGGAGGCCTTTGTCCCCGACAAGCCAGGGGGCGTCTCGTCCAACGTGGTCGTCGCCCAAATCGACCGCTGCCTGGGAGGCAAGGTCTTCCTGCCCTTGGTGGTGAGGGAGTGAAAAGTTTTATAATTAGAGAGTGGCGACCAAACAACTTATGTAATTTCGAGATTAGGGGATTGGGAGATTAGGAGATTGCCACGACATAATCTCCCAATCTCTTAATCGCTCAATCTCAATCCAAAAGGAGAAAAAACAACTTGAATTCTCAGATCAAATTGGTCATTTTGGACATGGACGGCACGATCCTGGACCCGGAACAGCCCGTGGCGGTGAGCGTGGGGGTGCAGGAGGCGATTGCCCAGACCCAGGCCGCCGGGGTGGCCGTCACCATCGCCACCGGGCGGCCCCTGGACTATGTGTGCCAGACCCTGGCCCGCTATGGGTTGGGCATCACCACGCCGGTGGTCACCACCCAGGGCGCGGTGATCGGGGACCCGGTCACCGGCGCGGTGGTGGACGAGCTGGACATGCCCCTGGCGGCCGCCCGGGCCACGGCAGCCTGGGCCGATGCCCACGACGAAGTGGTCCTCCTCTACTTCTTGCAGCCCGATGGATCGTCCCTCTATGTGCAAAACCGGGAAGAGTGGACGCCGGAGACCTACAATATCTGGTTCAGCGAACAGCGGGAACTGCATCCCCAGCTTGCCCCCCTCTTCGCCGAGGACAACGCCCGCACCCCGCTCAAATTCATCATCGCCAACAACACCCCGCCCCAGGACGAGGACATCACCCCCTCCCTCCAAGCCCTGTTCGGCCACTGGCTGCACATCAGCCGCACCCATCCCAGCCTGGTGGAGGGCACCGCCCTGGGCGTGGACAAGGGCGATGGCGTGCGCCGTCTGCTCAAAATTCTGGACATAGACCCGGCCCACGTCATGGCCATAGGCGACAACGACAACGACATCCCCATGTTCCGGGAGGTCGGCTTCCCCGTGGCCATGGGCCACTCGGCAGACCATGTCAAGGCCGAAGCCAAGTGGATCGCCCCGGATATCCACCACGACGGGGCGGCGGTGGCGTTGCGCAAGTGGGTGTTAACGGAGGAATAAATTATGGCCGCAGCTCAATTACTTAACTTTCGAGATTACCTATCCTTTCTGCCCACCATATCCAAGACGCCCGATCAGACAGTCTGGATGACCTATGATCAGGAAGCCGATGTGCTATACGTTAACCTCAAGAAACCGAGCATCGCCACCGACAGCGAATTAACCGACGAGGATGTTCTCGTTCGCTATGAAGGGGAAGCGATCATTGGGTACACAGTTCTCCACGCCAGCCATAGATGATCCAGAGCCAAGAGTTGCCGCCAAAAAGCGGAATGTGGTGATCAGCTATTCTATCCAACCCGGCCAAGGCGGCTTGGTATTTCCTGGGCAGTGGGTGAAGGTAAACCAAAACGATGTATGCGCCAGTTCAACCCTTTGACATTAGGCTACTTGCCATATAAAATACACAAAAACAACATTAGAATGCCGCTTGGATGCCGTGTCATCTGGTAAAAGGAGCAATCATGAACCAAACGCCCCAAATCGTCCCCATCACCGATCTGCGCAAATCCTCGCCTGATGTGTTGGATCTATTGGCGAACGGTCCGGTCTTTCTGGCCCAGCGTAGCCGCCCGGCTGCCGTGTTGCTTTCCACCCAGCAGTGGGATCGACTTAACACGAAGCTGGAAGAGATGACGGCCCTGGCCGACTATTTAGAGGTGAAGCTAAAATTGGCCCTGGGCGAGACCACCACCGAGGAAGTTGATCTGGCCGAGTTGAAAGCAGAGCTTTATGGCGTACCGGCTTAGATTCGAGTCCCAAGCCAGGCAGCATTTCCGTGGTTTGATCCCGCAGATCAAGCGGGAGGTATTGGCGGAAATCGAAGCGTTGCTCGACGATCCATTTCCGATCTATGCCAAGCCACTGATTCGGGAATGGACCGGGGCCTTTCGTATCCACATTGATGGGTGGCGGCTGATCTACGAAGTAGACGAACGGTCTCAGACCGTTACCATCATCCGCATCGTGCGCCGGGACAGCAACACCTATCTTTAACAGTTCACAAAAAAGACCCCAGGGGCAAGCCCCTGGGGTCTTTTTTATGAACCATTCCCTCCTACTTCG
>CAZKEX010000064.1:0-16204 GCA_964551895.1 uncultured Caldilineaceae bacterium | reverse complement strand
GAGAGGCGCAGAGAATTTTTGATTTTCTCTGCGCCTCTCCGCGTCTCCTCCGCGCCCTCTGCGGTTTGCTTTTCTGTCTATTTGGGCGGCGCGGTGGGCAGCCAGAGGGTGAAGGCGCTGCCTTTGCCGTATTCGCTGTCGATGGTCAGGTCGCCGCCGTGGAGCCGGGCCACCTGTTGGATCAGGGCCAGGCTGAGGCCAGCGCCGGGGGTCTCCCGGTTGCGCCGGTCCACCTGGGCGAAGGGTTGGGAGAGTTGGATCATCACGTCGGGCGGGATGCCGATGCCCTCGTCTTGGACGGAGATGCCTGTGTAGCCAGCCTCCTCCACCACGGCCACCCACACATGGCGGGACTCCGGGCGGCTGTAGCGGATGGCGTTGTCCAACATGCGCTTGAGCGCGTCCCGCAGATGGCGCTCGGAGCCGAAGATGCGACACGAAACCTCGCCGACGATCTGGATGGTCACGTTTGCCGCCTTGGCCAGGGCGCCCACCTCGCCGGACGCAAAGCTGATCAGCGCAGCACAGTCCAAATGGCTCACCTCGTCTTCAAAACTGGACCGACCCTGCATGTCGGCCAAGAGCAAGAAGCCCTCGATCAACTTTTGCAACCGATGGCCCCCCTCCAGAATGGCCCCAGCCGAGGCGCGCAGATCATCCAGATCTAGCTCGTCCAGGCTGATGGTCTCTTGCAGAAATTCGGCATAGCCCAGCACCAGGGTGAGGGGGGTGCGGAACTCGTGCTGTAACACGGCCACGATCTGGTTGCGCATTTCGTCGAGCTGTTGCTGGGTCTCGATGGCAACAGACTTGGCCCGGCGCAGGGCATTGTTCACCGAAATCAGCAGGTCGTCCGGGTCAAAGGGCTTGGTGAGATAGTCCTCGATGCCGATGCTTTTGGCCCGCCGCCGATCCTCGGTGGAGGTGCGGGCGGTCAAGAAGATAAAGGGCAGGGTGCGCAGGCCGACATCGGCCCGGGTATGCTGCAGGAGGGTATGGCCATCCATCTGGGGCATCATGATGTCGCAGAGTACCAGGCTTGGGCGCTCCTTGGCCATCATTTCCAAGGCGATCTTGCCGTTGAAGGCCGATGCAACCCGAAACTCGTTGTATTCAAGCACATCGCAGATGGCTGTGTTCATGGCCGGATTGTCTTCCACCACCATGATCAGCGGGCGGGAGGTCTCTGCGGAAAACGTATTGGGTTGGTTCATGTGGCCTCCGAAATAGTGGGTAAGTATACGATGAACTGGCTACCGACATCGAGCTGGCTAATGACTTCAATTTGGCCTTTGTGGCGGTCGATAATTTCTCTGACAATGCTCAACCCCAATCCGGCCCCAGGGATATTGGCATCAATCGCCTGCTGGCCACGGTAGAATCGGTCAAAGATAAAGGGCTGTTCTTGGGGGGCAATGCCCATGCCCGTGTCTTCCACGGTGACGAGAACCTGGCTCTCCCTCCGACGCACTTGAAGGCTCACCGCGCCACCCGGTTGGGTGTACCTCAGCGCGTTGGTGATCAGGCCCTCAAATGCCTGGGCAAGTTGTCTCCGATCCCCCTGAATATAGGCCCGATTGCTGAGGGCTAGAATCTCCAGGTTGACCCCCTTGGCCTTGGCCTGGGGCTGCATCTCTTCGACCAAAGAGATGACCAGCCGCCCCACTTCCACGGGCAGATTTCTGTCGATCTCGCTCTCCAAACTGGCATCCAAATGGGATAGGTCCAGCACGGTCTCTATCAACTGATGCAGTTGTTCCGTCTGCTCTTTGATCACCGCAAGATGTGGTTTTTGGCTTTCGCTGGTGTTTCGACTGAGCAGGGAGAGATAGAGTTTGATGTTTGTGAGGGGGGTGCGCAGTTCGTGGCTGACATTGGCGATAAATTCGGATTTTAGGCGGTCCAGCTCCTTCAACTGCTCGTTGGCCAAGGCCAGATCTTGTGTGCGCTCGGAAACACGTAGCTCGAGCTGACCTTTTTCTGCCTCCAAGGCATTGACAAGCTGCATACTTGTGATGGCGGTGGCGGCCTGGTTGCCAATGCCCATGAGCAGATCTAGCTGGCGCTGGGTGAACTCGGGCTGGCTGGCGCCATTCTGGGCCACAATCAGCCCCAGGGGGGTCTCTTGGAAGACCAGGGGAACGGCCAGCCCACGGTTGCCCTCTCGATCCGGATCCAATGGCATCAGCCGGGGGAGCCGTTGGCGCAGACTTTCCCCTTCGGGCGCGTGCCACAGCTCGGCGAAGATGGTTTGAGCGTCGAGATCATCGGGCGTTGTGGTCTCGATCTGCCCGTCCACCCCACTTGTGATCTGGCGTACCCGCTGGGTGGCCATATCGATCAAATAGACGGTGATCCGATCTGCCTCCACGGCGCTGCTGGCTTGGCTCGCCACAATGTGCAACACACCGTTCAGATCTGTGGTTTCGATCAGGGCATGGGCGGTGGTATAGAGGATCTCGGTGACATCCAAGGCTTGCTGGGTCAGATCAAACATGCGGCCATTATAGATAGCCACCGCTGCCTGGTCGGCAAAGGCGCGCACGATGGGCAGGAGGCTCTGGTCAAAGGCATAGGGTTGGTGGCTATCGATATTGAGTATGCCAATGGCCCTGCCTTGGATAGACAAAACTGCCCCCACCCACGAACGAATGGAGCTGTCTTCCAGGGAGAGCCAGCGGGCATCTGTTGCCGTGTCCGAAATCAGGGTTATTTCCTGATCTGCAAATTTTTTGAGTGCCCCCCGCAGGCTGGTTGTGGTTAAGTGATCTGTTTCCGAGGTGATCACCAAATTGCGGCTGGCGGACATGGATACCTGGCCATCACCGTTCACCAACATGATGCTGGCGCTGTCCGATGGGATCACCCGGTTCAACACCTCCAGAATCGTCTCCAACACCTGGTTTAGATCCAATTCCGAGGTGAGCAGTTGGCCGATCTCTTGCTGGGCCTTGGCCAGGGCAAGTTGACGCCGTTCGGACTCGAAGAGACGGGCATTCTCGATCACCATGGCGGCCTGGTTGGCAAAAGGTTGGGCCAGATCTGCCTGGGCGGACGTAAAGACACCCGGCTGTCGGTCATCAATGGTGATGTAGCCGATCACTTTCCCCCGCACCGACATGGGCACCCCCAGCCAAGAGCGCACATTGCCGGTGTTGGCCCAGCCGGCGAAACGGCTATCCAGTCGGGTATCCGGGATGATCACCGGCTTGCCCAGATTCTCGATCTCTTGATACAGGGCCTGGTCCGCGGTGAAGTAGTGGCCGACAATCTCATCTGCGTTGTGGAATCCCTTGGCCGCCACAGCCAACAGCCCCCGCTCATCTTTCAGGAAGATACAGGCGCTGTCCATGTGGAGCAAGGAATCCAACTGTTCCAGGATGTTGGTCAACACCTCCTGCAGATCCAGGCTGAAGGCCAGGGTGGAGGTGGCCTGGCGCAAACTCTCGGTCTGGATACTCTGCTGGTGTTCCTGGATGTAATGGCGAATACGCTGCAGCGCAGAAGCAACCTGCCCGGAGATAGTCTGTAGAAGTTGTTCGTCCTGGGCAGAAAAGTAGTCCAGATGCCGGCTCTCGGCGTTGATGACGCCCAGGATCTCGTTGTGCGCCATGAGCGGGACACAAAGTTCGGAACACATGCCTGGGGTAGCTGCTATGTAGTTCGAATGCTGCAAAACGTCCGAGATACGTTGCGGCGCCTGGGTGGTGAAGACCTGGCCGATGATGCTGGTGTCATCCAAGGTCGTTTTTCTGGTCAAATCAGCTTCACCGTCGGCGTGATACGAGGCATGGGGCAGAAGCCCATCTTTTTCATTGTTAAGAAGGACAAACCCAAATTCATCGGAATAGAGGGTCTGGCGGATCACATCCGTGACCTGTTGCAGCAGGTCATCTTCGTCTGTGGCGTCGCTGGCCAGTTGGGCCACCTGGTACAAAATGCTCAACTCGTCCACCCGGCGTTGGGTGTCCCGGAGCAGACGCAAGCGTTCGATGGCCTGGGCCGTGCCGCTGGCGATCAATGCCAGCAGCCGCACATCCTGCTCGTCAAAGAAGTTTTCCCGTCTCCCACTGCACGCAATCGAACCGATCACCTCTCTGTTTCCGACCAAGATGGGCACGATCACCACAGAGCGAATGCCCATCTCTTGCGAGATGTCCGGAGACCCGAAACGAGGTTCTGTGCGATCATCGTCAATCAGTATGGGCTGCCGTTTGTAGTAAACATAGGAGAGACCACTGGGATGGGCTTCGGGTAGTTCTGTGGGGATGGGGATCGGGGGTCCCCCATCCCAGCCCGCGGCCCCATAGGGGACAAAGCAGTAACTGTCCGCATCAAAGAGATGAATATGGGCCAGATCTGCCTGCAGGGTTTGCTTGATCCGCTCGGCCACCTGGCCCAACATGGTGCGCAGGTCGGACCCTTGGAGCAGAATGCGGGAGATAGCCAGCAGGGTTTCTTGTTCCAGTTGGTGTTTGTGCTGCTGCCGGGAGGTGGAGGCGATAATCTTTAACGTCAGCCTCAACATGCTTGTAAAGGCCGAGAAGGGGATGACATCAGAGGGCCGGAACCCTTCGCCCCAAACGATCAACAGGCCCTGTTCGGGCGAAAGGGGAACCAGGGGCAACAGGACGCCTTGGTCACAGGCATGAACCAGGGCCTGGGGAAGAACGGAGACGAGCAGGGCGACAAAATCTTTTCCCAAGGAAGCAACCGGGGGCAGATGTCGCATCTGGTCGGCCACGCTTGCCTGGTCGTCCGGGAAAAACGGCTCGCTGGGATCTTGATCCGGGGTCAAATCCCCATCCCCAGGATCGCAAAGATGATAGGCGATATAGGCATTGTCGCCGGTTGACCGATCCAAGAAACGCGGCAAGACCAGGGCTGCCCCCAGTCCAAGCCCGCCCACCTCCTGGCCCAACATCAAACAGACCGCCCCCAGATCATCCAGATCTGCCAAGTGCAAGGCAATCTCACTGAGCCGATCTGCCAAGGACGGGGCCACGTCCGAAGGGGTATTCAGTCTATTATTGAGAACAATGTCGTGATTTGCCATGCCAGCCGTCGCTCCACCCCTGCACAAGCCCGTCAATACTGTGTGAATTGCTTCACCCTACCACAATCCCGACCCAAAGAACCTGGGATAATTAGGCTAGTTGATTTGGACGAGGGGGAGGGATCCACGAATCTGCACGAATCTCCACGAATCAACCGTTTTGCTTCGCACAGATTCGTGGAGATTCGTGCAGATTCGTGGATCAATAACTCACACCCCCTTGGGCTTCAACACAATGGCCGCCAGGGGGGGCAGGTTGAGCGGGGCGGAATAGTCGCAGCTCTGCCACGGCTGGGCTTGGGCCAGGACGCGCTCGCCGTTGTCGATGCCGCTGCCCCCATACATGGCCCAATCGCTGTTGAAGACCTCCACATACGCCCCGGCCTGGGGCAGCCCCACCCGATAGCCCATGCGGGGCACAGGGGTGAAGTTGCACACCACCACCAACTCGTCATCGGGGTCCTTGCCCCGGCGCACAAAGCTGATGATGGACTGGTCCGCGTCGCTAAAGTCGATCCATTGGAAGCCTTCCCAGGTGTGGTCCACCTCGTGCAAGGCCCCCTCTTTGCGGTAGAGCTGGGTCAGATCTGCCAGAAAGTTCATCAACTTGCGGTGGCTGGGGTGTTCGAGCAGATGCCAATCCAGGCTTTTGGCCTCGTTCCACTCGGCCCATTGGCCAAACTCGTCCCCCATGAAGAGCAGCTTTTTGCCCGGATGACCGTACATGTACATATAGAGCAGACGCAGATTGGCGAACTTCTGCCACAGATCCCCGGGCATCTTGTCCAGCATGGATTTTTTCAGATGCACCACTTCGTCGTGGCTGAAGGGCAGGATGAAGTTCTCGCTGAAGGCGTACATCAAGCTGAAGGTGATGGACCCCTGCTGATAGCGGCGGTAGATGGGGTTGTTCTGGAAATATTTGAGGGTATCGTTCATCCACCCCATGTTCCATTTCATGTCGAAGCCCAGCCCGCCCATGTAGGTGGGCCGGGTGACCATGGGCCACGAGGTACTCTCCTCGGCAATGGTGAGGATGCCGGGGAACTCGGCGTGGGTCAGCTCGTTGAAGCGACGCAGGAAGTCGATGGCCCCCAGATTCTCCCGCCCCCCATACTTGTTGGGGATCCACTGGCCCGCCTCCCGGCTATAGTCCAGATAGAGCATGGACGCCACCGCATCCACCCGCATACCGTCGATGTGGTATTCCTTCAACCAGAAGAGCGCGCTGTTGAGCAGGAAGTTAACCACCTCGTTGCGCTCAAAGTTGAAGATCTTCGTGCCCCAATCCTGGTGTTCCCCCTGGCGAGGGTCCGAATGTTCGTAGACATGGGTGCCGTCAAAGAAGGCCAGGCCGTGGGCGTCCTTGGGGAAGTGGGCGGGCACCCAGTCCAAGAGTACGCCGATGCCGTTGCGGTGACAATAGTCCACAAAGTATTTGAAGTCGTCCGGCGTGCCAAAGCGGCTGGTGGGGGCAAAATAGCCCGTGGTCTGATAGCCCCAAGAGCCGTCATACGGATGCTCGGTGATGGGCATCAGCTCGATATGGGTGAAGCCCATGGCCAGCACATGGTCCACCATTTGGTGGGCCAAGTCCTGATAGCTGAGATAGGTGTTCTCCAAGGTGCGCCGCCAACTGCCCAGATGCACCTCGTAGACCACCATGGGCTGATCCCCGGCCTGGCTCACTTTGCGCTGGGCCATCCACTCGTCGTCCGCCCACACATATTTGCTCAGATCCCAGATCCGGGAAGCCGTGTCCGGGCGCAGGTCGGCGTAGAAGCCGTAGGGGTCCGTCTTGTCCACCTCGTAGCCCATCATCGTGGATTTGATCGAATACTTATATTGGGTGCCCTCGACCAGATTGGGGATGAAGATCTCCCAGATCCCCCCGGCCCGCTGGGTCATGGGGTGCATGCGGTGGTCCCAGCCGTTGAAGGGGCCGATCACCCCCACCCGCTGGGCGTTGGGGGCCCACACGGCAAAGTTGACCCCGGCCACCTCGCCCCCGGCCACCCCCTCCACCGTGCGCATCTGCGCGCCCAGCTTGGCATAGCTCTGGGTAAAGGTGCCCTCGCCGTGCAGATGCAGATCGAACTCGGTCAGCAAAAAGGGGAAGGCGTACGCATCCTCGATCTCGTTGAGGCTGCCATCCTTGCCGTGCAACACCAGCCGATATTGAAAGAGATTGCGCCGTCGGGCAAAGAGCAGCTCGAAAAAGCCCCCGTCGTGGACCTGTTCCATCTCAAATTGGCGACCATTCTTCACATCCAACACAAAGACCCGCTCGTCCAAAGGCCGAAACGCCCGCACCACAATGCACGCCTTCTCGTCCACGGTCACTTCGTGCATCCCCAAAATCTTGTGGGGCGCGCCATGATACCCGCCCACAATCGCTTCGATGTCGGCAAAATCCGCGTTGGTCATCTTCGTTTCCTCAATTGGATCGCCCATCTCCTGCTCCTTGTTTGATTGCCGATTCTGGCATTGTTTCGTTTTTCTATAATTGTTCAGCAAGTCTACAAAATAGAACACGGATTGAACGGATGCGACGGATTAAAGACAGATTTTCTTTTGAAAATCAGTGGAAATCCGTCGTATCCGTTCAATCCGTGTTCTATTTTTTTTCTTAGCCTTCCGACCCCACGGGCCGTATGCCTCGTACCGTTCAGGTCTTGACCAAGCTGGCCCAGGCCCCGTCCACTCCAAAACCCCGCCGGTTGAGCATCTCCACCGCCCGCCGGTGCCGATCCCAATGTACCCGGATCTCCACATCGGCCTCCGGCCGCGCCGCCCCCATTCGGGCCAGCCCCTCGTCCAGCAACGCCCGGCCCAGCCCCCGACCTCGCCACGCCTCATCCACCCGCCAAACGTGGATCGCCCATCGGGTCGGCCCCAAGGCCACCCAACGCATCTGGCCGACAGACCGCCCGCTTTTATCCACAAAAGCCAATTCCGTTTGATCTTTGAAAACGGATGGAACTTGGTCGGTTTCAACCAGACTCAGCCCCGAAAGGGTCGTCTCGGTTAAGAGATCGTGGGGGTTTGGGACAGCCCTTCCCGCCTCTTTTGGCCCCGTCAGCGTCACGTCCCCCAGGCCCAGGGAGAGGTAGCCCCGATGGGCAAAGAAGTTGATGGCGTCCAGCGCCCCCACGCCCAAGGCCGGGACGCCCGATGGGCCAAAGAGGGGGGCAAACCGCCCATCCTCCCAGCCATAGCAGGGCGTCTCCTCCGCCCCCACATAGACCGGGCAATAGTAGAGATAGCGCTCCGCTGCCTTCAACAGCCGGGTGCCGAGCCCCTGGCGGCGGTGGGCCGGGTCCACATGCAGCAGGGCCAAAAAGTGATGGCCCTCCCCGGATGGAGCCTGGTCCGCCGGGGCTGGACGCAAAGCATGGGCCAGTCCAACCAGCCCCGCTTCCCCTGGCCCCCCGGCCCAAGCCAGAAAAAAGCCTCTGGGATCAAACAGGGCACAGTCCAGCACCCGATCCCTAAATTCATCCTCTGTTGTGGGCCGGAAATTGGGCTGATCCCCAAAGGCGCGGTTCCAATAGGCCACCACGGTGGGCAGATCCGCCGCTTGAAAGGTGCGCACCCTCGCCTGTTCTGTCATCCGCCGATGTACCGGGCATACAGACTCTTGGCCAGATCCTCGTCGTCCGTGCCCTTGATGATGGCCCGGTTGTCCGGGAAGACGGTGAATTCGTAGCCATCGATCTGGGCTTTGAGCAGAAACTCGTTGCGGTTTACATCACCGCTGACCGCCTGCATGGCCCGCTCGACCTGGGCCAAATCCAGCCGACCGCCGCCAAAGGTGGTCACTTGGACCGCGTTGCGTCCGCACAGGCTGGCGCTGGTGGTGCCGATTTGGGCGTCCAAAAAGGCGAAGCTGGGCGTCTCCCCGCACACCGGGCAGTCGGTCCGGCGGGGGAACTGGAAGCGCTCGTAGTCGTGGCTCCACACGTCCATATGGATCAGCCCAGGGTTCAGATCCCCGCTGCCGATCAGCAGCTTCATGGCCTCCCCCGCCGCCACTGCGGTGATCAACGCCACCGCGGGACCGACCACGCCGGCCGTGTCGCAGGTGGCCGTGGTCCCCGGCGCCGGCATCTCCCCCAGGGCGCAGTGGATGCAGCCTGTGGCGTTGCGGTTGCCCGGCAGCTTGGGCGCGGCGGCGTCCGGCACAAAGGTGGCCGTCATGCCATAGGAGGCGATCACCCCGGTGTAGACCCAGGGCAGCCCCAGCTTCAAGCAGGCGTCGTTGAGCAGATAGCGGGTGGAGAAGTTGTCCGTGCCGTCCATGACCAGGGTGGCGTCCCGGAGCAGGTCCAACACATTGCCGGGGTTGAGATCCGCCACCACGGCTTCGATTTCGATGGCGCTGTTCACCGTCCGCAGTTTGCGGGCCGCGGCCTCCGCCTTGGGCAGGTTGGCGGCGATGTCGGTCTCGTCGAAGAGGGTCTGGCGCTGCAAGTTGGTCAGCTCGATAAAATCCCGGTCGATGATGCGCAGCCGCCCCACCCCGGCCCGGGCCAACATCCCGGCCAAATGGGTCCCCGTCGCCCCACAGCCGACGAGGACCACGGCGCTGTCGGCCAAGCGGCGTTGGCCCGCTTCGCCCAGGCCGGGGAAGATCATTTGGCGTTGGTAGCGGGAGAGGTCAAGACTCGGCGTGGACATAGACTTCCTTTCCCCGTTGCAAGATTTCTGCCACCCATTGATCCCCGCGAGCAAGACGATCTTGGACTTCGGAAGGTGTCATAACCACGGTGTCAACTGCAACGGATGTGCTTGCGCCAATGAGGATCTTCTGCACTTTTGTCCATCGGTCAATAAAACGGTCATCGGTCTCTTTCAGAATCAGCAGATCGATGTCGCTGTCCGAATCTGGCTCGCCATAGGCATGGGAGCCAAACAGGATCACTTGGCGCGGATTGTATTCTTTCACAATACGCGCCACAAGTGCATCAATCATGATCGATTTATCTTGTCGTTCCGCTGTCCGAACATGCATCATAGTGACCCTCAGAAAATCTTATTTGCGCGCGTTGTTCAACGCTGGTACCAAATAGTCCGCCACCACCACATCCCAGCTCATGCCCCGGGCGATCTCTTGGCCCCGGTCAAGGAGGGCTTGCATTTGGTCGGCATCGCGGGGCAGGACGTGGAAGATCTCGTCGGCGGCTTGGGCGCTGTTGGTCCCTTCGATGTGGCCGCGAGTGCTGGCATCGATGGTGAGGGCGTCGTAGGGGCTGTTGAGCCAGTAGCCCCAAGGCAGGGTGACATAGTCGGCCACCACCACGTTGGGCACGTCTGCGATGTCCCCGGCCACCCGCTCCACAAAACCCACGCAGCCGCAGACGTTGCTGACACAGCAGATGGCCCCAAAGCTCAACGGCTCCACCTGGGCGATGCCAAAGGGCTCGTAGATGCTCTGGCCAAACTCCACGTCGCTGCCCTTGCGGATGTCCATGAACTCCATGTCCGCGGGCATGCGCTGGCCGCAGCGCTCTTGGCTCCAGCCGAACTGGTTGACCAGCACCACCTTCACATTGGGAAAGCGGCGGTTGAAGGGTTCGATGCCGTCAAAGAAGAAGGGCGCCTCCTGGCCGATCAGATCTCCGTTGTCCCCACGGTGGTTCACCGGCCAGCCATATTGCTGCTCCCAGGCCGCCACCCACTCGGACTTGCGCCCGGCGGGCACGCTGGTGCTGAGGACGTAGAGGATGGCGCTCTTGCCTTCGGCGGCCAGTTTGGGGGCCATATGCTCCAGCACCCGCAGATCCCGCCACATGCCCTTGGAGAGGACCATGCGGGTGACGTGGGTGAAGACATAGTCCGGGCGGAAGCCGAAGAGGTTTTCGCCATATTGCTGCATGCGGGCCTTGGAGACCAGCTTCTCTTCCAGCGAAATGTCAAAAGAGGGCACGCCGTTGTAGACCAGATCGATGTTGGCGTGGTAGAAACCCCCGCTCATAAAGCGCAGCTCTTGGGTGACCAGATCCCCCACGGAGAAGATGTTATCGCACACCGCGGCCTGGCGCAGGATGGGGGTTTTGTAGAGGTCGTCCTGGTTGCCAAAGATGGTATCCAGGCTCAGGTTCCAGTCCGCGGCCTTGAACATGGCGTTGTAGAAACGGGTATCGTGGCCGCTGTGCTCCTCCACCAGGCGCCGGGCCGTGGCCATCTCGTGGGCATAGAAGATGGTGCGCCACTGGCCCGGCTCGCTCATCTGGGCGGCGAAGACCACGGGCATCCCCAGCCATTCGTGGGCCAAGACGAACTTGTCGTTGGGGGCCATGCCATAGTCCACATTCAGGGCTTTGAGGGCGGCGAAGAGGGGCTGGGCAATGGAAAAGTAGAGGTTGAACTCGGAATCGTGCTGATAGCGTCCGCTGTCGATGCCAAAATGTTGCCAAAGGTAGAAGCGGAAGGCGTTGACCTGCTGCATGTTGGGGTTGGTGGCATCCACCAAAACCACCTCATGGCTATGACCGGCAAACTTGCGTTCGCCATAGAGCAGGCCGATCTGGAAGGTCTGCTCCACCTTTTGCAAGGCCAGCCGCTTGTCCGGCGTCACCCCGTCAAAGATGCCGTGCAGACTGCTATAGTGGATGGTCAACCCGTTGCGAGGACTGGTCAACCGCTCCATTTCAATCGGGTCCCAGCCGGCCATGGGGCCAACCAGGATACTGCGCTCCACCTGTTCGCTGTAGACCGGGGAGCCGAGCAGACCGTCCAACACCGCGCCGATGCCGCCAACTTTGACCCCGGCTTCGTGGGTGGCGTGGATAAGTAGAGGAATTTTCACGGTCAGAGCCTCCTGTGGATGGCGTGAGAATAGAGTGAGAATCGGGAGAGGGTAGATTGTAAGGCATGCAATGGCTGGGCGAATGGTCAATGTAATAGTAACATAAAAGGTAGACTCTGGAAACAGACTGGAAAGACCAAACAGATAAATTGCAATCGTTCAGCGAGTCTTAAAAAATAGAACACGGATCAGATGGATGTTACGGATCAAAAACGGATTTTCTTCTTAAAATCAGTGGAAATCCGTTTCATCCGTTCAATCCGTGTTCTATTTTTTTCTTGACCGAACAGTTGCGATAAATCAATGCGAATGAAGTTGGCGAGGAGGCGCAAAATGGGCGTGGCAGAATTGGGGTGGATGGGCTATTGGCTGCTGGGGTTGGGAATCTTGTGGGGTGTGCTGCTCTTTGGCGGCTTTGTCCTGGGGGATCGGCGCAACCCGGCGGGGGACCGACGCATCCCCACCTGGGCGCGCATGGGGTCGTCCGCGGCCTTGGTGATGGCGGCATGGAGTTGGGCCGTCGTGGCCTGGGGCGGCCCGGCCCAGGCCACCGCCCTCTGGATCGCCCTGGGCATGACCCTGGGCTTTGTGGGCGATCTGGCCCTGGCGGATCAACTGCCGGAAACCAGCATCGAGCCGGTGCTGATCGGCATGGGGGCCTTTGGTCTGGGCCATGTGGCCTATCTCATCGGCATGTTTGGGTGGATCGGCGGCAGCGCCGGGCTGTCCGTGCATTGGGGTGCCTGGCTAGCGTGGCTGATCATCGGGGCCGTGGGCTGGTTTGGCGTGGTCTATTGGGGCCAGCCCCAGCGCACCATGCACCGGCTGGCCCTGCCCTATTCCTTGCTCCTGGCCAGCACCGCCGGCATCGCCACGGGCATGGCCGTGCAGCAATCCGCCTTCACCGGCCTGGCCGTGGGGGCCGCCCTCTTCCTGTTCAGCGACCTGATCCTGGCCTGGGGACTCTTCCGCAGCGTCAAATTCCCCTTCATGCACGACCTGGTCTGGCTGACCTATGGGCCGGGGCAGATGTTGATTGTTTATAGCGTGAAAGTGTTGATTGGTTGATTGGTTGATACGTTGATATGTTGATTGGTTGATTGGTTGATTGGTTGATTGGTTGATTGTTATGCACTTGGTTGCTGTCCAGGCCAATCAACGTATCAACCAATCAACCAATCAACTAATCACCCCCAAAGCCCGCCCCACCTTCGCAAAGACCGCCAACCCCTCATCCAACTCCGCCCGACTATGCGCCGCGGAGATCATGGCCCGGATGCGGGCTTTGCCCAGGGCGACCGTGGGGAAGGCGATGGCCGTGGCGAAGACCCCGGCCTTGAAGAGTTCCCGGCTGAACCGCTGGGTAAGCTGCTCGTCCCCCAGCATCACCGGGGTGATGGGGGTGACGCTGTGGCCGATGTCGAAGCCCAACTTCTCCATTTCGGCCTTGAAATAGCGGGTGTTGGCCCAAAGGCGATCCACCAACTCCGTGCTGCCTTCCAACACATCCACCCCGGCCAAGCAGGCCGCGGTGTCCGGCGTGGTCATGGCGGAGGAGAAGAGATAGGGGCGGCCCCGCTGCCGCAGCCATTCCACGATGATGCGGTTGCCCGACACATAGCCCCCCACCACCCCAAAGGCCTTGGAGAGGGTGCCCACCTCCACATCCACCCGGCCCTGCAAGCCGTAGTGGTCCACAATCCCCCGGCCCCCGTGACCCATCACCCCTTCGCCGTGGGCGTCGTCCACCATCATGATGCAGCCGAAAGCCTCGGCCAGATCCGTCAGTTCGGGCAGGGGGGCGATGTCCCCATCCATGCTGAAGACGCCGTCGGTGACCACCAACGCCTTGGCGTATTCGTGGCGGTGGGCCTGAAGCTGGGCATGCAGATCCTGGGGATCGTTGTGGGCATAGCCGATGATCTTGGCCCGGCTCAGACGGCAGCCGTCGATGATGCTGGCGTGGTTGAGGGCGTCGGAGAAGATCACATCTCCCCTGCCCACCAGGGCCGGGATGGTGGCCAGGTTGGCCGTGAAGCCCGACTGGAATAGCACCGCGGCCTCCGCGCCCTTGAAGGCGGCCAGCCGCTTCTCCAGCTCGATGTGCAAACTCGTGGTCCCGGCGATGGTGCGCACCGCGGCTGGCCCCACGCCCATCTCCTCCATGGCCGCGGACGCCGCGCTCACCAGCCGGGGGTCGTTGGCCAGCCCCAAATAGTTGTTCGAGCAGAAGTTGAGTACATCCTGCCCATCCACCCGCAACCGCCCGCCCTGGGGCGACTGGATGGTGCGGATGGTGGTGAACAGCCCCTTGTCCTTGAGATCGGCCAGGGCGTCTTCGATCCAGGCCAGTTTGTTGGCGGTTGTCATGGTCTATGGCTCCTTTTGTGGAAAAGGAGTAATGAATAATGAGTAAGGCGTGGTTGAGGGGATGTCGCCATTGTGGGGAATTCCGTACCACGTCTTACTCATTACTCCTTACTCCTTGCTTTACTGCTATCAATCTATCAACATGAAGCGTAGTATAGCACCGGCGGATCTTGGGGACAAGGGATCGGGGTAATGGCGCAAATATGATACAATACCCTTGGTCTCAACCCTGTTCGGGCGTGACCATCACGCCAATCAAAATTCACAATCTTCAAATTTCAATTCACCATTTTTTTTCGCTGAACAAGGAGGTTTAGCATGGCACAAAAGTTCAAGATCACCTACGCAACCATGTCCGCGGACAACGAGGAGTTGCAGTCCGCCTTCGACAAGGCCATCGAGTTTGTGCAGGCCAATTGGGTGGGCACAGAAGTGCCCATGTTTATCGACGGCAAGAAGGTCTTTGCCGCTGAAAAGATGAACAGCTATAGCCCCATCGACACGGGGATGCTCCTGTGCAAGGCCCAGAAAGGCACCCTGGCCGATGCCAAAGCCGCCATCGCCGCGGCCAAAAAAGCCGCCCCCATCTGGGAAGCCACCCCGTGGCAAGAGCGGGTCGCCATCATGCGCCGCATTGCCGACAACATCAGCGACAACATCTTCGAACTCAGCGCGGTCATGGTGTTGGAAGTGGGCAAGAGCCGCCTGGAAGCCATGGGCGAAGTCGAAGAGACCGCGGACCTGCTGCGCTACTACGCCCAGTCCATGGAGGACAACGGCGGCTTCCTGCGCACCCTGGGCAAGCTGGACCCCAACGACCCCACCGAGAACAACTTCAGCGTCCTGCGTCCCTTCGGCGTCTGGGCCGTGATCTCCCCCTTCAACTTCCCCATGGCCCTCTCCGGCGCACCGATTGCCGCCGCGCTGGTCACGGGCAACACGGTGGTCTTCAAGGGCGCGTCCAGCACCCTCTTCAACGGCTGGAAGACCGCCGAACTCTTCGCCGAGGCTGGCCTGCCCGATGGCGTCTTCAACTACGTCAGCGGGCCCGGACGCAGCGTGGGCCAGGAACTGCTGGACAACCCGGCCATCGCCGGGTGGACCTTCACCGGCTCCTACGAGATCGGCATGAAGGTGGCCATGCAGGGCATCTCCGGCCCCTATCCCCGCCCCACCATCATCGAGATGGGCGGCAAAAACCCGGCCATCGTCTCCCGCACGGCTGATCTGGACATCGCCGCCCTGGGCGCGGCCCGCTCTGCCTTTGGGCTGGACGGCCAGAAATGTTCCGCCTGCTCCCGGCTCTATGTGGAGGACGCGGTCTACGACGAGTTCATGGCCAAGCTGGTGGCCAAGACCCAAGCCATGAAGGTCGGCGATCCCCGCAACCGGGATACCTACATGGGCACGGTGATCGACAAGGGCGCCTACGAAGACTATCAGCGCTTTGTGGCCAAGGCCCGTGAGGATGGCACGGTCGTCTACGGCGGCAACGTGTTGACCGACGGCGACCTGGGCAAGGGCTACTTCGTGGAGCCTGCCATCATCACCGACCTGCCCGAAGACCACGAACTGGTCAAGAACGAGCTCTTCCTGCCCATCCTCTACGTGGCCCGGGTGAAGAATCTGGACGAGGCCATGACCAAGGCCAACGACACCATCTACGGCCTCACCGCCGGTTTCTATGGCAAAGACCAGGACGAGATCGACTGGTTCCTGCACAACATCCAGGCCGGCACCATCTACACCAACCGCCCCGGCGGCGCCACCACCGGCGCCTGGCCCGGCGTCCAAGCCTTCGGCGGCTGGAAGGGCAGCGGCTCCAGCGGCAAGGGCATCGGCAGCTTCTATACCCTGGCGTTGTACATGCACGAGCAGAGCCGGACGATTATTGGTTAGTTGGTTGGTTGGTTAGTTGGCTGGTTGGTTGGCTGGCTGGTTGAAAGGGAGCGGCGTAGAATTCTACG